>NZ_CP047656.1:2230833-2562500 GCF_009906955.1 Paraglaciecola mesophila
TTCACTTTCAGCCAAGTACCATCCGGCGCAATCAATGCCATACCTATCCCTGAATGTTCCATCGCAAGACGAAACATATCCTTGTGCTCCAAATCAACCTGAGGAGAGGCCAGCAATCTTTCCCTGAATTTACCGATTATTTTTTTTACCATAAAAAACCTACAGTATGTTACTTCGATGCAGTGGGTTCTTAAGTAAAAAATAAACCTTTGTATCTTTGTTAGCTAGCATAATGCGCCATAAAACGGCAAACCTAGACTAAAGTTTAATATAAGTCGTCACGACACTTATTAACTGAGTGAAGAAACACATTTGAAGGAATAAAGCACAAGAAAAGGGATAAAATATGACACGTACCGCCGCCTAATGACTAGGCTGCGGCTGAGTGTAAAAAGGTGGAGTTGGCCGATAAGCCGGGTTCTGTCGTGGGCAACCATTCATCTAGGCCAGCAATCACTCGCTGGCTCAAGCAACACACCCGATCTCAACGTGGGCCACGCCATAAGAGATCCTATTTGGTCTTGCTCCGGGTGGAGTTTACCTTGCCACACACTGTTACCAGTGGTGCGGTGCGCTCTTACCGCACCCTTTCACCCTTACCGGCGCTTTCGCGCTTAGGCGGTTTCCTCTCTGCTGCACTTGTCGTCGGCTTTCGCCGCCCAGGCGTTACCTGGCACCCTGCCCTGTGGAGCCCGGACTTTCCTCCCCTTATTAACACAAATGTACTAGGTACTAAGCCCTAGAACACTGCCTAATAAGCGGCGATTGCCTGGCCAACTCCGGAGGCGGATTCTACGCAGGTTATCCCTGAGTTACAATCTAGTTTGCTACGGAATTTTAATGACGTTCTTGGTTCGATTGAGTACAAACAAAAACGCCGCACCCTATGCGACCAATGCGGCGCAATATGTGCGGCGTTTCACTCATTTCCTATATGGCGTTAGATACTGACTCGTTTATAAGGGCGATATTCTGCCTGCCAGAAGTTCCCTTCAATGCGCTCACTGAGTATTTCATCGCTCACTTCTAGGGCTAAACCTTGCTTTTGTGCAACCTTGCCCACATCAAAGGCTATCTTCTTACTCAATTGAGCAATACCCGTTAACGGTGGCAACAACTCTTGTCCTGTTCCATTGGCAAGAGGAGATGCATTGGCCAGCGCTGCGCTGGTCGCCATTAGCATTTCGTCACTGATCAGACTGGCTTTGGCCGCTAGCACCCCCAAACCAATGCCCGGGAAGATATAACTATTGTTGCATTGGGCAATCGGATAGGTTTTACCTTGATACGCCACTGGCTTAAACGGACTACCTGTTGCAATGATCACTTCACCATTAGTCCACTCAATGACATTCTCGGGACGTGCTTCCACCTGACGAGACGGATTACTTAACGGGAAGATGATCGGCAAATCACAATGGCGTTTCATTTCTTTAATCACTTGTTCAGTGAATAAACCGGCCTGCCCAGACACACCAATTAAAATACTGGGTTTTACCTGGCTGACGGTTTCAAGCAACGTTGGATACTGAGCTGATTTTTGCCATGTCACTAAATTCACCAAAGGCTGTGCTAGGCGGTATTGGAAGTCACGTAGGCCTTCCATGTCATCCGTTACCAAACCAAATCGGTCAATCATAAAGACTTGACTGCGCGCCTGTGCGTCAGATATACCTTCACTGGTCATCTGTTTGATAATTTGTTCTGCAATACCACAACCTGCTGAACCTGCCCCCACAAACACCACACGTTGATTGCTGAGTTTTTCACCTTTGGTTTTACAGGCGGCTAAAATCGTGCCGACAGTTACAGCAGCGGTCCCCTGAATGTCATCATTAAAGCAACAGACTTTATCCCGATAACGCTCCAGCAGTGGCATGGCATTTGGCTGGGCAAAATCTTCAAATTGCAACATCACTTCAGGCCAGCGCTTTAATACGGCTTTGATGAACATATCGACAAATTCGTCGTACTCAGCTTGGCCGATTCGTTTATGACGTGCGCCCATATACATGGGGTCATTCAATAACTTTTCGTTGTTGGTGCCTACATCTAACATGACAGGTAGTGTGTAGGCTGGGCTAATGCCGCCACATGCTGTGTACAAAGATAATTTACCGATAGGGATCCCCATGCCGCCAATGCCCTGATCGCCTAATCCAAGGATACGTTCACCGTCGGTCACCACGATAACTTTCACTTTGCGCTTGGTGGCATTACGTATGATGTCATCCATCTGATGACGCTCAGAATAGGAAATGAACAAGCCCCGGGAGCTGCGATAAATATCAGAGAATTGCTCACATGCATCACCCACCGTTGGGGTATAGATGATCGGCATCATTTCATCAATATGCTGCTGAATAAGACGGTAATACAGGGTTTCGTTATTATCTTGAATCGCCCGCAAGTAAATATGCTTATTGATCGGTTCATTAAAGCTGGAATACTGCATATACGCACGTTCAACTTGCTCTTCAATACTTTCATAGCGCGGTGGTATCAACCCCGTCAGGTTAAACGCTACGCGTTCTTGAGCAGTAAATGCACTGCCTTTATTGAGCAAAGGGGTTTCAAGCAAAGATGGGCCTGAATGAGGAATATATAACGCACTTTTAGGCGTTGAGCTACTCATAAAAAGTGTCCTGTTTGGCGCGAAGACAAAGCCTTCGCATAAGAATTAAACGCAAAATATTAAAAAATACCGACCAGTACAATCGATGATTCAAGCTAGCATCGAGTCCCTTAACAGCATTACATGGGAAGGGGGATCAATCTTATTGACGCTAAATGATCTCACCTTCCCATCACGAACTATGATGCCTTAAAAAATGTCTTCAAGTGGTTTGCTTTGTTCATCATTTTCGTCCGCTGGATCAACAAACTCACTATCACTCACATAACTTGTTGGCGCGGTGCCTTGCATAAAGTACTCGAACATTGATGTATGATCAGTGCGTTGGGTTAACTTACCCGTAGCTCGGTCAATACGCGTTGTTATTAAGTCAGTTGGCATAGGGCGTTTCTTTTCAGGTACGCCGTCTAAGGCGCGCTGCATAAAGCGGATCCAAGCAGGTTCGGCAGCTTTAGCACCATCTTCACCACCTATCATGGCATTGCCGATAAAGTTAAATTTTTGCGGGTTTTTATTGATTAGGTTTTGGTTGCGCGATGCACGGCCTAAGCTGCGGCTCATATCATCAAAACCAACCCAAACCGTTGCGACTAAGTCGTTGGTAAAACCACTAAACCAGGTATCTTTTGAATCATTTGTGGTACCGGTTTTTCCAGCGATATCAGCTCTTTGTAGTAGGTTACTTGCTCGCCAGCCAGTCCCTTGCCAGTATGTTTTCTTATTCCAGTTCCCGTTTGTTTTCACTGCTGTACGCATCATTTCAGCAATCAAAAAGGCATTGTCTTCATCCAGCACTCTAGGTGCTGAGCGGATTATTTCAGGCGTATCATTAGTACTGCTGTCATTGCCGTTCTCTTGAGCAAATGGCTCAGCGTTTAATTCAGCCGCGAGCATGGCTTCTATGTCCATACTATCTGTGGCTGCATTTTCAACCGTTTCTTGCGGTTGAGTTTCACCACAAGGATCGCACGCCTGCACTGGATTCGCTTTCCACAACACTTTGCCATAATCATCCTCAATGCGTTCAACAAAATGCGGTTGAATTAGAAAGCCCCCATTGGCAATGACGGCCAATGCCGTAGCCACTTCCAACGGCGTGTGAGAACCTGAACCCAATGAAACCGTCTCATCATTGGGTATTTCAGATAAATCAAATCCGAAACGGGTTAAATGTTGACGCACTTTTTCAAGACCCACGGCGCGCACCAAGCGCACCGATACCACGTTTTTCGATTTTCCTAACGCAACCCGCAGGCGAATGGGTCCATCGTATTCAGGCGGTGAATTTTCAGGTCGCCAAGCGTTGCCAGTGCCCCGCTCCCATTGATTAATCGGTGCATCGTTAATCACACTGGCTAAGGTAAACCCATTGGCTAAAGCTGATGAGTAGATAAAAGGTTTAATGTTCGAGCCGACCTGACGCTTTGCCTGTGTTGCTCTATTAAACTGGCTTTGGTAGAAACTGTAACCACCGATAACCGCTTGCGCTGCTCCGTTATGAGGGTCCAAGGCAATAAATGCACTACTCGCATCCGGGTATTGCGTTAACTGCCAGTGTTTATCGTCTTCACGCCGGCGAATGAGAATAAGCGAGCCCTCGGTTAAAATATCACTCGCTTTTTCAGGCTCATTACCTTGTCGCGTATCAGTGATATACTTACGAGCCCAATCAAGGCCGTCCCAATCGATCACACTGTAGCGCCCTTCTCGGGTAAACACGGTAACGTCTTTTTCATTGACTTTGACCACAATCGCCGGTCGCATTTTTTCAAATGTTTTGTAATCTTCTAAGAAGCTGAGCATACGTTCTTCGTTCCAAGGTTCATTGGAAATAGCCGATGTCACCTCAGTGTTTTTGCCACCATCAGGAGCTACAGGTATCTCTTTAGGGATCCACAACTGTTGCTCAGGGCCGCGATAGCCGTGACGCTCATCATAGTCGTGTAAGTTACGCTGTATCGCTTTCTGGGCGGCTAATTGAGTAGCAGATGGGACAGTAGCGTAGACTTGATATCCGCCAGTTTCGGCTTCTTCTTTGCCGTACAGCTCAACCATTTCATTCCAAATCAAATCTGCCAAATAAGGTGCCGAGAATTCTATTTCAGCACCATGTTTTTTAGCAGTAATAGGCGCATTCACTGCCTCATCGAATTGTGCTTGGGTAATGTATTTCTCATCTAACATACGCAGTAATACAACACGACGGCGGGCTTTTGAGCGTTCAGGACGACTAATAGGGTTAAGCACCGACGGCGCTTGAGGCAGGCCTGCTATCGTCGCCATTTGTGCCAGAGTCAGCTCATTTACTGTTTTGCCATAGTACACCTGTGCGGCGGCTCCAAATCCAAACGAACGATGCCCAAGCTCCACTTTATTCAAATACAATTCTAATATTTCTTGCTTAGTCAGCAGCTGTTCCATATGCCATGCGATGAATATTTCTTTAATTTTACGCACGTAAGTTTTGTCTCGGGTTAAAAAGAACCCTCGGGCCAATTGCATGGTTAACGTACTACCACCTTGCCCTTTCTCACCAGTCAAAATTAGGTTGACCACGGCCCGGGCCATGCCAATGGGGTCTACCCCTGGATGTTGATAAAAACGGCTATCTTCTGTGGCTAAAACGGCATTAATTAAGTCTTGCGGTACATCTTCAATGGTAAGCGGAATGCGGCGTTTAACGCCAAATTGTGAAATCAATTTGCCATCTTGGGTGTATACCCGCATGGGCGTCTGTAGGCGCACGTCCTTGAGCATATCCACGCTGGGAAGGTCAGGTTTCATGTAAAAATAAAGGGCAAAGGTCGTGACGACACCAACGACAAAAGCAAGGATAAGAAACAAGAATGCGGGCTTTAAAAACTTCACGAAAACAATATTACCAAGACAAGTTGCAATAAATGATTCATATTTTATACCTAAGTACCGTTATAAGAACCATAAATAATTAAAAATTAAGCAATAATACTAACATCCTGCTAAGTATATTTGCATCGGAACCTGACGTGTTTAACAAATTATTGGCTAAAAAAACGCAGCACCTTATTGGACTCGACATAGGCACCCGCTATGTTAAGGCCATATTGCTAGAAAAAACCAAGCAACAGGTAAATGTGTTGGCAATAGCGTGCGAGCCAATCAATGGAAATGCATTTGCTGAGCGTGAAGTCAAAGATTATGAAGCCTTAAGCCAAGCGCTTAAAAAAGTGAAACTCAGTTTAAAGTCCAAAGTGAAACACGTGGTCATTGCCGTGTCAGGTACAGCGGTGATTAATAAGCTTGCATATCTGGATAACGATTTAACCGATGTAGAACTTGAAAGCCAAATTGAACTAGAGGCAGACAGCCTGCTCCCTTATCCTCTTGAAGAAATTTATTTGGATTTCGAGCGACTCGCCCCCAGCACCAGTTACCCAGGAAAAGTCGAAGTGCTGCTTAGTGCAGTGCATAAAGACTTGCTCGATTCTCGCCTGACCTTGTTAAACGAAGTAGACTTTGAGCCTAAAATTTCCGATGTAGAAATATACGCCCTTGCCAATGCATTGATGCATTTTGCCCCAAATATTCCCCCAAAGAATACTGCGCACGTTGCCAGCGATGATGAATCTACCAAGCAGCCTGAAAAAACTACTGAAGATATTCGTTGCTGCATTAATATAGGCGCCTCTCAGCTACAGTTCTGCGCGATCACCGCTGACAAAGTGGTATACACCAAAGAGCATAATTTTGGCTTAGACGTACTCGCTCAAGATACTTGCTCGAATTACAATTTAACTCGGGTGGATTATGATCACCAGTTAGCGAATCAAGCTTTGCCCGAAACTTGGCAGCGCGACTGCTTTATGCTTTTTCAGGCTAACTTGCAGCAACATATTACCCGTGCAATTCAGATGTACGTTAGTTCGTCTCACCAGGCCTCGCCGCAACAACTGTATATTTGTGGCGCAATTGGGCCATTTACTAACTTGGCTGATGAACTGACCCAAGAACTGGGGATCACAGTGCAGGTTTTTAATCCATTGTTGGGTATGCAAAGTGACGAGAAAAACACCGCACTAATCGCCACACATGGTGCTAACTTTGCCATTGCCACAGGGTTGGCAATTAGGAGTTTTTCACCATGCCACATATAAACCTGCTGCCGTGGCGTGAAGCCCGGCGTCAGCAACAGAAAAAGAATTATCTCACTTTGTTAGTCGGCATTGGTGTATCAATGGTGCTGTTGATGTTTGCTGTAAGCAAAGGCATGGATCAGGTCATTGCTACACAAGAACAGCGCAATCAGTTTTTAACCCAAGAAATGGCAAAAATAGACACTCAAATTGGCGAAATTAAAAATATTAAGCAAAGCAAGGAAGCCATTGAACAACGTATGACGCTTATCGAACAATTAGAGGTCAGTCGTAATGCGGCTCCTATTGTACTTGATGAACTCACTCGAATTGTTCCTTCGGGAGTCTCGTTTTCACGTTTCTCACGCACCATTAATCGAGTTGAAGTAGTCGGTGTCAGTGATTCAAACAATCGTTTGGCAAATTTTATGCGTAATTTAGCAAACTCAAACGTTTTTAATGATGCAGAACTGTCTTCTATTGTGGCGGATACCAGCGCAGCTGATGCGGTGAGCGAGTTTAAAATTAAATTTAATATCAGTCCCAGCGTTGCCCCTGATTTCAATCAACACCAAGGGGAGCCTAAATAAATGCAGTTCGATTTTAATAAACTCAAAGAACTCAATGAATTAGATTTTGACCAAATCGCAATTTGGCCATTTGAAGTGAAAACCGTCGTGGCTTTGTTTGTTGCTATTATTGCCCTTATTGGTGGCTATTACACACTGGTCAAAGATAAGCTTCCCATGCTGGAAAAAGCCCAGTTACACGAGGTTGATTTAAAACAGAGTTACCAAGGTAAATACAATATTGCGGTAAATCTTCCCGCCTATCAGGCGCAACTTGAACGCTTAGAAAAAGACTTCTCTTCTATGTTGAAGTCGCTACCGACCAGTAACGAAACCCCAGGCTTACTTGACGATATTACGTTTGTGGGTACCTCTGCCGGTCTTACTTTTAAGCTACTCAATTGGCAAAAAGAAGTCCCTAAAGAGTTTTATACTGAACTGCCCATTCAGATTGAAGTCACGGGGAATTATCATGCATTTGGTCAGTTTGTGTCTGACATTGCCGCCTTACCGCGCATCGTTACCGTGCACGACTTTGAAGTTACTCAAGAGCTGTCCACTTTAAAACTTAAGCTTGCAGCCAAAACCTATCGCGCTGAACTGACGCAATCGCGCAAGGACATCAGCCAATGAAATGCGCAATGATTTTCCCCATGCTCACATTGCTGCTCGCTTGCTCAGAGCAAAAAGAAGATTTAACGGCTTACATTGATGATGTCAAAAACACAACACCGATGAACATTGAACCCTACCCTGAATTTACCACTTCGCCGGCCTTTGCTTACTCAGCGAATGAACTGCGTAGCCCGTTTCAACGATTAAAGAATGCCCCTCAGGTTGAAACAACACCCGCTACGCCCACTTGCCCACAACCGAATACAACACATGTAAAACACCCCTTAGAACAATATGGAATTGATGCCATGGCCTTTATCGGCACCATTAACAACAGTCAAAAAAAATGGGCGTTAATCCAAACCAATGAAGGGCGTTTATACCGTGCAACCATTGGTGATTATCTCGGACTTTTCTATGGTCGCATTACGGCCATAAAAGACGGAGAAATTACTTACACTGAAATGTTGCCTGATGGCACAGGGTGCTGGCAGAAAAAACAAGCCACCCTATCCATGCAAGACAATGCGGGAGAAAACAATGGCTAGTCGCCAATCACCACATTTTACATCGTTACTCAAAACATTAAGCGCCCTACTTTGCGTAGCATGGCTTGTGCCTGCTTTAGCACAATCTGAACCCGTGCTAGTGGATCCCGTTGCTGCGATAGACGAACTCACCAGTAATCAACTAACAGACATTCAATTTACTCGCTCAGTGGAAGGATATGGAGTAGCCACACTCACCTTTGATAACAATCGTATCGTGCCACAAATAATTGCATCACAGCGCCAACTAACGCTTACTTTACCTGACACCAAGCTCGCCCCAGATCAATTTTTCACCTTGAACGTGGCTGAATTCGCTACCCCAATTACAGAGATAGAGACCTTTTCGAGAAAAGGCGCCAGTGTTCTAGCGTTTAATTTACTGGAAGATGTGCTATTCACCCACAGTAAGCAGCAAAATCAATTGGTATTGACCATCAAACCCCAGGCATCTGAGCAAGCACAAAGTGCTTCCGTATACAGCGGTGAACCCATTTCTCTTGATTTTCAGGACGTACCTGTGCGAAATGTCTTGCAAATTATTGCCCAAGTGAACGGATTTAACCTAGTCACCACTGACACAGTGCGCGGCAATGTTACGGTAAGTTTAAACGGTGTACCTTGGGATCAAGCGCTAGACATGATTTTGAAAATTCGCGGTCTAGATAAACGTTTAGAAGGCAATATATTACTTATCGCACCGTCGGAGGAACTCGCTTCTCGCGAGACACAGCAATTACAAAATCGCCAACAAGTCGCTCAGCTAGCCCCTCTTATTTCAGCTAACTTACAAATTAACTATGCGAAAGCCAAAGAAGTCGCCGGTATTCTTAAGAATACTGACAACAGTATTCTGAGCCCCAGAGGCAGCGTGGCAGTCGATGAACGCACCAACACTGTGCTGCTCAGAGATACTCAAGGTTCGATTGATGAAGCAAGGAATCTGATCAGCGCATTAGATATTCCCGTCAAACAAGTATTGATTGAATCGCGCATGGTCACGGTGCGTGATAATGCAGGCGAGCAACTTGGGGTACGTTGGGGCTTTAGCAATAATTCAGGTGATACTGCTACCTCTGGCAGCATAGAAGGTGCCGACACCCTAAGCAGTGGTATCGTCCCTTCAATTGATAATCGCTTGAACGTCAATTTACCCGTCACTAGCCCCGCCGGTAGTATCGGAATACAAGTCGCCCGCCTGGTCGATGGCACCATATTAGATTTAGAATTATCTGCGCTTGAGTCAGAGAATAAAGGTGAAGTTATCGCCAGCCCACGTATCACAGTAGCCAACCAGCGTGAGGCCTACATTGAACAAGGTACCGAAATCCCTTATGTGCAATCCACATCAAGTGGCGCGACATCCGTAGAGTTTAAAAAAGCGGTACTAAGCTTAAAAGTCACGCCACATATCACCCCAGATCATCGCATCATATTAGATTTGGTTGTCACCCAAGATACCCGAGGTGACACGGTCAACACGTCAACCGGCTTGGCCGTTGCTATCGATACCCAAGAAATCAGTACCCAAGTACTGGTTAATAATGGTGAAACCATCGTACTTGGCGGTATTTTTCAGCAAACCAGTACCGATGATGTTAGCCAAGTCCCCCTACTTGGAGACATTCCGGTCCTCGGTCACTTGTTTAAAAACACCCAAACCGTGAATGAAAAGCGTGAATTGCTGATTTTTGTAACACCGAAAATACTCCTCGACAGCTTGGCCGAACAATAGCAAACAGTGCTATTTATATGGCGTTGAAGGCCACATAGTCAGTACATTGATACACTTTGACAACGAGTGTCGCGTATTTAAATTTCACCAAGACTTAACAAAGCTTGCAAATTTCAGGGTAAAGCTGAGATAATCCCGCCCTCGAAATTTCAACGAGGTCAGGTTAATCCATTTAAGGGTAGCCGCGATATAGATTTCTACCCCCGAAATAACAGAATTGTGAACTAAGCAAAAATGGCTGAAAAACGTAATATTTTTTTAATAGGTCCGATGGGTGCTGGTAAAAGCACAATTGGAAGACACCTCGCAGACGAACTTCATTTAGAATTTTATGATTCAGATCAAGAGATAGAAAAGCGCACAGGTGCTGATATCGCTTGGATCTTTGATTTAGAGGGTGAAGAAGGCTTTCGCGCTCGTGAAGAAACCGTCATCAATGATCTAACCGACAAACAAGGTATTGTATTAGCAACAGGCGGTGGCTCTGTGGTGAGCAAAGCCGTTCGTAATCGCCTGTCAGCACGAGGTATTGTCGTTTATCTTCAAACCACAATTGACAAGCAAGTCGCTCGTACACAACGTGATAAGCGTCGTCCTTTATTACAAAAAGACGATCCTGAAACGGTATTGCGTAAGCTTGCAGAAGAGCGTAACCCAATGTATGAAGATGCTGCTGATTACATTGTTGATACTGATGAGCAAAGCGCCCGCGCCGTTGCTAATCAGATCATAGAGAAAATCAATCAGTAACCGTTAGAAATACCGCCAAAGGGCTGCGCTTATGACAACATTAACAGTGAAGTTGGGTGAGCGTAGCTACCCCATTTTTATTCAGCCGAGTTTGCTATCCCAAGGCAATCAATTGGCAGATTACATCAAAACAGATAAAGCGGTACTGGTGACCAATGACCTAGTTGACCCGCTATACAGTCAAACTATTATTGCTAGTTTGCCGAATATCAAGATTGAAAAAATTGTAATTGCCGACGGTGAACAACATAAAAATCTAGCAAGTTTTGAGCATGTTATCACCCAACTACTTAATATGTCTGCTGCTCGTGATACCACGCTAATTGCCCTTGGCGGCGGTGTGATTGGTGACTTAACCGGATTTGTTGCGGCAAGTTTTCAGCGAGGTATGCCCTTTATTCAAATTCCCACAACATTGCTTTCTCAAGTCGACTCTTCTGTGGGAGGAAAAACCGCTGTTAATCATCCGTTAGGTAAAAACATGATTGGCGCGTTTTACCAGCCTAAAGCGGTATTCATTGATACCAAAACCTTACAAACCCTGCCTGCAAAAGAGTTTTCAGCTGGCATGGCCGAGGTGATTAAGTATGGGATTATTTACGATAAAGCCTTTTTTGAATGGTTAGAACAACATACCGCTCAGCTTATCGCCCAAGATGTTGACGCATTACAATATGCCATTGCCCGTTGCTGTGAAATCAAAGCCGAGATCGTCGCCATTGATGAGCGTGAATCCGGCCTGCGTGCTTTACTTAATCTTGGTCATACCTTCGGTCATGCGATTGAAGCAGAACAAGGTTATGGCAATTGGTTACACGGTGAAGCGGTAGCCGCTGGTATGGTCTTAGCGGCAAAAGCTGGGCAAATGAAAGGCTGGATGCAAGCTAAAGAAGTGCAACGTGTTATTGCCTTAATTGAGGCATTCGCTTTGCCTATATCGCCCCCTACCGATATGGTTTATGACACATTCATGCAGCACATGGTGCATGATAAAAAAGTACAAGCGGGTAAGCTCAATTTCATCGTTCCTAAAGCGATTGGTGAAGCAATTGTCACATCAGAGCTAGATGAAACACTGCTGAAAAACTTGTTAAACTAGCACTATATTGCACCAGCACTTTACTAAAAATTTGAGTAGATACCCTTGCAAAGCGAATTGCACAAACGGCTTAGTCATTTAATTCAATATTCTTCCGGGCTCATTTTTATAAAATCCGAGCCCGAATTTAGTATATCTACCTGTATTGATGCGCTACTAGCTGAACAAGATGACAGCGATGAAGTGGCGATCATCACCGCTAAGCCTAGTATGCTACTCAACGATTTTCGCCAACAACTTACCCAGCAACTCTCCAGCAAACTCACTCCCCACTCGGGCAACGCGCCGCTTGCCAAACTAATTGCCCCTAGTGTTGGTCATACCGAATCAACGGCAACCCAAGGGCTAATGATCTGCATTTCCAAAGGGGAAAACCTTTCCACAAGTATGCTCGAAGAGCTTCAACAGCTTGTTTTAACCTTACATTCTGGCAGCGAACGCCAAGTAAATGTTCTGGTATTTGCTCAGCGCCAATGGGTCAATCAAACCTATCAAGGTTTTGCCAATAAAAATAATGTGATCGTCGTCGATGCTGGTACTAACGTCGATCATGAGTCTGCTATATCTGGCAGTGAACTAGAGCAATTAATCGCTAATAAACGCCAAGCATTTGCTCAGCGAATAGAGCAGCGTAATCAACCTAAACTTACTGAAGCCCCAAGTATGATGCAGCGCCGATGGTTTCTTCCTGTGGTCTGTCTGCTATTTATTGTGATCTTTTCCAGCATTTTGCTTTCTCAATACCCCGAACTATTAAGTGATAGCCCAGATGAGGAAGACAAAAAAACAATGCAGGCGCCTGAGCCCGCAAGAGATGGCAGCACAAAGAGCACGCAAACCGAAGGACCAGTAATTGCACCTACAAGTGAATTTCCGTCTACTCCTAACACTGACGCGAAAAAGCACATCGAAGTGACTCCACAGAACGAGCAAGCTTCAGATTTTGAGAGCAAAGAGCCGCCTCAGCCTGGCGAGGATGAGACAGTTGCAAGCTCTGTAGGCGACCCACTGATTTCCGATTGGAACAGTGAAAGTAAGCGCATAGATGAAAATAAAAAAAATATGTCAGACTTATCTTTAAAAGAGACAAACAAACTTGCGGCTGAAGAAAAATCGAGCGCTATGCCTGTTCTGCCTGATCTCGACACCGACACTGTGCAAACAGGTGCATTACAAAAACCGTTCGCAGCGGATATTCCCGCTACAGAGCAATCAGCAAGTGCGCCACAAGCAAATGCGCGAAAACCGGTTCACTCAGCATCGGCGACTGACAATAATTTTCAATTTGATGAAGCCAAAATTCTGGCATTACCAAAAGATGGCTACGTCTTACAAGTCATAGGGTTTAGTGTTCGTAACGCCATTCAAGCGTACTTAACCAACAATAATATTGAACAACACGTGTGGGTGTATCAAACCAAACGTTACAATGATGACTGGTACGTACTTTTATACAATAAGCATTATCCTTCTCTTGCTGCGGCATTAGACGGTGTTTCATCTCTGCCGCAAGGCTTACACGATGCAACGCCATTCCCAAAAGCATTGCAAAAAGTACATCAAGAAATTGAATCTGCTAATTAAAGGCATATGCCAATTGTTGTTTGGCTATGGGCTCGCTACAATCTCTGCTTTGCTGATACTTCCTTACATTCAGGGCCTGACAAGACACATTAATGACGAATAAGAAAAACAGAGCCTTCTTGAAATGGGCTGGCGGAAAATACCGGCTAGTTGAACAAATAAACCAACATCTTCCTGAAGCAAAAAAATTGGTAGAGCCATTCGTCGGAGCTGGATCGGTGTTTTTAAACACGGATTTCTCTAGCTATTTGTTAAGCGATATCAATCCAGATCTCATTAATCTGTACAAGATACTGCAACACCAGCCTGAACGTTACATAGAAGACGCTCAAAGCCTCTTTACCGCCCAGAACAATGACTCAGATGCGTACTATGCAATGCGAGCTTTATTTAACGCGAGCGAAGACGTATACGAACGTTCAGTGCTTTTTTTATACCTTAATAGGTTTGGTTACAACGGATTGTGCCGTTATAACCTATCAGGAAAATTTAATGTACCTTTCGGTAAATACAAAGCACCCTACTTCCCCAAAGAAGAACTGTACTTTTTCGCTGAAAAAGCCAAAAAAGCGCAATTTGTGTGCGAGTCATATGAAAAAACCTTTAGCCGCGCTCGTAGTGGCAGTGTGGTTTATTGCGACCCACCGTATGCGCCCATCAGTAAAACCGCAAACTTTGCCAGTTATGCTAAAGGCGGCTTTTCCATGGCGGAGCAAAGTAATTTAGCTTTGCTTGCAGCAAAAACGGCTTTTGAGCGAGATATTCCGGTGCTCATCAGTAATCACGACACCGCCGATACCCGTCGTCTTTATGCACTTGCCCAGTTATCTGAATTACAAGTTAGTCGATTTATAAGCCACAAAGGAAATGGCAGAAAGAAGGTCAGTGAACTTTTGGCTTTATATATCAAACCAACATCACGTTAAGCTGTAAGGAAAGGAATTAACTGGGTAAAACGGCTGAAACAATCAGCACTAAAGACATAACCAAAGCAACAACAAAAACCACCCCAACCACTAAATAGGGTACAAATGATTGTTGCTGAAAATCTCGTTCACGGTTGGCACTACTTTGCACGCCAAACACACTAGCGGCTACACTTTTAAAGACATCCCATAAACCGTTTTTTGCATTGTCCATACTGATTACGCTCTTGGCTTTATTTCATCCGTTTCTTCAGCATAGCGCGAAAGTAGCTCAAGTAAATCAATAAAATGCATTTGGTAAGATGTAGAGTTTCCACTTACCCAGCTAGACCAACTAATGACGTCAGCTTGCTCTTTAGCGCATCGATTAATAGGATGACTCATCGGCAAACCATGATCAAAAGCAACGGCTTGGGGACAACTGCAGAACAAGGTCTCATTGTTCATCGACGTTTTTCCCACGGCCAACATAGCCACTAAAGCGAAGGCACCGAAGCCGATTAGTCGTTTTACATAGGTACTCATAATCTCTCCTTGGCGAAATATTTTGTTGCATTATACCTTATACTTTCGTAGTAAGAGTAAAGTTCACCTCAAATGTCAGGTCGTTCATCGCGAAAACGGTAAATTTTTATCCTAATACCAACGCCAGTAAATAATTGCCCTCTCTGGATTTATCCGGGCGGGTTTTGGACAAGGCATCGGTGTGCAGTTATGATTATTCCCTTTCATGGCTGCGCTCAGCAATCACAAAAAATCCGCTGACGGTTACGTCAGCGGATTGTTTAAACGCTATTAAATTGTATAAGAAAGATCTAACGTTGAAATTTAAAGCTCGAAGTCAACACTGTAAGAAACAGCAAATTTTACTGAATCATTATCGTATGGGTCTGTGCTAGGGTCTTCAACTTCGTCTAAATCGGTGCCAGTCACAGCAAAGCTAAAGCCGTCTTTTGAAACAGAAATTCCCCAATCTGCATATCCGTCTGGTACCCCATTGAACGCTTCAGCGAAATCACCTTGGTGATAGCCCACGTGAAATCCTAATTCAGCGCCGTTTAGTACTGGCATACCATAATCAACAGATACGTATGACGCTTCTGCGAAGCCGAAATCTTGACCTTCGCCTTCATCTGCTTCTGTGTGTGCCAACAATGAAAGCGTCACGCTAAGAGCGCCATAACCGACTGAGCCATACACTTCGGCAAAGTCAAACTCAGCTTCGCTGTCATAGTTGTAGTAAAGGTAACCTACATCATAAGTGATATCGCCAGACTCACCAGAAAAACCAAAGTACAAATCGTGCTCATAAGAGTAAATATCGTCTGCACCGTAATTTACGTTAGAAACCCAAGTTCCCGCGTAAAAGCCACTTTCACTCGCATAATCAATACCACCTTGTACAGCAGCATCATTGGTTGTTTGCGTTAAACCACGCCAAATGTAGTTACTAGTAACGCTTGCGTTAGCAGTAATTTCTGCAAGGGCGTTTTGACTAACGGCTGACCCGGCAAGAACGGCTGCGGCAAGTGCGGTGAGTTTTAATGCTTTCATGTGTGTGTGCTCCATGTGTTTTAGCTAATTCAATTTTTGTTGAGATAACTTCGATTTATCGTTAATTCTTGTTACAACTACGCAAGAGCAATGCCTAAATAATAATCACAAAATAATTCGTCAAAAGAAGACATATAATATTGATTTAAAAGAAAATTTATCGAAAAAGAGAAAATTGAACAAAATTTAAAATGAGATAAGACTGTGCATTGATGCACCACAAAAAAGCGAAAGCCCCTTTTTGGGGCGCAGTTGATACTTTTGTCATAGCAGGTTTTTCGGTACAGTTACATTTTTGTGCAAATTGAGACTTATATGCGTCCTTTTTTGATTGCTCCTTCTATACTTTCCGCTGATTTTGCTCGTCTTGGTGCTGAGGTTGACGCGGTATTAGCCGCTGGTGCTGATGTAATTCATTTTGATGTCATGGACAATCACTACGTACCGAATCTAACGATTGGCCCTATGATATGTAAGGCATTACGTGATTACGGTGTCACCGCAGAAATTGATGTGCATTTAATGGTTGAACCCGTTGACGAAATGATTGCTAGTTTTGCCAAAGCAGGCGCGAGTATGATTAGCTTTCATCCCGAAGCTTCTCGGCATGTCGATCGCAGTATCCAATTAATAACCGATTCAGGCTGTAAACCAGGTTTAGTGATAAACCCAGCAACGTCATTAGACTGCCTAGATTACACGCTACATAAACTACACCATGTTTTATTGATGTCTGTTAACCCCGGTTTTGGTGGGCAATCGTTTATTCCTGAAACCCTAGATAAACTGCAAATCGTTAAAGAACTGGTGAAAGCCAGTGGACGTGATATTCGAATAGAAATTGACGGTGGCGTAAAAGTCGATAATATTCGCGCCATAGCTGAGGCTGGCGCAGATATGTTCGTTGCAGGCTCAGCCATCTTTAATCAGCCTGATTACCGTCAAGTTATCGACGAGATGCGCGAAGAATTAGCTAAGGCTACCCCGTTATAATCAAGTTACCCATACATTAAACACTAACAGTAGAATTCAAATCTTATGAGCAAACCAATTGTATTAAGCGGCTGCCAGCCTTCTGGACAACTTACTATCGGCAACTACATCGGCGCTCTACGTCAATGGGTTGATATGCAAGACGACAATGAATGCTTGTATATGTTGGTAGACATGCACGCCATTACAGTGCGACAAGAGCCTAAGGCGCTGCACAATGCTTGTCTTGACGGTTTAGCCTTATATGTAGCCTGTGGTATTGATCCAAACAAGAGCACTATTTTCATGCAGTCTCATGTGCCTCAGCATTCACAACTAGCGTGGATCATGAACTGCTACACCCAAATGGGTGAGCTTAATCGCATGACGCAATTTAAAGACAAATCAGCTAAAAACGTCACCAACATTAATTCAGGTTTATTCACTTACCCTGCTTTAATGGCCGCTGACATTTTACTCTATCAAGCAAAACAGGTCCCTGTCGGCGAAGATCAAAAGCAACATTTAGAGCTAACCCGTGACGTTGCGACGCGCTTCAATAATATATACGGCGATGTGTTTACTATACCTGACCCTTATATACCTGAGGTGGGCGCTCGCGTCATGAGCTTGCAAGATCCGCTGAAAAAAATGTCTAAGTCTGATGACAATCAAAACAACTTCGTTGGCCTGTTAGAAGATCCTAAAAAAATCAGTAAGAAAATAAAGCGCGCAGTGACCGACTCAGACGAACAAGCGCGTATTTACTTTGATACCGCCGAAAAGCCAGGCGTATCGAACTTATTAAGTTTGCTATCGTGTGCTACGGCTACCCCCATTGCCGATTTAGTGCCTGCGTATGAAGACAAAATGTACGGTCACCTGAAAACCGATGTAGCTGACGCCGTTGTTGCCATGCTTGAGCCGATTCAAGCTAAGTTCACTGAATTACGCCAAGACCAAACCGAATTAGACCGGATTATGGTAATAGGAGCTGAGAAAGCTCAGATGCGAGCCCAGAAAACAATAGACAAGGTCTATGAAGCGATAGGGTTTGTGGCTAACCCATTACGACGCTAATGCATTAAGCAAAGCATTGACACACTAAAAAGCAGCCTATGGCTGCTTTTTTAATGTCTGCGGTTAAATAACCGATACCTAAATTACGCAAGGTATCTTAGGTATCGGTTTGCACGCCAAGAACACCAAACTGAGAGGTTGGGGTAACAGCTCAGCATTCTATCTGTCATTCAAAATTACTGTCATCCAAATTCAGCAAATCGTTTTGAACCTTGTCAGTATGTTACAAGCTTGTGAAAAACTGTATGGCAGTTTAAGTCATTTACTAGGCGAAATAGGACATTCTTTGGCCCTGCCCATATTAAGATTATCAATGACTTTTTGATTTTCGGTAAGTACTTGGGGCCACGCCAGTCCAGCTTTTGAATGCCCGTGCAAAGGTAGCTGCTTCAGTAAATCCTAATAAACGCCCTACCTGAGATATAGGCATATCCGGCTGGCTCAGGTAATGAATGGCTTCATCACGCCTTACACTGTCTTTGAGTTCTTGGAAGCTAGTGCCTTCTTCTAAAAGCTTGCGCCTAAGGGTACGAATTGTGGTGTGCAGTTGCTCAGCGATATCAGCCATACTGATCAACGACATATCTTGCGCTGCTTCTAAATAATTAAGTACTTTTCGTGTGTACACAGGAAAATACGATTGACGTTTGAACCAGTCCAATGGGCACCGTTGTAAGTAGTCGTTCAAACTTTGTTGGCTTTGCACCACAGGTGCACTCAAAATATCATGCTCGAACTCAAAGTAATTGCTCTGTTGTTCGTAAACCACTTTGCACGGAAACATTAGACGGTATTCTTCATGATGAGCAGGCTTACCATGCATGAAGCCAATTTTTCTTAATGGGATGCGTTGACCAATCAGCCAGCTAGGAAAACGGTGCCATAAAAGCAGCAAAAAATCGATTAGCACATGCTCAGGATCTAACTCGGGTTTGTCGAGGGCAAGATAAAAACGTGCGTACTGTTCACGCTCTTCAAATTTAAGTTTGGTGGCACCAGCGACCAGATTATAAAAGCGCGTACCGCGTCGATACACTTGCCGCAAGCTTGCACTATGACTGACTTGCTTTGCCATCAGATTAAACACACCATGGCGCGAAGACTGACTACCAAAACACAAATACTCATCATCTGCACTGCGCCACACAGACTGCATTAAACGACTTAACTGCTCAGGGGTAATACGCACTTCACTATTATTCACAAGGGCTTTACTTAAGCCAGACTCAGTCAATAATCGCGTTTCATCTAGGCCAACTTCAACAGCTCTTTTCAGAATAGATTGAGCAAAATGCACTGAAATTGAATGGTGTTTATGGCGCATGAAAGTAATGGGCTCTCGGGTTAACGCAGTATGAATTGATAGCAAAGTATATCTCTTCTGTTACTCAGCTGAAATTGATATGTTGCATCGCTTCAATCACACATAGAAAAGCCCCTGCGGTTTCCCGCAGAGGCCTAATTCCAGACTGCATCAATACGCGTTAATTAAAACGCGTCTTCGGGCAGGGCCATGATGCTTTCACTGCCGGCTGTAATGGACGCTAAACATGCTTGTGTACGCACCACCATATGCTCACAAAAGAACTGAGCAGAAATCAACTTGGCATTTAAAAACTCGCTATTGCCTTGACCTGCGTCCAGCTTAGCTTTTGCTTGCATCGCACTTTTGGCCATTAACCAGCCACCACACAAATATCCGAACAACATCATAAAGTTCACACTGGCACTGCCTGCGGCGTTTTTGTCTTCAGCAGCGGTATCAAGTAACCATTGACGCGCCGCCACACCACACTCAAGTGCCGCCTGACATTGCTTGGCTGCCAAGGTAAATTGCCCACCCATGGCACTAAATTTTGCTAAATCTACGGTTATTTCATCCAGTAGTTCACCTAAAGACTGCCCTTTATTGACGAGGGTTTTACGCCCGACTAAATCCTGCGCTTGCACGCCTGTAGTGCCTTCATAAATAGTCAGTATTCTAGCGTCACGATAAAACTGCGCTGAGCCGGTTTCTTCAACAAAGCCCATGCCACCGTGAATTTGGGTGCCTAAGTAAGTCAACTCTTGAGATAGCTCAGTACACCAACCTTTAACGATTGGCGTGAACAGTTCGCTACGCGCGCTGTTACCACGGTCTATTTCCGCCGCAGCCACTAAGCACAGTGCTCGCATCGCTTCAGTAGATGACTTCATTTGCATCAACATACGGCGCACGTCAGGAAACTTCATGATGGTAAAACGACTACCGTCTTTGTTGGTGCCTTGCAAACGCTCTTTGGCATACGCTAATGCATGTTGATAAGACGCCTCAGATATGGCCAAGCCCTGTAAGCCCACACCTTGGCGGGCATGATTCATCATGGTAAACATGTACGAGAGACCTTTATGCGCCTCTCCAACCAAATATCCTTTAGCTCCTCCGTTGTCGCCAAAACTCATGACACACGTGGGGCTGCCGTGAATACCAAGTTTGTGCTCCAACGAAACACAATATGCATCGTTACGCTCAGCTGGGTTACCGTTTTCGTCTAAGTTGAATTTAGGCACGATAAACAATGAAATGCCTTTTACGCCGGCTGGTGCATCAGGTAAACGCGCCAATACCAAATGCACGATATTGTCGGTCATTTGGTGATCGCCCCAGGTTATAAAGATCTTCTGTCCGCTAATGAGGTAATGGTCGCCATTGGGCACGGCTTTGGTTTTTACCGCGGCTAAATCTGTGCCTGCATCGGGCTCGGTTAGATTCATGGTGCCCGGCCATTCACCACTGAGCATCTTAGGTAAATAAGACTGCTGTAAATGCTCACTGCCGTGATGAGAAATAGACTCTATCGCCCCTTGGCTCAACAACGGGCACAACGCAAATGCCATGTTGGCCGTGTGCCATACTTCATTTACCGCACTACCAAGCACATTAGGCAAATTCTGACCGCCAAATTCTTCAGCGCCTGTCAGTGATGCCCAGCCACCTTCAACATACTCTTGGTAAGCCTGTGCAAAACCAGCGGTTTCTTGTACACCTGGGCCACCGTCTTTTTCGATCATTTTTGGGTGTTGTAAATCACCGACCTTGTTCAATGGCGCCCACACACCACTGCCTAACTTACCCGCTTCAGATAGAATAACTGACGCCAGTTCGCTATTGATATCGTCTTGCCCCATATCTGCACAAAGGTCATCGAAATCAACTAATTCACTCAGTACAAATTCAGCATCTGCTAAAGGGTGTGTGTATTCACTCATAATTCAACTCGCTTCGATTCTATACGTTGTTGGTCAGTTCAGGGATAACATCAAACAAGTCAGCCACCAGCCCATAATCGGCAACTTGGAAAATAGGCGCTTCTTCATCTTTGTTAATAGCCACAATCACTTTTGAGTCTTTCATACCGGCAAGGTGCTGAATCGCTCCTGAGATACCAACCGCAATATACAAATCGGGCGCAACCACTTTACCCGTTTGTCCCACTTGCATATCGTTTGGCACAAAGCCCGCATCAACTGCCGCACGAGAGGCTCCAACGGCAGCTCCAAGCTTGTCAGCCAAGCTGTAAAGGATGTCAAAGTTCTCACCATTGCCCATACCGCGACCACCGGACACCACTACAGAGGCAGCTGTTAGCTCAGGCCTATCAGATTTCGCCAGTTCTTCGCGAATGAAACATGAGGTTGCGCCATCATGCGCATCACCCAGGGCTTCTACACTCGCCGAACCACCTTCAGGGCTGATTGCGTCAAACCCAGTACCACGAATCGTTAATAATTTGATGGTGTCATTAGAGGTCACAGTGGCAATTGCATTTCCTGCATAAATCGGGCGTAAGAATGTTTGCTCACTGACCACGCCTGTTACATCAGAAATTTGGTTAACATCAAGCAAGGCAGCCACACGCGGCAAATAGTTTTTACCATTTGTTGTTGCGGGGGCAAGTACGTGGCTGTAACCGCTCGCGATGCCTGTCACCAACTTCGCAATATTTTCAGCCAACTGATGTTCATAAGCCGCATTATCAGCGTGAAGTACTTTATCGACACCTGAAATAACCGACGCAGCCTCTACCACGCTTTGGCAGTTATGCCCTGCAACCAGTAATACTATATCACCACCGATTTGCTGCGCGGCAGCTAGGGTATTTAAGGTAACAGGCTTAAGTTCTTGGTTATCATGTTCTGCAACGACCAAAATTGTCATATTTATTTCTCCTATTACGTACTACTTAAAGTACCTTCGCTTCGTTTTTCAATTTTTCGACTAGCTCAGCCACCGACTCAACCTTGATCCCTGCTTGGCGCTGTGCCGGAGCACTTACACTGTCAAGGGTGATGCTGTTTCTCACTTCGACGCCCAAGTCAGCGGGCGTTTTCACTTCTAGCGGCTTGCGCTTAGCTTTCATAATATTTGGTAACGATGCATAACGCGGCTCGTTAAGACGTAAATCTGTAGTGATAATTGCAGGCATATTTAGCTCTAACGTTTGTAAACCGCCGTCAATTTCACGTGTAACCTGTACTTTGTCGCCGTTCACTTTGACCTCAGATGCGAAGGTTGCTTGAGGTTGGTCAAGTAACGCCGCTAGCATTTGACCCGTTTGGTTATTGTCAGAATCAATAGACTGCTTACCTAAAATCACAAGCCCTGGCTGTTCTTCATCTACCACAGCTTTTAACAATTTACTGATACTAAGTGCATCAGCTGATGTATCAAGTTCAATTTGAATACCGCGATCAGCACCCAAAGCAAGCGCCGTTCTTATTTGCTCTTGGCACGCTTTAGCGCCTATAGATACCACTACCACTTCACTCGCTACACCGGCTTCTTTTAGGCGTACCGCTTCTTCAACAGCAATTTCACAAAAAGGATTCATGGCCATTTTGACGTTCGTTAAGTCCACATCGCTATTATCTGCTTTAACGCGCACCTTAACGTTGTAATCAATGACACGTTTTACTGCTACTAGTATTTTCATATTCGTCTCACTCTGTTTGTGACCAGTCAGGATATAACCAGCGTGCAGCACTCTGCACTATCTGAAATTAACATAGGGATCTTATGCATTAAGTGTGGCGTGCATTAGCTTATTCAACAAGATCGAAAAAAGTCTAACAATTAGCATAAAAGGACAATAAACTCAGCTTTCACGCTGATATAACAGTATTTAAGAAAGGTAAGAACTGCACCGTATCTCATGCTAGCTAGGAATTAAACGCCTAACTCGGTAATTTGCCAAAAAAATGAAAATTAACTTAAAGGGTCTCTATTACAGGAGAGGTGAAAACGCTGTGTATACCTAGCAATACAGCTAAAATCGCTATCGTGAAACACAAAGCCACAGCAAATCCCAATGAAATGTTTTACAATCCGCCAAATTTTCAATCTGAGCCTCAAAAAGAGCGGCTCACGCTTTAGGCTATCAATTGTTTTGCTGCTGATCATCGATAACTACGACTCATTTACCCATAATCTTGCCCGCTATTTTGTCACGCTAGGCCAAGTAGTAAAGGTCGTGCGTAATGATCATATAACCTGCGAACAAATTGCCGAGTTAGCCCCAGACTATTTAGTGTTTTCCCCTGGCCCCTGCACACCTAACGAATCAGGTGTCACCCTTGGCGCCATTGAACAATTTTCAGGCGTTATCCCTATGCTTGGCGTGTGTCTCGGTCATCAGGCAATAGCACAAGTGTTTGGTGCTAATATAATACGGGCGCGCAACATTAAACACGGTAAAACGTCTTACGTGACTCACGATAACAGCGGCTTATTTAATGCTATTCCAACGCCATTTATCGCGACTCGCTACCATTCACTGCTTGTTGAAGAGCAAGGGTTACCAGAGAGTTTAAAGGTGACAGCCTGGTGTGATGAAATTCCTGGTGAGCGGGAGATTATGGCGATTGAGCATCGCTCATTAGCCGTGTACGGGGTGCAATTTCATCCTGAGTCATTACTCAGTACCTGCGGTATGCAAATATTGGCTAACTTTCTAACCGTATCAGCAGATAAAATAATATTGGCGTAGAAAATTGGCGTAAAAATAAGGCACAATTCACACTTAGCTCCTACATTTAGATAATAAAATCAAGGCTTTCGAAACTGTTAATGACATCACCTGCTACCCACACGCCCATAGTTGAGACTCGCTTCAAGCAATTGTTTATCGATTTAAAAGCCGCTAAACAGCAATTGGCTGATGAAAACGCGCCACCTATTGCAAAAGAAGTGGTGCCAACACGAGAGCTACTTGCCGTTGAAAAGCAGGCCAGAGAAGACAAGAAACTCTCGCAAGAAAAAGAAGACAACCGAATCGAAAGTGTAGCGGCGAAATTACATCAAGAGATTGAGCTAAAACTCAGCGAGGCCCTAAGCGATCCAGAATTTATCATCACCAAAGTGCTGGCCATTGACATGGCGCTCCCTAAAATTCTTGATTTACTCGCGGTAAAAGCGTGCACTGTCTCGCGTCTTGAAGTATTAGCCACCGAAGTTCCCTGGTTATATAAAGACCTATCAAAGATGATTAATTCCGCCAAATACCGGCGGCGTGACAGCAAAGGCAAAATCATCAGCGCTGAGACATTGCGTGTTGCATTAACTTTTTTCGGTATTGAAAATTTAAAAATGGTGGTACCGTTTTTACTGATCCGTCGGCATTTACCGCAAATAACTGACCCATACCCGCATATAAAAAGACGGATATGGGAGCAGTCGATTGCAACTGCCATGTCCGGTAAACGACTAGCACCTTTTTACCAATTAGACGAAAACCAAGCTTTTACCGCAGGCATGCTACAGAATTTAGGACCAATCGCGGTGATTAAATTGTATTTTCGCTTATTTGATCAAATTCAATTAAGTGCGCTTAAAGAGGCAGAAGATACGCTGAAGCATCAACGCCACAGCGCGTTAACAAAAGTTGAGCCATCTGGCGAGATACTCCTTTCTTTACTTGATAAATACGCTGCAAAAGCCACTGCGGATATTGTCGACGGTCTAGGGTTCACTCGTTTACCATTAAGTGGCGCATTTACCGAATTAGCACAAGCCGAGCCCTCAGCCTCACCTCTTCCCTTGGTTAAAGTACTTAAGCAAAGTAACGCCTATGGGAAGTACCGGATACTGAAATTTCATGAGCTCGTTAGCAATGATGAAGCGAAGGATTATTTACGCCAATTCGCCTTTCCAATGGGTTCATTAGAATCATTAAAAACCACAGATATGCGCTCAATTGGCTTAGAAAGCGATAATTCAGAATAAAAACCAAAAAAATCTATAGATATTCATGCAAGTTAGCGCAAGACCTTTGCTTGTTTCTAGGTCAACGCATGTGGCGCTAAGCACATACACAGCGAAAGATATTAGCTATTCGCTAGATTAAATACTTATTCACTATTCCTGCAAGTTCACTCAAACCCTTTAAAAATAAGGGTTTAGCTAGGTTTTCCATGCAGACAAGCCCGATTTAATCTGAAATAATAGTTGTCTATTTTATGCCCTAGGCGATTAAGTTTGGAGACAATCTACATGCAAGTGACCCGCGAATTATTTAACGAAGTAATGGTTCCTAATTACAATCCTGCCGAGATCATTCCGGTACGTGGTTTAGGTGCGCGAGTATGGGATCAAGCAGGTAACGAATATATTGATTTCGCTGGCGGCATCGCAGTAAACGTTTTAGGCCATTGTCACCCTGACTTAGTGGCCGTATTAAAAGAGCAAGGTGAGAAACTTTGGCACTTAAGTAACGTGCTAACGAATGAACCAGTATTACGTTTAGCTAAAAAACTGACTGACGCCACTTTCGCTGAAAAGGTCTACTTCGCTAACTCTGGGGCTGAAGCAAATGAAGCTGCCTTGAAACTAGCACGTCGTTTCGCCCTTGATAACTACGGCCCACAAAAAGACCAAATTATCTCGTTCAAGCAAGGCTTTCACGGACGCACATTCTTTACCGTTACCGTAGGTGGTCAAGCAGCTTATTCTGACGGCTTCGGCCCCAAGCCAGGTGCCATTGAGCATGTTGATTACAACGATTTAAGCGCCCTTGAAGCGGTCATGTCTGAACGTACGTGCGCCGTTATGATGGAACCCCTTCAAGGTGAAGGCGGTATCATTAGCCCGACACAATCATTTGTACAGGGTGTTCGTGACTTGTGCGATAAGCATAACGCTTTGCTTATTTTTGACGAAGTGCAATCAGGTGTTGGACGTACCGGTGAACTATATGCCTACATGGGCTTAGGCGTTACGCCTGACATTTTGACCTCTGCAAAAGCGTTAGGCGGTGGTTTCCCCATTGGCGCTATGCTTACTACAACGGCAATCGCAGCCCATTTGAAAGTAGGTACCCATGGCAGCACATACGGCGGTAACCCACTGGCGTGCGCTGTCGCTGAAAAAGTATTAGATATCGTCAATACCCCAGAAGTATTGAACGGTGTAAAACAAAAAGAGCAACAATTCCGCGAAGGCTTGAATGCCATTAACGCCAAATACAATGTGTTTGATGAAATTCGTGGCCAAGGTTTATTGTTGGGCTGTGCTTTGAATGAAAAATTCCAAGGCCGAGCGCGTGACTTCCTTGTGGCCAGTGCGAATGAAAAGCTCATGTGTTTGGTAGCCGGTGCAAACGTGGTGCGTTTCGCCCCTTCATTGATCCTGACCGATACAGATATTCAGGAAGGATTAGCTCGTTTTGAGCGTGCTGTGGCCGCTGTTGTAAACGCCTAACCCTATTTTGAGATAGCGAACATGAATATTATTCGCCCTATTAAGCACAGCGATTATGCTGTGCTGCATGATATCGCCGTTGAATCAGGTATTGGGTTTACCTCATTACCTGTGAACGAAACCTTATTAAAAAGTAAGATTTTAGATTCGGAAACGGCGTTTCAAGCAGACATTAGCCAACCTGGTAACGAAAGCTACTTGTTCGTTATGGAAGATACCAACTCAGGACAAGTGGTAGGCACCAGTGGTATCGCTTCAAGCGTTGGTCTTGATGATGCATTTTATCATTACCATTTAAGCAAAGTGGTTCATGCTTCTCGCGAGCTCGATATCTACAACACAGCCGAGATACTAACCTTGTGTAACGATTACACTGGCGTCTCGGAGATTTGCACTCTATTTCTGCGTGAATCAGCAAGACAAGGCAATAATGGGCGATTTCTGTCCAAAGTGCGCTTCTTGTTTATGATGGAACACAAAGAACGATTTGCTGAAACTGTCATTGCTGAAATGCGTGGCATTAGCGATGAATCAGGAAAGTCTCCCTTCTGGCAGTGGCTAGAAGAACACTTCTTCTCGATGGACTTTCCAACCGCAGATTATTTAACCGGTATTGGTCAGAAACAATTTATTGCAGAGTTAATGCCCAAGTACCCCATTTATGTCAGTTTACTCAGCAAAGAAGCACAAGCTGTCATAGGTAAAGTACACGACAAAACCAAACCCGCATTAAGATTGTTAGAAAGCGAAGGTTTCAGCTGCAGAGGGTATGTTGATATTTTCGATGCAGGCCCCACAGTAGAAGCGAATCTAGCGCATATTCGAACTGCTCAGGCAAGTCGAAAACTAGCGGTTAAAATTGATGACCCATTAGCGGCCAAATATGACGAACACGGTGCAATTTCAGAAACTGAATATTTCGTAATTAATACCAAAATTACTGATTTTAGAGCGATTGCAACATCAATTAAAATCGATGAAGCAAACGAGCGGGCCATTATTTCTAAGGTCGATGCAGACCATCTTGGCATTCAAGATGGTGAGTTTATTCGCTTCGCTCCGACAACATTTAAGGTGTAACGTATGACACAACAGACCCATTTTATTGCCGGCCAATGGCATGCAGGCCAAGGCCACGCGATTGAATCTATCGACCCTGCCAAGAAAAACCAAATTTGGCAAGCCAAATCAGCTTCGACTGAGCAAGTAAATCAAGCCGTTACCAGTGCCCGTGAGGCAACTGTTGCATGGGCAGCCTTATCATTCGAGGAGCGTCTGGCTTACGTAAAACGTTTCGGTGAGCTATTAGCTGAAAACAAAGATATGTTAGCCCTAACCATCGCGCAAGAAACGGGTAAGCCGTTATGGGAAACCGCTACCGAAGTGGGTGCCATGATGGGAAAGATAGGAATTTCAGAACGCGCTTATCAAGAGCGAACAGGTTTAGTTGAAAACCCCATGCCGGTAGGTAAAGCGTTTATTCGCCATAAACCACACGGTGTTGTGGCGGTATTCGGCCCGTATAACTTTCCCGGCCACTTGCCTAATGGTCATATTGTGCCGGCGTTATTAGCCGGTAACTGCATTGTATTTAAACCCAGTGATCTGACGCCATTAGTGGCTGAAAAAACGGTTCAGCTTTGGGAAAAAGCCGGCTTGCCAACTGGTGTATTAAACTTAGTGCAAGGTGAAGTAGAAACGGGCAAAGCGCTAGCCGCTCATCCGGATTTAGACGGTTTGTTTTTCACTGGCAGTTCTCGTACCGGTAAAATTTTGCATGAACAGTATGCTGGGCATCCTGGCAAAATTTTAGCCTTAGAAATGGGCGGCAATAATCCGCTAATCGTCAAGGATGTGAGTGATATTGATGCTGCAGTACACGATATTATTCAATCGGCTTTCGTTACCTCTGGCCAGCGCTGCACGTGCGCACGTAAACTCTTTTTAGAGAGCAACGCCCAAGGTGATGCCATTTTAGCCCGTTTGATTGAGGTGACCAAAAACATCAAAGTGGGCGATTACGACGCCGAAGAACAACCGTTCATGGGGGCGATGATTTCTAAAAATGCCGCCAATGCGATGGTCAACGCTCAACAACAGTTATTGGATTTAGGCGCAAGCTCTTTGGTCGAACTTAAACATCTTGATACTGAATCAGGCTTTGTCAGTCCAGGTATTATCGATGTCACGGCCATGGTGGAGAAAATGCCTGACGAAGAGCATTTTGGCCCCTTGTTAAAAGTCGTGCGTTTTGACGATTTCGATCGGGCAATTTCACTAGGGAATAATACCAAATTCGGTTTATCTGCAGGTTTGTTATCGGATAGCGAAGACTTGTACCAGCATTTCTATCAGCGCATTCGCGCAGGGATCGTCAATTGGAACCGCCCGATTACCGGTGCAAGCGGTGCCGCGCCTTTTGGTGGTGTAGGTGAGAGCGGTAACCACAGAGCAAGTGCATATTACGCTGCTGATTACTGTGCCTACCCTGTTGCGTCAGTAGAGCTTGAAAAAGTCGCTTTACCGGGTACGTTGAATCCTGGGCTACAATTTTAACGCCTACATTTAATAAGCCTCACCGTAAGGCTTAGTGAAAACACAGAGTAAAAAGCCTGCATTGCAGGCTTTTTTGCTTTCTAGGCTAACAAAATACCGAATTAGGGGTGACAGAACTTGGATTAGCACTTAAAATCCATTAGTAATATAATAGTATTAATTAACTGCTTATTAACATGGTGTGTCTTAATGTCTAAATTCGATCCCGTAGATCACTCTCATCGTCGCCGCAACCCACTGACTAATGATTGGGTGCTTGTGTCACCACACAGAGCTAAGCGCCCTTGGCAAGGTCAGGTAGAAAAACCACAACAAAATGACAGCGCAGCGCATGATCCTAGCTGTTATTTGTGTGCGGGAAATACCCGCATAAACGGTGAAGTTAACCCAGAGTACCAAGGTACTTTTGTATTCACTAACGATTTCGCAGCACTCATGAATGACACACCCGCTTCAGAGCAAGAAAACGATGACTTATTCACAGTAGAAGCGGCAAGAGGTACCAGCCGTGTTATTTGTTTTTCCCCTGCGCACAATAAATCACTACCAGAATTATCTCTTCCTGCACTTGAGAATGTAGTACAAACCTGGCGCGACCAAGTGGCAGAGCTATCGAAAGATTATGCTTGGGTTCAAGTGTTTGAAAATAAAGGTGCAGCTATGGGCTGCTCTAATCCCCACCCTCACGGACAAGTTTGGGCCAACGATTTTATTCCCAATGAAGTACGCAAAGCAGACGTCAATCAGCGTGCCTATTTCGATAAACATGGCAGTTCATTGCTGCTCGATTACGCGCAAAAAGAGTCTGCCAGTGGCGAACGCACCGTGGTTGAAACCGACCACTGGATTGCGGTAGTCCCTTATTGGGCGGCGTGGCCATTTGAAACCTTACTTATGCCTAAATTCAACTGCGCGCGTTTTGATGAAATGAATGATGCACAACAAGCCGATTTAGCCGTTGCCCTGAAAAAATTAACCAGTCGCTACGATAACTTGTTCCAGTGTTCTTTCCCCTACTCTATGGGATGGCATGGTGCACCGCACAATTCTGACGTGACAGAACATTGGCAGTTGCACGCACATTTTTACCCGCCATTGTTACGTTCCGCCACGGTACGAAAATTTATGGTCGGTTATGAAATGATGGCAGAGCCTCAACGGGATTTAACACCAGAACAAGCAGCACAAAAACTACAAGCGCTTAGCGATGTACATTACAACGAATCGAACGGAGCCTAAGGCAATGAAAATCATCTCTCAACAAGCCATTGACGATCTCAATGCCACCTATCAACAGGTCTTTCAGAGCGCACCAGCGCGCCACTTTCAAGCACCTGGAAGAGTGAATTTAATCGGTGAACATACCGACTATAACGATGGTTTCGTTTTGCCTTGCGCTATCAATTATCAAACATTGGTTGCCGTCACGCCAAGAGAAGACGATCTCGTGCGCGTTGTAGCCGCTGATTACGACAACGAGCAGGATGAGTTTTCATTAAGCGATACCATCGAACCACACCCAACTCAGCTATGGAGTAATTATATTCGTGGCGTGATTAAACACCTTCAACTGCGCGGGTTGCAGTTAAAAGGTGTCGATATGGTGGTGACGGGTAACGTACCTCAAGGTGCTGGGCTCAGCTCTTCTGCGTCGCTTGAAGTGGCAATCGGTGAAACTTTTCGTCAGTTGTTCGACTTACCATTGACGTCAGCGGATGTGGCATTGAATGGCCAAGAAGCTGAAAACCAATTTGTGGGCTGCAACTGCGGCATTATGGATCAAATGGTCAGTGCTTGTGGTGCACAAAATAACGCCTTGTTACTCGATTGCCGTTCACTGGAAACACAACTTATTTCTATGCCGAAAGAGCTAGATGTGGTGATTATCAACTCCAACGTCAAACGTGGATTGGTAGACAGTGAGTACAACACCCGTCGCGAGCAATGTGAAGAAGCCGCTAGCATTCTCGGGCTTAAAGCATTGCGAGATATTAGTTTAACAGACTTACAAGCTCAGAAAGACAAGTTGTCAGACGTAGTCTATCGCCGAGCTCATCATGTGGTTTCTGACAGCGAGCGTACTTTACAAGCCGCTGACGCCTTGCGTGCTGGTGATGCAAAAACCCTCTCTCGTTTGATGGCTGAATCTCATGCATCCATGCGAGACGATTTTGAAATAACGGTTAAACCCATCGACTTTATTGTCGCCACTCTTGCTGAATATCTAGGGGAGCATGGTGGTGTACGCATGACAGGTGGTGGTTTTGGTGGCTGTATCGTAGCCCTTATGCCTAGAGAAATGGTTGCCGGTGCCCAGCAACTGATTGCTGAGCGCTACCAAGCTGAAACGGGTTACCAAGAAACCTTCTATGTGTGCTGCGCAAGTGACGGCGCTGGCGAAGTGCGTTTCTAAACATTAGCCTATTGGCGAGCATTGGAAAGGTAGTGGCTATTGTGGATAGCTGACTACCTTTTTTTATGCCTGATTTTGGACCCTTAGCGCATTAGACTTTGCGCTTCTTACCCACAATAACTAACAGCATGCCGCCTAAAATCGCGAACGATGAAAGCAGCAGGTGAGTGGTGATTGGCTCTGCGACTAAAATCACACCACCAAATGCCGCGATAATCGGTACGCTAAGCTGACACACCGCCGCTATGCTACTATCCAACTTAGGCAACACTTGATACCAAATCGCGTAGCCTACTCCTGACGCCAACACACCGGAGGCTAGTGCGTAAAGGACCCCTTCAAAGGTCAGATTAGCGCTAGATATAAACGCCAACATTAAGACTAGCCCGAAGGGCAAGCAACGAATGAAGTTTGCTCCGGTGGTTTCAAGGGCATGAGTCGTTTTAGCGCCCGCCAAGCTGTACATGCCCCAAGCAACCCCTGCTAAGGCCATCACCAATAAACCAACCACACTGGGTGAGGACAATTCAGGTAACACAAAATAGCCAAATCCAAGAAGAGATATTACCACTCCAGCACTCGCCATCCCATTCATACGATGTCCTGAAAGTCTGGCCACCAGCAGCATAGTAAATTGTACAGCAGCAAATAGAATCAACGCTCCCGTGGCAGTAGGCAAGGTTACATAAGCATAAGAAAACCCCGCTGCGTAGGCAAATAAATACCCAGCTTGTCGCCAACTTCCATAGCTATTCAAGGTTTTGATACTGGTTACACTGGCCGGTGATTTGACCAGCATAATCAAGCCAAGCACCAGAGCTGCCGATGCTAATCTAATCCCTGTGAAACTCATAGGGTCCATATTTTGTTCGTCCAACGCGAGACGGCAAAACACTGAATTAGCCGCAAAAGCCACTAAAGTAATAAACGTTAAAGAAACGACAGAGAACACAGACATATTTTTATAGTAACAACCAGGTTGCGGTACCTAAAAAGGCAAAAATTCCCACCACGTCGGTAATAGTGGTCAGAATGACACTACCAGCGAGCGCAGGATCGATATTCATTTTTTTCATCATCACAGGTAGCATGGCACCAGCCAATCCAGCCGCTAGCATATTGACCATCATAGCAAAGGCAATCACCCCACCGAGCATGACGTCCTGCTTCCACATGGCAATAACGGACGCAATCAAAACGGCCCAAATCACCCCGTTGAAGAAGCCAATAGCAAGCTCTTTACCAATTAACCAACGTGCATTACTGCCGCTCACATGACCCAACGCCATCCCCCGTATCACCAAGGTCAAGGTTTGATTCCCTGCTGCTCCGCCCATACTGGGCACTATGGTATTTAAAATCGCCAAGACAGCTAGCTGACTCAGTGTTGCTTCAAACATGTCGCTCACGGCAGCTGCCATCAATGCGGTAAGTAAATTTACACCCAGCCATACAGACCGCTTCTTGGTACTTTTAATTACAGGCGCAAAGGTATCTTCTTCATCGTCAAGACCAGCCATACTCATCATAGAGTGCTCAGCGCCTTCGCGAATAATATCAACAACGTCATCAATGGTAATACGACCAACAAGGCAGTTGTCTTTGTCCACCACGGGGGCAGATAGCCAATCATAACGTTCGAATAGGCTGGCTACTTCATTCTCGTGCATATCAACAGGCACGGCGACTGAATCTTGGGTCATTAACTTTTCGACCTTCACCGCCGGGCGTGCAGTCAGCAACTCGGTCACTGGAACACTACCGATAAGCTCATCATTACGATTTACCACATAGAAGGTATCTGTACCTTTGGGAATATTCCCCTTAAGGCGTAAATAACGCAGGATCACGTCAACGGTCACTTCTGGGCGCAAGGTGATGGTATCGGTGTTCATAATGAAACCGGCTGTATCTTCACCATAGGAAAGGGCTTGTTCTGCGCGCTGCCTATCCTGCTCATCCATAGAGCTTAAGGCATCTTGTGAAACAGCCTCAGGCAAACCAGATAAGGTTTCCACCAAATCATCTGTGTCCATGTCTTCTAGTGCGTCAGCTAGAATTTCGGGGACCATTTGGCGGATAATTCCGTTACGTACATCTTCAGACAGATCTTCGAGAACGTCACTGTATTGATCAGGTTCGATTAACTGCCATATTTCAGAACGCGTGCGGCTGCGACTAGACTCCAACAGTAACGCCACATCACAAGGAGGCATGGTACTGAGGCTCTCGCGCACTTGCACAATCATGCCGTCGTTTAAAGCCTCGTTAATTTCTTCGAATTGATTGCTAAGTTTTTTTGCTTCTTGAGAATCAGGCATACAATTATTTACCTAGATAACGTGGGCTTAACATCTTGATTTAAGGCTTATATTCTAAAGGATGCGTAGCCTGATAGCAGTATTAAAATTGTCCTTTTTTGATTTAACTGCAAGACGCTTCATTCACTAATCTAGCACACTCAGTCAACAGTCTCTGTCGGGGTGCTACAAAGTTGCCGAAAGAACATCTATTCACAAGTGAAATGTAAACTGGACTTTAAAGTACCAAGTTAAGAATGAGCGCAGCAACTTTCTTACAAGTGATAAATAGTTTGAGGAGTATTTACCTGCCACCGCGCTTTTCCTGCGCTGAACATCACGACAACAGCTAGGCCATGATTTGGTTCGTCAAGGTGCTGATATGCCACGACTGCTTTTGCGCGACAGCGCTGATACGCATATGAAAATGCGCGAAGCTCTAATGAATGCACCAGTGCCAGATAATTTGGTATTAGCCAAGCAAAAGCATCCATAAGCCAAGGATCTTGATTGAGTTTTTCATCGAGCCCGAAAGGAAACTCGCCTTTCAGTTCACATATACCATTAGATACCGTTAAGCTAAATTGTGCAGGCTGAGAATGATTAGCCATGCCCTCTATGCGCTCAACGAGGATTTCAAGATGCGTTTCAATGCGCGCCAGTAAGCGCTCAGTTTCTTCACGCATATAGTAATCTAAATCGGTAAGCGCTTGGTATCGCTCGCTTGGCGTATTAACCGTTAGTCGCGGCAGTAACTGTGCTAAGACTGCAGCCGTGCCCATCTTGGGTTTTGCCGGATACGTAACGCGCTGGCGCTGCGTTTCAGTCAATTGTATATGGGTAAAACCTATCATGTAGACACCTTGTACTTAATCGAGCTGGGTTGGAATGAGATAAGAAAGCTCTTACCTCCACACATCATCCCACACCTCAGCAGACACTGTGCCAACAGTTTAATTAACTTAGTAATCAATAAGTTAAAAGAACGCTCGGCTGAGATAAGTACAATATCAATAAAGCGTCATTTTTCTGACTGACGCGCGGCTGTGCACTGCAATTAAGTTTACTCACTACTTGAACTTACCAAACAAACGCTGCGTCATTCATAAACGGCGTCATTTACACGCTGCGTCATTTACACGCTGCGCAATACACACCCTAGGCAATAAAAAAGCCGAGCTAGATTGAATCTACACTCGGCTTCGTGGGCACCTCAATGGTAGAGGCACTCGTGCTAACCTACCTATGGACGCTCAATTACAAGTCTGAAATAAACCACGTTGTCTAGATCGTTGTCCCCCGACCAAATCCAGTTTGCACCATTAGCGCCATTTAAGCGATTCACTCGCCAGCGCCATGGTTGCGCACCGTACGCGCCATAAGCAGTCGCGTTGCTCCATGTACTATCGTCAAAATCTTGGGTATTCCAGCCCTCACTTGCTTGGGTTGCAATTTTCCAGTCGCTATCACTGACGATAATCCCCTGCTCGGTTTCAATCTTGGCAATGAGCGCTGCAACACCGTCTACATCTTGCGCTTTCACAGCCAGCACATTGCGACCAGGCACCAACTCTACTGTATAAGATTTTGCGTACTGCCAATTGGTGGACGACCCTAAAAATACACCGTTAAAATAGGTATCTTCAAAATTATCAACCGAAATAGTGATAGTCGCCGTTTCTGTAATAACCGGCGCCGGTGCTATAGATAGCGTCAATTCCTGATGAGCTTGTGCCCCCGTGGAATCCTTGGCCTCAACAGTAAAGGTAAACTCCCCCGCCACACTAGGCGTACCTGCTAACTTGCCGCTTTGCCCGTTTAGTTCAAGACCACTAGGTAAATTACCGCTTACAAGTGTCCAAGTGAAAGACTCACTGCCGCCACTGGCCGTCAAGTCGGCTGAATACGGTTGACCAACCTCGCCCTCTACAATAGTCGTGGTGTTAATCACGACAGGCTCAGGTGCGGGCTCGCTACTGGCTGTAATGTGATAACGAAAATACACAGTATTATCATCGTAGCGTTCATCTGACCAAAGCCATTGCGCTTGGCTGTTGCTAGGCCAACCTGATACTTTTTTATACCATGGCCATACGCCGTAATATCCATAACTACTGGCCGCTTGCCACTGGCTGTCATCAAATGCAGTTTGTTGCCAGCCATCTACAAATTCAGTAGAGACTTTCCAATTTTCATCGCTGTAAAGTGCTTGCCCTTCTAGTTCAAGCTCGGCGATGAGCGCCGCTAACCCGTCAACGTCCATGGCTTTAACCGCCAAAACGTTGTTTTTCTGGGTTACGTTGACGTTATATAATTTGCTACTTTTCCAGTTATCAGAACCGCCCAATAATACACCATTAAAATACAGCTCTTCTGCGTTATCAACGCTGATGCGGATACTCAACTGTTGGTCTATTTCAGGCTCTGGCGTTAAGTTTCCAGCTGCCGCCCCAAGCGCGATCCGCCCGAAGGTTAGCGAGCCAGAGTCAATCGCTTTCGCTGTGTTTAAAAGCGCGCTTAAGATTTGTGTGTTATCAGGGGCATTATCAAGAGAGGCCAGCGCAGCAAATGCACCCGCCACATGAGGGGCAGCCATTGACGTACCCTGAGCTGATGAGTAGGAGCCGCCAGGAACAGAAGATTGAATGCTTGTGCCTGGGGCAAGCAAGGTTAAAAAGTCGGCTTTATTGGTAAACCAAGCGACACCGTCGCTATCTGTTGTGGCCCCTACGCTAATGGCATGACTTACGCAACCGGGGGCACTGATTTTATTGCTGTAGCCATTGTTACCAGAGGCGATGACCACCGCAATACCGGCATCATTTAACTTACTCACAGCACTGGCATAACTGCGATTGGCTGAATCACACGCCTCGTGACTTAGGTAACCGCCGGAGCCTAAGCTTAGATTGACCGAGGGAATAGCATAGCTATGGCGTAAAGCATAAACGCGTTCTAAGCCTTGAATAACATCTGAATCATAGGCTCCTAAACAGGGCGGGCTGCCGCTACAGTAGTTGCTGTCTAAAATTTTCGAGAACACTTGAATAGCAATTATGTCGGCATCTTTAGCCACACCATGCAAATTTTCGCTATTGCCAGCCGCAATACCCGCCACGTGAGTACCATGATAGCAACCGCTGAAATCACAAGCTCGCGCGGCACCTTGGGCTATTTCATCATTGTTACCACTAGGACAGACAGATTCTGAGAAACCTGAACTTCTATTGGTTGAGAAGCAGGCTTCAGACACCACTTTGCCAGCCAGAAAAGGGTGATTTGACTCCACACCCGAATCAAGAACCGCTAGCGTTTTCCCAGCACCTGATGCGCCTATAGCATAAGCATCACCACTGCCAATGATAGCAGTGCTTTGCAACAGCGAAGGCTGGCGAATTTCGTCTATCTGAATACTCTTAACCTGATTGGCTTTTTCTAGTACAGATAAAGAGGCCATATCAATGTCGTAGACCACCATGGGTAAATGGGTAAAGCTGTGTTTGAGTAAGGCCCCAGATTGACTCATGGTGGTGTGCAAACTCGCTTGAGCATTGGCAATCGCTTGGAGTGTGTTAGGCTCACTCAATGCTTGGGTTGTACTTGAAGAAGCGCTGTTCGTTTGACCGACGGCCCTAAGGTCATTCGCATCAGTGTCTAACTCCACTATGACTCTTAACGAATTATTTTTCTGTAGTTGTTCAACCATCAACTGACGCTGTTTGGCATCAAGCACTGTGTTTTGCGTCCCTACCTCCGTTAACGTTATCGCAGTACTATTGGCGGTAATGAGCATACATAAGCAACCCACAAAGTAACTTGTGAATCGATTCAAAAGATCATTTTTCATGATTTGTCTCGCAAAGCAGTAAACACTTATCTTACGCTATAGGTGTTGTTAAGATCGGGGATGTAAGGTATCGAAATTCAGACTATCGAATAACATCCTATTTAGGCTATCCATGGCAGAATTCACGATTAACTAAGTAATACACAGTACGATGAATTCACAACTAACCTTTAGTTTTAAACACAATGTTAAATATGCATGAGCTATGTGCTTTCGTTCTATATGTGAAATGCACACTTTTCATTACGCAGGGTATGATTCTGACAGAGCAAGGCTTAGAGGGATATAAAAGGCAGACTTTAACGAGCAAAATTACATTTAAAATAGCCGTTAAAGATAAAGAAACGCGTTTAAAATTTACCTTTATGTAACATTAACCGACACACAGAGATATAACACATGCAAGATGTCACAAGCGCCACCGAGCTACTGGTGCAAAGTTCAAATACGTATTTTTTACTCATTGGTGCGATCATGGTTTTTGCCATGCACGCAGGCTTTGCTTTTTTGGAAGTGGGCACGGTTCGCCACAAAAATCAGGTTAACGCGTTAGTCAAAATTATCACCGATTTCGGTGTTTCTTGTGTGGCTTACTTTTTCATTGGTTATTGGGTCGCCTACGATACGACTTTTTACAGTAGCGCTAGCGAACTGACCGCAAATAACGGCTATGACTTAGTTAAATTCTTTTTCTTAATGACTTTTGCCGCGGCAATTCCTGCGATTATTTCAGGCGGTATTGCTGAGCGCGCAAAATTCAACCCCTTTTTGTTGGCTTCGGCGATTATTGTCGCCTTAGTTTACCCCTTCTTCGAGGGCATAGTATGGAACGGCAATTACGGCATACAAGACTGGATAGAACAAACCACTGGCGCGCCGTTTCACGATTTTGCCGGCTCTGTGGTTGTGCACGGTGTTGGCGGCTGGCTGGCATTAGTAGCCGTGTTTTTCTTGGGCCTGCGTAACGGCAGAGTAAAAGACAAAAAACTGATCGCATTTGCGCCGTCTAACATTCCCTTTTTAGCCTTGGGTACGTGGATCCTGTGCATTGGCTGGTTCGGTTTTAATGTTATGTCGGCGCAAACACTTGATGGCATCAGTGGCTTGGTTGCGATGAATTCCTTAATGGCGATGGCTGGGGGGATTATTTCCTCCTGGTTGTTCGGCAAAAATGACCCAGGCTTTGTGCACAATGGGCCGTTAGCTGGGCTAGTGGCTATTTGCGCAGGCTCAGATGTAGTGCATCCCATAGGTGCACTAGTGATCGGCGTGGTTGCGGGCTGGTTGTTCGTTACCTTATTTACCTTTATTCAACGCAGTAAAAAGCTCGATGATGTATTGGGCGTATGGCCATTACATGGCCTTTGCGGCGCGTGGGGCGGTATTGCTGCTGGTATTTTCGGTAGCGAAAGCATGGGTGGCTTAGGGGGTGTAAATTTAGTCGCTCAAGTTATAGGGACGTTTGGCGGTATTCTAGTGGCGATTATCGGCGGCGTTATTGTTTACGGGGCGATTCAAATGGTTGTGGGATTACGCTTAACCGAAGAAGAAGAATACAACGGTGCTGATTTAACCATTCATCGTATCGGCTCAACCAACGACGATTAATCACCCCACTTAATTAGCCTCGCCTTTACTCTAGGGGCGAGGTATTTACTTTCGCCTACCTCACAAATATCCCGTCAAATAAGGCTCGTAACCAGGTTAATGCGGAATCCTGTTCGGTGTTTTTATGCCAATACATGTGAGTAGAAATGGGGGCGATACTAATGGGTAAATCAAATAGCACCACGTCATCCTGACGTAAATGCTCTGCCAACCTGCGTGGTACTGTTAATAAGTTATCGGAATTAGCCGCCATACTTTTTGCCGAGTAATAGTTCTGACAGCGGATCACAACCTTACGGGACAATCCTTGCTGCTGAAACAATAGATCTTCGACCGATGCCCCACTCGAGCGATTTGATACACCAATGTGCCCAGCAGCAAAATAAGCGTCTGTGCTCATGCTCTCAGTAAGCGGGTGTTCGTTGCGCATCAATACACAGAAGTCATCATCGATTAATTTTTGATGCAGTACAGGTGATTTTATCGGTAAAGCCACGTCTAATGCTAAATCCATGTGCCCAGCACTTAAGTCTCGCGTCAGCGTCACTCGGTCTACTTTTACGCTAGAAAAGGTTACGTTCGGAGCAAGCGACGCTAATCGAGTTGTTAACGCAGGCAAAATGCTCGGCTCTAGTGCGTAATGCATACCTATTCTAAAATGATGTTCACTGGTTAACGGTTGAAACTCCCCCCAGTGCTGCATGATTTGGCGTAATCGCGTGAGGTTATCAATGATCAACGGTGCCATTCTCTGGCAGGCTGGCGTGGGCAACATGCGATTGTTACTGCGCTGAAACAACGGATCCCCAAGGCATTCGCGCAAACGCTTGATAGAGTGACTGACCGCCGATGGTGTGATGTGTAGCGCATCAGCAGTACGTGTCATATTTTGCTCTACATATAGACTTTCAAACACTTTGAGCAAGTTTAAATCGAGTTTTTTAAGGGCGTGCATGTCTGCCATAGTATGCCTTCAACACAATGAATATAATTCATAGTATACCTGTACTATTTTTCATTTCATTCAATTTAAAAAGAGCGCTATGCTGGCTCTACATTCACGAAATATTACTAATATATAGCAGGGGAAAGTCATGGATTTTGCACATAGCGAGAAAACACAAGATTATATCGCACGCGTCAAAGCCTTTATGGATGAACACGTGTACCCAGTGGAGGAGCAAATCTATCGCGAAACCGAGGAGCTCAACCCGACTGGCGATTGGACCAAATGGCAAATGCACCCCATGATTGAACCACTAAAGAAGAAAGCCCAAGAAGCAGGATTATGGAACCTGTTCTTACCGGATGACAAATTAGGCAAAGGGTTAACAACCCTGGAATATGCTCCCCTTGCCGAGGAAATGGGCCGAGTTTTATTTGCTTCTGAAATATTCAACTGTAATGCCCCTGATACCGGCAACATGGAAGTGCTTTATCATTTCGGTAACCAGCAGCAGCAAGACAAATGGTTGAAGCCTTTACTGGCTGGCGAAATTCGCTCTGTATTCGGTATGACTGAGCCCGACGTGGCCTCATCAGATGCCACAAACATGCAAGCTACCGTTGAAGTTGACGGCGATGAACTAGTGCTTAATGGCAAGAAGTGGTGGTCAACCGGATTAGGTCATCCAAATGCAAAAGTCACCATTTTTATGGCCTTGTCTAATCCTGAAAACGACAAGCATAGCCAACACAGCATGGTCATTGTGCCTCTTGACACCCCAGGTATTGAGATTAAGCGCATGCTCAGTGCTTACGGTGATTTTGATGCCCCATCGGGTCATGGCGAAATGCATTTTACCAACGTACGTGTTCCTAAAGAAAACTTACTTGTAGGATTAGGGAAAGGCTTTGCCATCGCTCAGGGCCGCTTAGGGCCAGGGCGTATTCATCACTGCATGCGCTCAATTGGCGGTGCAGAAAAAGCGTTAGAACTCGCGATGAAACGTAGCTTAAGTCGTACTGCATTTGGTAAACCCTTAATCAAGCTAGGCGGCAATGGCGAGCGAATCGCACAAGCGCGTATTGCAATTCATCAGGCGCGTCTGATGACCTTGCACGCGGCATGGAAAATTGATGAAGTGGGAGTAAAAAATGCCATGACTGAAATTTCTGCCATAAAGGTCGCTGTCCCTAAAATGCTGCAAGACGTCGTGGATATGGCGGTGCAACTCCATGGTGGAGCGGGTATGAGCAGTGATTTCCCGTTGGCACGCTTTGCTGCGGGTGCCAGAGCCCTGCGTTTAGCTGATGGCCCAGATGAAGTGCATATGGGTATGGTGACCCGCTTAGAACTAAAGAAATACAGTTAATATGAGCACAACTGAAAGCCCACAGACCGCGATCGATCAGGCCGGCTCGGTTCGCCAAGGCGAGGAGCTCAACCTTGAGACTCTTAGCCCTTGGCTTGCCAAGCACATCAGCGGATTGCACGGACAGCCGAAAGTCACCCAGTATGCAGGTGGTGCGTCCAACTGGACCTACTGCTTGGCTTTCAGCAATCCCAATGGCACCGATACTGAAGTGATTTTACGCAGAGGACCAGCCGGTACAAAGGCCAAAGGTGCTCACGATATGGGGCGAGAATACCGCCTACAAGCAGCCTTGAAGCCCGTCTATCAATACGTCCCTGACATGCTGGCTCACTGTGAAGATGAATCAGTGATTGGCGCTGAGTTTTACGTGATGGAGAAACTCAATGGCATCATACCGCGCAAAAACTTACCTAGAGATTTTAGCTTAAGCGCATCTGACACTCGTCAGCTATGTCAAAACGCCCTCGATAGCCTTATTGAATTGCATAAAGTCGATTATCAAGCGGCGCAACTCTCTCATATTGCCAAAGGCAGTGGTTACACGCAGCGGCAAATAGATGGCTGGGTAGGGCGCTATCAAAAAGCCCGTACTTGGAATGTCCCTAAAGCACATTACGTCAGTGACTGGCTTTTAGATAACATGCCAGCGGATGAACATATTTGTTTGACCCATAATGACTTTCGTTTTGATAATCTGGTGCTAGATGCCCAGTCTCCTACTGAGATTATTGGGGTACTAGACTGGGAACTAGCTACGTTAGGCGACCCACTTATGGATCTGGGAAATAGTTTAGCCTACTGGGTACAGGCAGATGATGACAAACTCGCGAAGTCGACTCGTCGCCAACCGACCCATTTACCAGGCATGTATACACGCCGTGAAGTCATCGATTATTACCTCGATAAAACCGGCTTTAACGTCGATAACTTTGCGTTTTATGAAGTGTATGGCTTGTATAGACTCGCCGCGATCGCTCAACAAATTTATTATCGCTATCATCACAAGCAAACCAATAACCCTGCGTTTAAAAATATTTGGTTCTTCGTGCATTATTTGATGTGGCAATGCCGCAAAGCGATAAAAGGAAAACGCTAGCATGACCTGTATTTACCTTATTCGTCATGGACAAGCATCATTTGGCAAAGACGATTACGATTGTTTATCTAGCTTAGGTGAGCAGCAAGCCATTCATTTGGGTGCCGATTTTCAGCGCAGAGGCATCATATTCGACAAAGTATTTCGTGGCAGTATGTTACGCCACCAGCAAACCGCTAAAGGTTGCTTGCACGCTATGGGAGCTGATGAGTCCATTGTCGAAAATACAACCGTTGACGCCCACTGGAACGAATATGACCACCAAGATATCTTAGCCCAGCTCAAGCCCGACTTTGCAACGCCTGCGGGTGTAAAGCAGTATTTGATGCAGCATAAGGATCCTAACTTGGCACTGCATAACGTGATTGAAGAAGCTTTTTCTCGCTGGATGAGCAACGACTTTTCACATCAGTACACAGAGTCGTGGGTGGCATACCAAAGTCGGATTGAACTAGCCTTAAAAAAGGTAATCAACCAAAGTGATAATGCTAAACATATAGCGGTATTTAGCTCAGGAGGGCCGATTGCAATACTGAGCCAGACGCTGTTAAACATACCGGCGAGCAATTTAATGAAGGTTAACTGGACTTTGGTAAACGCCGGCGTCACAAAAATTATTCACTCAAAAAAAGGCCTAGTGTTATCTAGCCTTAATGATCATTCTGCATTTGAAGGCAAACACCGCCACCTCATTACATATAAATAATGATCCCAAGCAGAAAGCGAAAACAAACCAGTACATAAAAAGAGAGTCGCCACCATGACAAGAAAAAACATCGTAATTACTGGCGCAAGCTCAGGCTTAGGAAAAGGTATGGCTATTGAGTTTGCCAAGATGGGCCGTAACTTGGGGTTATGCGCCAGACGAGTTGAGCGCTTAGAAGAGTTAAAAGCTGAATTACTTACTATTAATCCAAATATTGATGTGTTTATTCGCCCGTTAGACGTGGACGATCACGCACAAGTTTTTGAGGTAATCAAAGCCTTTGCAGCAGATATGGGCGGACTTGACCGCGTTATCGTTAATGCCGGCATGGGTAAAGGCGCGTCAGTGGGCACAGGTTATTTTCACGCCAACAAACAAACCGCCGTCACCAACTTTGTTTCTGCATTAGCCCAATGTGAAGCCAGTATGGAGATTTTCCGCGAGCAAAATGCTGGGCACTTGGTGACCATCTCTTCAGTCAGTGCAGTGCGCGGCGCGCGACGGGCAATGACCGTATATGCAGCGACCAAAGCAGCCTTGACTTCAATGACAGAAGGCATTCGTATTGACGTGATGAATACCCCTATCAAGGTCACGACCATTCACCCTGGCTTCATCCAAAGTGAAATAAACGAAAAGGTGAAAACCGTCCCTTTTATTGTTGATACCGAAACAGGCTGCAAAGCTATGGTTAAGGCCATTGAAAAAGAGGCAAATAGTAGCTTTGTGCCCACATGGCCTTGGGCCTTGTTTCGCTACATAGCTCGAATAGCACCATTAAGTGTACTGGCAAAAATGAGTTAATCATTGTGTTACTTAGCCCTAATGCAAACAAGCTAGCTGGAAAGTACTACGAAGTGGCTATTTTCAACTATGCTAAAACACATCATGAATTTGCAGTAGAGTGATATTGAGCATGCGCAATAACCAGTGGTGGTTGATTCTTCTTTATATATTAGGGGGAGGATTGGCCCACGCAGCTTCGCAAAAAACCTTTGTCGTAGGTTGCCAAGACATAAATTACTACCCCCACTACAACTTTAACCTGACAGAAGATAAAGGCTACGCATGGGCAGTGTTGGAGGCATTTGCTAAAGAAAGCGGCCATCAATTCGAGTATCGCTCTTATCCTATCAAACGGTTGCAAAGAGCACTGGCTGAAGAACGTATCGATTTCGCCTATCCAGATAATGCAGATTGGCGATCTTTGCATGAACAAATTGATTCACGCAAAACCTTAAGTAAACCCCTAATAAGTGCGATCAGCGGAACCATGGTACTTGCCAAACGCGAGTTTTCTCATATGAGTCAATTTCGCTCCTTGGGAGTTCCCCACGGTTTTACCCCAGTACATTGGCTTGAGCGCATTGCCATCAACCGCTTGAACTTATTCGAAGTGAATACCCCAATCGCGGCAATTAATTTGGTACTCAAAGACAGAGTTGACGGTGCAGACGTTGAATATAACGTCGCACAATACCTGTTAGCGACACCTGAGAAAAAACAAAAAGTGACCTTAGCTAAAAATCTACCTCACGGTCCAGTGACCTTTCATTTGTCCACGATAAAGCAAAAAGACGTTATTCATCAATTGAACGATTTCATCGTATCGAATCAAGCACTGCTTACTCAGTTGCGTCACTATTATCAATTACTAGAACCACAAGACTTACGAGACCGCCTATGACAAATACACTGTAATCTTTCTACCACAGCTAACCTGAAGGCCGTGCACATACGTTCCACCTGATCTTATATCTTTAACCGGCAATGAGTGCCTATTAACCTAGCGAACAATAATAATAATGACCGAATCATTCCTAACCCAATATATAGCCCCATTTGTTCTAGCCCTCATTATGTTTGGCATGGGACTGAGCTTAACCAAAAATGACTTCCAGCAGCTATGGCGTGCGCCTTTACCCATTTTGATTGGGCTGTTTGGGCAACTTCTATTACTGCCAATATTGGCTTATTGTGTGGCCGTTACGTTCGATTTAGCCCCAAACCTCGCCATAGGGATCATGATACTTGCAGCCTGCCCGGGGGGAACAAGTTCCAATATCATCAGTCAATTGGCCAAAGCAAATTTAGCACTTTCGGTCAGCCTTACGGCTATTAGTTCACTGATCTGCGTGCTCACTACCCCCTTAATCATTCAATTTGCCATTGGTCAGTTTGGTCAACAGGAAGCCCAGTCATTCTCTTTGCTTAGCACCACACTCGGCCTAATTTTTATTACCTTAATTCCTGTGCTGATCGGTATTATAATTCGGCACTATTTCGTAGAAAAAGCCATTCGTTGGGAACCCTTTTTCCGTCATCTAGCAACGGCATTTTTGGTGCTGATGATAGTGGCTATTACGATCCAAGAAAAAGACACACTTGCTTCTTCTTTCTCTGCTGTGTTCTCAAGTGCTTTAGTGTTAAATCTACTGGCCATTGTGCTGGGCATAGGCCTAGGCACGTTATTCAAGTTTTCACCGAGAGACAACATCACCCTAGGAATAGAAGTAGGCGTGCAAAATTCAGCTATGGCCATATTAATTGCAGTGACTTTTTTGCAACGGGCCGATTTTGCCGTTGCTCCAGGGGTGTACGGTGTCACTATGTATATTGGAGCCTTCTTGCTTGTACTGTTAGCAAAAAAGTTTCGTTCATCAGCCAGCACTAACGCTTAACAAGCGTCGTAGCGCTGACACAGTGCGCTGTGTCGGCGCGACTTATGCTCTGCTGGTCATAAATCATCCGCGATAAAAATGACGTTACATTGGTCTTTGTTTGCATTTACAAACAACTCCAGGTGACAACGACTATAGGCTACGCGCGGCCGCAGCCTTTGTCCCCTTAAATACCGTTTAATATTAATACTGGGCTAATGGTTTACATCTCTCGATAGGGAGTGCTAAATTTGTATACAAATTTATTAAAGTATACAAAATGAAAAAGCTTATTCAGGATATGAGTCTCTCCGCTATCAGTGCCGGATTTATCGCTGTATTGGTCGGTTTTGCCAGTGCGGTCGCGATTGTATTTCAAGCGGCTCAAGCCGCTGGAGCAAGCCATGGCATGATTGTCAGCTGGATTTGGGCATTGGGGATCGGTATGGGCGTAGGATGTTTAGGTTTGTCTTGGTATTACCGACGTCCCATCATCATTGTTTGGTCGACGCCCGGTGCCGCCTTACTGGCAACTAGCCTAACCGGCGTTAGCATTGAACAAGCTATTGGCATATTTTTATTTGTTGCTGTTTTAACCTTAATCACGGGTATCTCAGGTTGGTTCGATACCTTAACGAGACGTATCCCACTACCTTTAGCCAGTGCGATGTTGGCCGGTATATTACTGCAATTCGGGCTGTCTATTTTCGAATCGTTCGCTGTCGCACCTACGCTGGTAGGTGTTATGTTACTAAGTTATTTTATCACCAAACGACTCATACCTCGCTTCTGTATATTATTAGTATTAATTTGCGGCACGACTTACGCGTGGCTTACAGGTATGTTCGACTTAGCCGCTGTTGAGGTAAGCACCGCGACGCCTGTTTGGGTATCGCCAACGTTTGATTTATCGTTATTAATTGGGGTAGGTTTACCCTTGTTTATCGTGACGATGACTTCACAGAATTTACCGGGTATGGCAGTGCTTAAATCCAGTGGTTATGCGCAACAACCTATATCACCGATTATTTCCACCAGTGGTGTGTTAAATTTAATACTTGCCCCATTTGGAGGGTTTAGTTTTAACTTAGCCGCAATTACCGCCGCCATATGCACCAGCGACGAAGCCCATAAGGATCCAGACAAGCGCTACATCGCTGGGATATCAGCGGGTGTATTTAATATTATTGCTGGACTTGGCGCCACAGTAGTGGTCAGTTTATTCGCAGCATTTCCCTCTGCATTGATTGCCACTCTTGCAGGTTTGGCATTGTTAGGCACCATAGGGGCGAGCCTATTTAGTTCGGTACATGACCCGCAATATCGAGACGCTGCCATTCTCACATTTTTAGTGACTGCCTCGGGTTTATCCTTATTTGATGTTTCCTCTGCTTTTTGGGGATTAATTATAGGTATGCTGACACTGTTGTTCAGTGCGAAACGCCAGCCTAAACCTGACGCTAACCAAGGATAATGGACTGTACAAAGCGAACGCCTATGCCTAACCGAAAAACCCACACGCTTTATCAACAACTTAAAAAAGATATAGTGCAAGGTAAGTTGCCAGAAAAACAGGCCTTAAAACAAGCCCAACTTGCTGAACGCTATGGCGTGAGCCGTATTCCCATTCGGGATGCTATACAACGGCTGAAAAATGAAGGTTGGCTAGTAGAGCATGGAAAATCCAGTGTAATGTTACGCCCGTTGAACGCAGATGACGCCCAAGATTTATATTTAATGCGCATGCATCTTGAGCCAATGTTGTTAGCCCACGCTGCACCGCATATCAATTTTGAAACGCTAGGCAAAGCTCGTGACATTCTGCTGCAACTGCAAGGGATTTCCCCTGACGATATACTATTAAACGGTGAACTTAATTGGCAATTTCATCGCTGTTTGTACGCACCAGCGAACCGTGCGGCGCTGTTTGACACCATAGCTCACTTGCATTTGTTATGCGCCAGATATATAGGTTTTCATGAAACGGAACTCGCCTATTTTAACCGCAGCCAAGATGAGCATGATGCTTTGCTAAACGCATTGTCAGCTAACCAGTACGAAAGAGCCGGAGACATACTCAGTCAGCATATTCAAATCGCGGGAGAACAACTGGTCAAATATCTTATACAAAGGTATTAAAGCAGCTGTTACTTTTTCCATCAATTTACGGTAAATTGTTCGCCTAATAGCAATAAATTTACGTTGCGGTTTGCTTCTTAAGGTGTGTTAGGCAGACTAAAAACAAAAAATTAATTCACCGATTTAGGATAAGAGTGACGGATACTTCTACCGATTTACGTGCACTAAACAATCAGGATGCTGCTAAATTGCTTTACAGTAATACAGGTGCAGCCTGTTTTATAACGCTTGCGTCAAGTAGTGTACTTGCGTTTGGCTTTGCTAATCCAGAGATTCATTTGATTAAGCAAGCATGGTGGTTGTGTATGTTAGTGGTGTTAGTATTACGCTTTTTAGACGGCCTTTATTGGCGGCGAGTCATAAAACCCAAGCGAGACTTCGACGGCGAAGCAGCACAAATACGCTTTGGTATAGGCTGTATTGCCACTGCAATTATTTGGACCACCTTACCATTACTCACCTTCTCCCATGTGACTTTGCTTGAGTTCTCTGTCATGATCATCGTTTTATCTTCCATGGCAGCTGGAGGGCAATCAGTCTTAGCAGCCAATGCGCGAATTTCTATCTCCTATGCACTGATACTCCTAGTACCTATTTCTATCTTGGGTGTTATTTCTAATGAAGATTATCGAGTGATGCTCGGCGGCTTAGGTTTAGTCTTCAGTATTGGCTTGGTTTTTACCTATTCTAAAGCGGTCAGGTTCACCCTTGACTCCATCAATACCAGAAATATGAACATGACGATGAGTGAGCAACTTCGTCAAGAAAAACAACAATTAGACAAGGTCAATCGAGAGCTCAGTGACGCTTACGACAAACTCAATATTGTTAATAATACTCTTGAAGAACAAGTCAGTAAGCGAACAGAAAAAATAGCCCAACTGTCTTATTTAGACCCTTTGACCCAGTTAATGAATCGTAAAGCCTTTACTCAAACCTTAGATAAGTTAGCCATTAGAGCGAAACAAAGTAACAGCGAATTGGCTTTGTTGTTTATCGATCTCGATGGCTTTAAAAAAATCAATGACACCATGGGCCACCAAGTCGGTGACAGCGTTTTACAAGAAGTAACCCGCCGCATCAGTGCGTTCTCAGATGATAATAAAATCGGACGCTGGACGGGCGATGAGTTTTTAGTCGCCCTGCCCTACAGTGACGCACCGACCGCTAAAGCGATCGCAAGCGCCATCATTACCAGTATTTCTCAAGCAATTTCAGTAAACAACAATAGCGTGCATTTAGGGGCAACCGTTGGCATTGCGATGTGTCCAGAACACAGCACCAAAGCCACTGAGTTAATTCAGTTTGCGGACTTAGTTATGAGTGAGCAAAAGGTCACGCCAAATCGCACACCTGTGATATTCAGCAATGAATTACAACAAAGAGTCATTGACACGCAAGCCATTCTAGAAGGGTTACAGCAAGCGACCGCACGACGTCAGCTTTACCTATGCTACCAACCGATCGTTTCTGCTAAAGACAGTTCATTTTGCGCGTTTGAAGCGCTATTACGCTGGGATTTTGATGGTCGGTTTATCGGCCCAGACCAGTTTATTCCATTAGCTGAAAAATCAGGGCTAATTAAAGAAATAGGCGCTTGGGTACTCAACAGAGCCTGCATGGACGCAAGTCAGTGGCAATACGCCCATAACGCAGCCGTTTCAGTGAATGTATCGATTATTCAGCTAATGGATGATAGCTTTATTCGGGCGTTAGACAATGCCCTTCGCAGCAGCGGGCTAGCCCCTGAGCGTCTGCATCTGGAGATCACTGAATCTATTTTTGTCGATAACAAAATTAAAATTAAACAACAGCTCGAAGCAATTCAGGCCCGCAAAGTTCATGTGTCTATTGATGACTTTGGTACAGGTTATTCATCCCTGTCTCAATTGCAGACTTTGTCTGTTAATCAGGTCAAAATCGATAAGTCGTTTATCGACAATATGCATCACAACGGCGAAGCCATTATCCGCGCAACCTTGTTTATCGCCAGTGAGCTTAACTGTAAAACCGTCGCAGAGGGGGTTGAAACCCTTGAGCAAGCGCTCGCCTTAAAAGCCATGGGTGTGGATTACTTACAAGGGTTTTATTTTGCAAAACCCATGCGCAACGCTCAGCTAATCGATTGGCAAAATCCGATAACCGATATAACAACGCCGTCTGCACAAGCGAAATAGCATTTGGGAGCTTACATTAACCTTGATATCCGCTAACATAGCCTGACAATAATAACGCACAGCAAGCGCACTGCTTATCAGGATCCCTCGTTTCATGGCCCAGCTCTATTTTTACTACTCTGCAATGAATGCAGGTAAATCTACCTCGTTACTTCAATCAGCTTATAACTACAAAGAGCGTGGCATGCGCGCTGCCATTTTTACCGCTGCCTTAGACGACCGATTCGGTATAGGCAAAGTGGCCTCGCGCATTGGATTAGAAGCCAGTGCACACCTTTTTAACAGCACCAGTGACTTACAAGAGCAAATATCGACTTTGCATAGCGACAAGAAATTAGATTGTGTTTTTATCGACGAAGCTCAGTTTTTAAATAAACAGCAAGTACAGCAACTCGTATCTGTAGTCGATGATTTAGATATTCCCGTTTTGGCTTATGGCCTGAGAACTGACTTTGTAGGGGAGACCTTCGAAGGTAGCCGCTATTTAATGGCTTGGGCCGATAAACTCATCGAGCTAAAAACCATTTGTCACTGCGGGCGAAAGGCGACCTTTGTGGTGCGCTTGGATGAACACGGTTGCGCAGCAAAAGAAGGCGCGCAAGTGGAAGTCGGCGGCAACGACCGATATGAATCTATGTGTCGCAAGCACTTCAAAGCCCTTGTTTGGGATCAGGCTTAGCAAGTAATACCATATATTCACGGCACAAAAAAAGGCTCATATTTGAGCCTTTTTTACATGTGGGATTACCCTTTACGGACGTAGTGCTTTATCACCACGGGCTAGACCACATATACCGGTGCGTGACGCCTCAATGATTTCAGTACTTTGAGCAAGTACATTCGCAAAGGCATCTAACTTGTCACTCGTGCCTGTTACTTGAATGGTATAGTTGTTTAGGTCCACATCAATGATCTGTGCACGGAAAATATCCACATTGCGGTTCACTTCTGCACGAACGAGTTCACTACGAGTAGCGACCTTAATCAACATAAGTTCCCGCTCAACATGACTACCATTGGTGAGGTCAGTTACTTTAAGCACATCAATCAGCTTATTCACCTGCTTAGTGATTTGCTCGATAACTTTGTCGTCAGCTTGAGTTGTAATAGTCAGTCGAGACAAACTTTTGTCGTCGGTTGCCGCAACACATAAGGAATCAACGTTATAACCACGCTGAGAAAACACACCCACAATACGTGATAAAGCACCTGGGGCGTTTTCCATTAACACTGAAATAATACGTTTCATTATGTACGCTCCGTTTTGCTTAATCTCATATCATCCATAGCGCCGAATTTAATTTGCATTGGGTATACATGTTCGTTTTGATCTACGGCGATATCCATAAAGACCAAACGATCCTTCTCTGCAAAACAACGCTCCATGGCCGCGTCTAATTCATCAGGATGCTCAACACGAATACCAATATGACCATATGCTTCGGCAAGTTTAACGAAATCAGGCATTGAATCCATGTAAGAACTTGAGTAACGGCTCTTATAGTTCATGTCTTGCCATTGGCGAACCATGCCCAGTGCGCGGTTATTCAATGAAATAATTTTAATCGGTAACTTATATTGCAAGCACGTCGACAGCTCTTGGATATTCATTTGAATACTGCCGTCTCCAGTAATAACCACTGAAGTCGCATCACGATGGGCCATTTGTACACCCATAGCAGCAGGCAAGCCAAAGCCCATGGTGCCCAAACCGCCTGAGTTGATCCAGCGACGGGGCTTGGCAAACGGATAATATAATGCAGCAAACATCTGGTGTTGACCTACATCTGAGCTCAAGTAAGCGTCACCATTGGTATGCTTGTAAACCGATTGAATGACTTCTTGTGGCTTGATGAGTTTGTCGTCTTTCTTAAAGTCTAAACAGTTGCGTCCGCGCCATTGTTCAATTTGCTCCCACCAATCAGCTAATTTATCCTTTTGCTTAGCCGTATCAATATCACCCATTTGCGCAAGTAACTGCTTGGCGACTTGATCAACACTGCCCACGACAGGCACATGCACAGCAACTGTTTTAGAAATAGAAGCAGGGTCAATATCTACATGAATAATGGTTGCATGGGGACAAAACTTTTCAACATTATTGGTAACCCGGTCATCGAAACGTGCCCCTAACGCTAATATACAATCCGCGTTATGCATCGCTTTATTTGATTCTAATGTACCGTGCATTCCCAACATACCTAGGCTTTGCTCATGCACGCCAGAAAATGCACCCAGCCCCATCAAAGTAGAGGTAACAGGCAAGTTTAGTTTCTCAGCGATTTCAGTGACCAACTCACTGGCTTGGGCAGCAATAGCACCGCCGCCTACATATAAAATAGGACGCTTGGCTTCAAGCAACACTTTCGATGCTTTCTTAATTTGCTTACTGTGACCCTTAAGTGTTGGGTTGTAAGAGCGCATAGTGACATCTTCAGGGAACTGATACGGATGCTCTTCAAGTACATTAACTATGTCTTTTGGCAAATCGACGACCACAGGACCAGGACGCCCAGTGTTGGCAATATAATAAGCTTTAGCGATAGCTTCAGGAATATCGACAGCGCGCTTAACGAGGAAACTGTGTTTAACCACAGGGCGCGAACAACCGACCATATCGGTTTCTTGGAAAGCGTCTTCGCCAATATGCATTGAAGGCACTTGACCAGACAAGATAACCATTGGAATGGAATCCATATACGCAGTGGCAATACCCGTTAGCGTATTGGTAGCACCGGGGCCAGACGTGACCAACACAGTGCCTGTAACACCTGTAGAACGGGCATAACCATCCGCCATGTGCGCAGCGCCTTGCTCGTGGCGAACCAGCACGTGTTCTACATCTTCTTGCGCGTACAATGCATCATATATATCTAAAACGGCTCCACCGGGATAACCGAATACGTGCTTAACCCCAAGGTCTTTTAGGGTTCGCACAACCATTGCGGCGCCTGACATCATTTCCATCGGCTACTCTCCTAAAAAGTTGTTAAAAAAAAGGTTTCGGCACAATATCGCTACCAAACGAACGAAAACTATACTTGAGCGAAGAGGAAGATTAAACAGGAAATGCAATAAAAGTGAGATATATATCCCAATATAGCAATATATTAGGATATATCTTTCGATTTACAGGGTAAGATTCATTTAAATAGGATAATTTTACGAATTTCAGACTGAAATAAGGTTAATCATCCAGTTCAATTTCTAAGTCACTATCTTCAGACATGTCATCGTCATTACTCTGAGTTGGCGGTCTACTACCGTAAATATTACCAAGTTTAGGCCGATGTATGCGCTTATCATACTTAGACCATGCTTTTTCAGCGATCGTACTGGGGTCTTTTTCCCCCTTGGCCACGGCTAAAAATGAGATATCTTCTTCACATTCAGGTTCAATTCGGCCATCAAGCAAGGCAGTAATTAAACAACCATATTGGCTCAGTGCTTTACTTTCAGAAATTGAAAAGTCACCTGAACGTGAAAAACCATAAGGATAGTTTTTAGGATCGCTAAAAACACGTTGAAACATCGATGCTCTTGAAAGTTGTGCCATGATGGCATCCCCAAATTAAATTAAGTGAAAGACTAAAATGTTTGGCTAGTGCCAACCTGCTTTATAATTTAAATCCGAAATCTGTCAATATTTTTCCTAAGATTTTATATACGATTTTTTTCCGAAAAATAACCTTTCAAATACTATTGTTTCTATGGAATTTATATGACAATCATTTAGGCGCAACGGACAAGGTATTTTTACGACCGTTTCGGTACCCATGCCCAGATCATTTCACACACAACAGGTTCAATGCCGGTTTCATCGGTCACCTTAACTTGTACGTTAATTTCCCCTTTTTCTTGTTCGCAAAGCAACTTAATTTGCTCGTCTGTTAACTCAGCGACGGCCTTCATGTCTCCTGTGGCCCGCTTGACGTAATTTAGATTCATACACTTAATCAGCGGTAGTTTATCTCCAGGCAAATTAATCCCCACAATAAACCCTGTGGCTGACTCAGCTAATAAAGCCATCGCCGCAGCGTGCACACTGCCAATATGGTTTTGTACTTTCTTGCGATTCTTCATTCGGTATTCGACCTGTTGGCCGTCCGTTGCCACAACATCGATACTGGTTGTGCCGGCAAGTTTAACCTTATGGCGAAAGACTTTCGTCATTAAGAATGCGCTAATCGGCGCAGGATATTGGTTTACTTTTTCAACGAACTTTTTAAGGGGATTAGAAGCAGACATGTTGTCACCTGTTATCTGGTTTGACCAGATGACAGTGTGCCAACAAGATTTACAAGTTACAAACAATTAATAAATCAAATAAGTAATGTATAAAAAGGGGTTAGTGAGAGTGTTAGTGAGAATGAGCAAAATAGTGAGGTTAACCAGCCCCCCCTAAGCACTGCTGGGGGGAGCGGTCAGTCTCGTCGGCTATTTAACCGCAAGGATTCTGACGTTTTTCAAATGCCTCTAGTTGTTCAGGTGTGGCGGGGGTTTGATATTTTGCTTTCCATTCAGCGAACGGCATCCCGTAAATGGCTTCTCTTGCTTGGTCGTAATCTATCTCAACGCCCTGCTCTTTTGCACCGGCCATGTACCATTTAGACAGACAATTACGGCAAAAATCAGCCAAAATCATCAAATCGATATTCTGTACATCTTTGTTCTCATCCAAATGCTTCACAAGTTGACGAAATGCAGCGGCTTGCGCTTGTGTTTGCTGTTCTGGTGTCATAATTTACCTTTATATTCATCGCAAAAATGCAGACTACATTCTGGGGTCAGTTGCCGTGACTTCAATGCGTTGGGTGTTTTCCTGATGAAAATTAAGCAATGCGCGTAAACCTTTTAAATTGTGCAGATTTCTAAACTCTATCCAATCGATCAAGCTAAACAAGCAGATAGCTGGGTAGTGCCAACGATCGAACAACCCTTCTTGTACTTGTTCATCCAATTCGGCGAGAACATTATTCACACGCTCTTTTTGTAGTTTAAAAAACAACTTGTCGGTATCGGCAACCACATCAGACTGAGACAACTGGAACATTTGCACTAAGCTGTCGTTAACCGCATCAATGAGGGTTAGTTGGTTTTCTTGAGGCCAACTTAGCGCCGGAAAGTCATGCTGTTCACATAGGTAACGAAATATCACGCGTGAATCATAGAGAATGGCGCTCTTACCTTGATCTATATACTCTAGCGCCGGTACTTTCATAGCTGGATTTTTGGTAATTAAAATTTCACGCCCAGCCTGTTCATATATGTTCATATTCACAAATTCATGCTCAATATTTGCCAGCCAGATACGTAAACGGCGCACATAAGGAGAAGTAGTGGAGCCATATAGCTTGTACATATAAATACCCTTACAGAATAAATTGATGACTAAATAATAGCGGAAAAAAAGATTGAACTTTAGTCTAATGCGAAAGTAAAAAGTTCCTAGCTGGCCATGCTTTAAAACTCATTATTAAAGCATGACCTATAGCAATTAATTGTATTTAATGGCGTTCAATGTATCAACTGTCTGGCCAGATGCCGCTTTGCGCAGCTCTCTACCGGCTTTCAACGCTAATAAACTCGGTGTTAATACCAAGGTTAACAAGGTAGCAAATGCTAAGCCCCCCGCAACGGCGGTGGCCAATTGCGACCACCACTGGGTTGATGGTCCGCCAATATCCACATTACGGCCGATAAAATCGATATTAATCTCAGCAACCATGGGCAGTAACCCTAATATGGTGGTTACCGTGGTCATCAGTACTGGACGCAGACGTTGGGCGCCGGTACGTAAAATGGCATCGCTTGCACTATAACCTTCCTTGCGCAATATGTTGTAGGTGTCAATTAACACGATATTGTTGTTAACCACTATCCCCGCTAACGCAATTACCCCAATGCCCGACATAACCACCCCGAACGGCTTTTGGAAAATAGCCAGACCCAAGAATACGCCAACGGTGGAAAACAACACCGCACTTAAAATTAGAAATGCCTGATAGAAGCTATTAAATTGTGTGACGAGAATAATCGCCATGACAAATAATGCCACCATAAATGCGTTCATCAGAAAACCTTGGGATTCCGCCTGTTCTTCATTTTGACCTTTTACCGACAGAGTCACTCTTGGATCTAGATTTAACTCAGGTAACTGCGCTTGTAGTTTGGGTAACTCGATGCTTAACAACTCGCCCGGTGCCATATTGGCTTCAACAGTTATCACCCGCTCGCTATCAACATGACGAATTAAGTCCGTTTTGGGCTGGGCTTTACGTTCTACAAAATTGCCGATCGGCACCATGCCGGTTGCGGTTTTCATGCGCAGCTCATCAAGTTTACCGATAAAGCGCGAGTCGATAGGATAACGCACACGAATATCAAGCTCATCGTCCACATCATCAGGACGATATTCACCAATCTTTAAGCCATTCGTAACGAATTGTACCGTGCTTCCGACTAACGTGGCATCTGCACCAAAGCGAGCAGCATCACTGCGATCCACCCGCAATTGCCATTCGATGCCCGGCTGGGAGGCTGTATCACTGATAGAAGTAAATTTCTCATTTTCATCTAAGGCGTGACGCACCGTTAACGCCGCCTCATTGAGCAATTCTGGATAGCGAGACGATAACTGAATCTGTAAGTCTTTACCTGATTGTGGCCCATTTTGATCAGGGGTTATTTCAATATCTAACCCAGGCATGTCAGCTAAACGTTCTTGGGTTTCTTTTAGCACCTCATCTGAATGAGGGCGTAAGTGCCAATCTACCAAATTTAAACGCAAGTAACCGATTTGATCTTGCCCACCCGTGCGCGCATAAAGCGTTTCGATGGCATCCATATCAATAAGCTTTTCTTCCACTTCTTGAATAATGGCGTCTTTTTCGTAAATCGACATCTCACCCGATGAACGCACCGTCACATTAATGCCACTACTGTCGACTTTAGGGAAAAACTCCAACCCAAGCCCAGAGGAAAAGTACGCAAAGAACGACAGCCCAGCCACCACAAAAGCAATCATTAATACCTTCCACGGATTACTGATTGCCTTGGCTAAAACGCGTACATAACGCCCGGTAAATCCACTTAATTTGGTTAAATCACCATTTTCTGCAATCAGCATTTGCTCTTTTGCCTTTGCTGAAATGGTTTGTGGCTTACCAAATACCGCTCCAAGGGTTGGCACAAATACTAAGGCCATTAATAATGATGCTGACAGCACAGCAATAAGGGTGAAAGGTAAATACTTCATGAACTCGCCCATCATGCCTGGCCAGAACATCAAAGGAGCAAACGCCGCAAGCGTCGTTGCCGTTGAAGCGATAATGGGCCAAGCCATACGCTGAGCGGCTTTTAAATAGGCCTCTTGCTTGGTTGCGCCCTCACCCATGCACCTATCAGCGTATTCAGTGACCACAATAGCACCGTCGACCAACATACCCACGGCCATGATTAAGGAGAACAAGACAACCGTATTCAGGGTATAACCAAACATGGCGATAATAAGAATACCTGTCAGAAATGAGCCAGGAATCGACACTCCAACTAGAATGGCAGTACGCAGACCTAAAATTGCCACAATCACCACGGCGACCAAAATAACCGCACTCGACACGTTATTTTGCAGATCACCAAGCATCATGTTGACGTCAACACTCTGATCGCCTGTGTAACTCACATACACACTACTGGGCCACATCGCCGTTTGCTGAGCGCCCTCAATCAGCTCTTTTACATGGGCGACGGTTTCAAGCAGGTTTTCACCTGGGCGTTTTTTCACTTCCAATGAGACAGAGTTATCACCATTTAAGCGGGCAAAACTTGATGGGTCTTTATAAGAACGACGAACTTGAGCCACATCCTGAAAGGTAATAACACGTTCACCTTCTACTTTAACCGGCTGCTCCATTACGTCTTTCACTGATTCAAATACCGAAGGTACCTTAACCGCAAAACTCCCCTTGCCGTTGTCCATAGTCCCTGCTGGTACAAGGCGGTTATTGCGCGATAACAAGTTAAGAATATCGTTTTGGTCCAGTCCGTAGGATTCCATTAATAAAGGGTCGACAACAATTTCAACTATGTCTTCACGGTCACCACCAATATCCACTTCCAGCACTTCGCTTAGACTTTCTAACCGATTTTGCAATTCTCTGGCGACCGTCACCAACGCGCGCACCGCCACCGGACCAGACAACACCACTGTAATCGCGGCTTGCTGACCTGCCATGGTCACTTCATGGATCGTCGGTTCTTCTGTTTCTGAGGGCAGCTTAGCGCGCGCTACTGTAACCTTGTCACGCACGTCGGCTAACGCGTCTTTTGAATTAAGGCCGGCGATAAACTCTAAAGTGATACTCGCAAAGCCTTCCCCGGCGGTGGCTTTCATTTCTTTTAAGCCGTCAATAGAGCGAAGCTCCCGCTCCATAGGTTTAACCAGCATGCGCTCAGCATCTTCAGGAGAAATTCCATCGTGAACAATCGATACGTAAATAAAGGGGATCGGTACGTCAGGATTTGCTTCTTTAGGAATGGTGGCATAGGTCACTGCACCGGCGACAATAAGCAACACAAACATCATCAGTACAGTACGGCTATGGGTCAGGGCCGCAGCAATAATATTATTCATTATTTTGCCTGCTCAATGAGATCGTTTTCGATGTAGGTCACTTTGACTTTGTCACCGTCACGCACAAAGCCGTGGCCTAAGGTGATCACATCTGTGACTTCGCCCATGCCACCAAGCCACACTCCTTGACTGTCGCTTTTTACAATATCAATAGGGATAAATTTAACATGTTCATTCACCACGGTTTTAACCCCCAAGTTACCCGCTTCATCTAGCGCCATCACCGAAGGTGTAATACGCACAGCCAAAGTGGTTTTAAGGGGAATAGACAGTTCAGTGCTCATACCCGCCAGAAAAATATTCTGTGGATTTTCAAGAGCAACCTCCACATTAAAGGTATTTGTGCCCATGTCAGATACACTGGAAATGTAGCGAATGGTACCTGTGACTGTATCTCCAGAGACCATGCGGGCTGAAGCTTGCTGCCCTAAAGTGAGTGCACGCACATCACTTTCGGTCACATCCGCGCTAATGATCAGAGGGTTTAGATCCACCAGCATAGCCACTTCATCGCCGTCTTTTAACAAATCACCCAGCTCAACAAAGCGCTCATTGACTATGCCATCAAAAGGCGCTCTCAAGGTCGATTTTGACAAAGCCAATTCCAATGTACTGACCTCAGATGCAGCAGTTTCTAAATTTGCTTGGGCTTGCGCCAGATTGACTTTTGACTGATAGCCTTTTTGCCCGAGAGACTTGGCACCTTCTAACTCGATTTTACGTTGAGACAAAGTCGACTTGGCAGATTTCAGACGATTGAGCAGATCACTGGTTTCAATATCGACTAAAGGCTCGCCTTGTTTGATGGACTGCCCTTCTTGCACGTAGATTTTTTCGACTAAGCCGTTCACTTCACTGCGTAACGTCACTTCTCGGTTCGGTTCGGTGCGGCCGTACAAATTAATTTCTCTGGCAACCGATTGGGCGTTTACTCGCTCAGCTCGCACACTGACTAAACTGGGTGCCCTGTGCTTGGCTTCTTTGCGTGCTTGGGCATCGTCAGTTTGTTCCGCGAATAACATGCCGGATGCAACCCAAAGCGTCAGTAAAATAAGAATAACAAGCGCTATCCAGTAAGGTTGTAAACGAAGGGTTTGCATCAACTTTGACATGTAATTTCCTATACGACGAAGGCTTGAGCTGTGTGTTTTTGCATTAGCATACAACTATGGGCTTATTAGTGAAGCAGTTAAATGTTACCAGAATGTAAATATATGGTTTTTATGGCTTATTCAGTAACAAGTTATGTCTTTTTTATGATTTTACACTCATATTATCGACAAATCGTACATTTTCCCCTGACAAAAATTAAAAATAACAGGGCTCGTATAACAGCAATTGTCATGAGCACTGACTCTATTAAAAAATTGCGAACGAATTACGTTGCCAAGATATTTCTTACTATCGTTTTGACAGCTAAATAACGGTTTTTTTCGCACAGCGCATATCCCCTTACCTGTCGTATTTTTAAGCGTGTGAATAAAGGCATTGTCATGCCCGTTAGAAAACGGCAGTAGGTGTCTTCACCAAGTTGATACTCAACTTTTCCGGCGATGTGCGCGGCTAACGCTTGCATCGCTTCGGCCACCGCAAGTTCATCTATATCACTCACCTCTTTGGTGACCTGAAAATGCGCTACCTGCCCACGGCATACGCTACAGTGCCCACATTGTATTGGTGCATTTTGATCATCGAAGTAGCGCGACAAACTGTGACTCAGGCATTTATCTAACTGAAAAAAGCGCACTAACATAGCGATACGCTGCAACTCTTTTTGTTCCTTTTCGCTAAAATAACCATGTAGTGTTTCGGCTAAATCAGCTTGCTCTATCGCCGTACTATTGACTTGATATACCTCAGTCATTTGCTTGGTTTGCAGTTCAATCAGTTGATGCTGTTGAAGGTACTCTAGTGCCGCTACCACGCGAGAGCGCTCGGCTCCGGTTTGCTCATATAAGGTGTCGAAGTTCAAACTGCCCCACACCTTCTTAAAGTCGGTGTGGTCGAATACGCTGTTTAAAAAAGCTTGACGCTTTTCATCAAAGCGCGCCAAAACATCGGCTTTATCCTGTAAAAACTTGAAGCGTACGTCAGCAAAGTAGGTATATTGCGGGCGAACAATCCCCATAAGTTCTAGCTGAACTAAAAGCGTTTTTAGCGGTAGTTGCCGAATGTTGCTATGGGTTGAAAGGCTGTGAATTTGTACTTCCCATTGGCCGTCAAAGTTAATATCAGCAGTGGTTTTACTCAGAGCTTGTGTGTTGCGGCTTTGAATACCTTGGCTAATATCGTCTAATACAATTTGGATCCCTTGTAATTCAGGGGTATCACCATAAACAAAATTCTCTACTGTGTTCAGGCCATCCAAATTGCCCAGTGTGATGCAACGCGAAGGTTGACCATCTCGACCTGCTCTACCAATTTCTTGGCTGTAATTCTCGATTGATTTAGGTAAATCATAATGCACCACAAAACGAATATCTGACTTGTCGATCCCCATACCAAATGCAATCGTAGCCACCACCACTTGGGTGCGACCGAGCATAAAATCTTGCTGTACCTGCTGACGAACCTCATCGCCTAACCCGGCATGATACGCTTTAGCCAACACACCAGAGGCCGCCAAGCCCGCGGCGACTTGCTCTGCAGTATGTTGCAAGGTGACATAAACAATACCGCAACCTTGTTGCTGTTTAATGAGCTGTAAAAGAGTTGAGGCTTTTTGCTGTTCTTGAGTAGGGATAACATTCAGATCTAAGTTTTCTCGATAAAAGCCTGTTTGCACTATGTGCTCAGGTGCGATGGCAAAGCGCTTGGCCATATCAAGTTTAACTTTTTTCGTTGCCGTGGCGGTTAACAGCAAGACCAAAGGGATATTCAGTTGCGCTTTATAATCCGGTAGTTTTAAGTAGTCGGGTCGAAAATTATGCCCCCATTCAGAAATACAGTGTGCTTCATCAATGACGAGCATCGATACTGGGACGCTGTCGATAAACTGGCGGAAACGCTCATTCTTAAAGCGCTCCACCGATACCATTAAAATCTTGATTTCACCGTTTTGTACCCGCTCCATGGTATTGCGTTGCTCATCTGGACTTAACGTTGAATCAATACTACCGGCTGGGATCCCTTTGGTTTGCAAAAACGCTAACTGGTCTTTCATAAGAGCCAATAATGGCGATACCACTAACGTCAAATGAGGTAAGTGTACCGCGCAAAATTGGTAGCATAAGGATTTACCTGAGCCGGTGGGAAATATAGCAAGAGATGAATGGCCACCCAGTAGCTGGGAAACAACCTGTTGCTGGCCTGTGCGAAACTGATTAAAGCCAAATATACTGGCGAGGCTATCCTGCTGTGCTTGAGTATTATCCGCGATATGATGAAGGCTATTTGACATGGCGTATTCCTTTTGCCTTCGAAAACTCCAATGCAGAATGAACGTGAGCCTGATTTCTTTGACCTAGCTGAAAAAGAAACCCATGACGTCCACAAACCATGAAAAGGAAACGAGCGACAGTGTAATTGTGTTAACAGCCGCTCAGTATAGGTAAAGAATGGGTAGATTTCAGCTCAGTTTCCGCAAAGTCTCGTGCATCTCCCCCTAAAGGAATCAGTCAATCCACTGTTGCATGTTTCCCAGTGAGGCCAGTTGCTGTTTCATCACGCGCGTCGCCACGTCTTGGTACAGACTGTCTACCTGATCAGGGGACATAAACTGCTCACTAAAGCCTGGATACACAGGGTCAATGTGTAATCGCGCGCTGTTGATCAAATGACCGATTAATGCTTTCACGTTATCTGTGCCCATAGCGACTCGCATGGTGGTCAGATAAATTCCACCTTTTTGTTGCGTATCCGCATCTAGCTCCGAATGAGACGTCAGCGCAGGACACAAAATAATCGTGTTGCTTTGACCAATACTGACTTGATGGCTAAATGCAGGTTCGAGGGCATCGAAAAAGCGCACGAAGGTATCTCGGTCAATATCCGCTCGCTGCATATCCATAGTAAAAAGCGGACAACACCAACCATTGCGCATTTGACTAGCACGTAGCTCACTATTCGCGTGGCCCTCAACCGCATGGCAATTAACGTTCAAGTCTGGGTGTGAAGCCATAAAATGACTGAAAACAGAGGTGTTGATTACTTTTTGCAGCATGCGCATCTCTAGGGTTTTCATGCCATTTAATACATCGAACGCTTTTTCAGAATCTAAAAATGCGCCTTTTATGTAATACACGTCCCAAAACATGGTTTTTGACCAGTGATAACCATTCACGCTATCCCCCTTTGCTTGAAACATGCGATATCCCTGCCCTATCACCACCCCAGCCGTTGTTGCCCCGCTACCGCATATATCCTTAGTGTAGCTGTGAACAACATAGTCAGGGCGCTCTTGTTCATCTTCTCTTTGCAATGGTTGGTGTAAAACAGGGGTGGCAAGGGTTGAGTCAAGCATCACTAAGTGCCCCTCGCTGTGACTGACTTTACTAATACCCGCGATATCCAGTACATAGCCATGAGGGTTACAGGGAGATTCAAGATAAACATGCAAAGACTGCCTCGCTAAGCGCTCGCCATGCTTGCTTTTCACCTCAGCTAAAAATGCCGTAAACTCTGCCCTTGAGTATCCATCGAACCATTCCAATTGAATATCGAGTCTATTCTCACGGGCAAAATAATCATGCAGTAATTGGTAAACGCCACCATACACATTACGCGATACGATCAGCACATCGCCATGGCTTAATACATTTGATAGCAAAGCGTCAATGGCGGCCATGCCTGAATTAAAGTTCCACGCTAAATAATCTTGCGCGTACGGGCCAGCTTCTAAATCAACTATGGCATTCGCCAAGGAAATATTAGTTGGGTTAAGTAAACGTGAATAGATTTGGTGTGTAGACTCTTTTCCTTGAAAGGCATCATCAACCCACTCAGTGCAGGCGTATACATAAGTCGCGGTGCGCACCACCACAGGCGTCGCAGAAAAAAGTGCGGTGACATTATCAAATAAGGGGTAATGATGTTTCGCTAACCCAGCGCCTACTTGATTGCTCATGCTCTGATAGGTGGCTCTGAATGGGTTTTGCAACGTATCGAGGATTTTGGCGATTTGGAAAGAGAGGAATTTTTTAGCATTGAAATATGCCACTTTATCCTGGTGCTTTAGTCCTGCTAATGTGTCGTTTGTGACCTTCCACAGCTGATTAACATCAGCCTGAGCATGATACAAATGCCGGGACATCTGAAATAGCGCTTGTCCATATTCACTTTGTATATCGATACCAAAATGGCTTAGCTGTTCTTGGCTTAGTTCATCGATACTGGTCGCGGTGGTGCTATTACGTTTCGGTGAAAGGAATTTCGCATTTTCGATCAAGTGGTTATTTTGCATGGCAAAGTCGTATCCTTATTTAATGATATAAAACAAAGATAAACCAAATATAAAAAGATAATAACTAAACATTACCAAATTATATTTTGACTGAGTGTTATTTTTGGAACGAAAACGTTACTAATTGGTAAATCGCCCGAATTAGCTTTTTTCCCAATAGTAAAAAAAATGCCATATTAGGTCTTCTAACACTGGCATTACCATCGAAGCTCATTAGTATAGAGATATAGCGCTAAAACAGTTTAATCGTTTATAAGGAAGTTAGAGCGTGATGAAATACCAGAAACGCTCCTCAGAAGAACAGATAGTGATGTCCATCAGTGCCGCCGGTGCACTGTGTATTCTGCCCTTTTTGATTATTCGGATTTATAATCAAGATTGGCACATAGCCCTATTAAATTTCAGCACCATTGCAATTACCAGCGGGTTATTCGCTTATGTCTATTTGACAAAACGTACCTTATTGGCCCGCTGGTTGTTGTCAATCACCTGCATGTTCATTGCTTCAGGCACAATTTGGCTGAAAGGTCCTGACCAAATCGTTTGGACCTACCCAGCGATCATCTGTCTATTCTTTATTCTTCCCCCCAACATCGCCGCATTGTTAAGTGCTTTCACCGTAACCTTGATTGGTTGTCTGTTGTTTTCAGACATCAGCCTGTTGGATAACGTACGCTTTTATTTCTCTAGCTTAATTACCTTTATATTTAGCTATGCGTTTGCAGATCGCATGCTGTACCAGCAGGCGCAATTGATGATTCTATCCTACAAAGATCCTTTAACGGGCGTAGGAAACCGCAGAGCAATGGAAGAGCAATTAATTTCCACTGTGCAATTACAGCGCCAGCGCCCCTCGCACCGTAAAGCCAGCCTATTACTGATTGATTTAGATGAATTCAAAAAGATTAACACCCAACAAGGCCATGCCTGCGGTGATAACATTTTGGCTCAAACCGCAGCCTTGATAGAGCACCTATTGTCATCTGATCAGCACCTTTTTCGCTTTGGCGGAGAAGAATTTGTGGTATTGGCGAATAACGATTTGGAACAGACAATTAACCTTGCAGAAAATATTCGCGAAACCATAAACGATTTTCAATTTGAAAAAGGCATACACCTCACCGTATCAATAGGTTTAGCCGAATATCAATTTGATGAAACCAGTTTTGAATGGTTAGGCCGAGCAGACACCGCTATGCATCAAGCAAAAGCGGCAGGACGAGACTTATGTTGTTTGGCAGCTTCGTAAGCAATTGCGAGCCTTACTGGTTTTGAAGCTCCCGTTGAAAGCCATTGGTATAGAACTCACCTTCAGTTAAGATCAGCCATTATTATGTATAAAAGGTATCTCTTATGAGTCTTAGTCAAGATAGCATCGACAGAATTGAACGTTACACCCCAGAAGAGCGCCTGCGCTATTTAGTAAAAGAAGTGGTTAGTCACAAACAAATCTGGATCCTCACAGATCAAGATGGCTGCGTTATGCTTAACAGCGAAGACGAAGACTGTGCACCTGTATGGCCGAATCAAGAATTTGCTCAATTGTGGGCAACGGGTGAGTGGCAAGACTGTGAACCGAAAGCAATTCCTCTTGAAAAGTGGTACGCGAGCTGGACACAAGGGCTAGAAGAGGATGATGTTTTTATTGCCGTATTTCCGAATCAAGATGAAGAAGGTTTAATTATCTCCCCTCAGGAACTCGATTATGAATTAAAGCAACAAGCGAAAAAATAAGCTTATTTACTGGGCTGACTAAAGGTTTCAAACTGATTTGGCAAGTACTCCACTAACTTGCCCGACAACCCGACATAGGTTTTCAGGGCAGGCTGTAAAGACAAAAACACAGTGGGGAGTAATAATACAAATTGCTCTTCATTTTGACGCTTTTTGGCTTGCTCATAGGCTAACGGCAAATCCGCAAACGTACTTAGCATGGTTAAACAATGGGTCAAATCTTTAGCCGCTGCTTGCATAGCATCCGGGCTCTTTTTCTGCATTTTTTGCCAAGCGTTATTCCACACAGTTTCAAGCCGGCTATGTCCTGCTAGTACACCACTGCACCATCTCGATAGCGCCAAGTCACCGCTTTGCACACATTGTGCATTTTCCGGCAATACATATGCGCTATCTAACGTCACCTGCTCGTCGCGCATTAAACGTAACTGATGTTGTAGCAAGCTCATAAGCAAATCCGTAAGCTTATCCGCGGTCTGGGTATCTGGCACCTGCCCGTGCTGGCGAAAAATCCATGGTAACCACACTTCAGGCATGGGTATTTCGGGGGCTGAGGCCACCGCAAAAACTAATCCTTTTAAATAATCCACAGAAAACAAAGCATGAGATAACGCTTCGCTTTGGCAAAGTGACTTGAGTTCTTGTTCTCTGATAAAAGGAATGCCCATAAATACAGTGCCACTTGATTCGTTAATTAGATTATCCTGATTTAATCAACACCGCGCAACGCCCCACTTTGAGTGGGACTAAATATCATGGCTGCGCCTTCAATTTACTATCCCCCGCGCTGTATTAAATTAGCACAGCCTAGAAGAGCTTTATTGTAGTGCTTGCGTTAACACCGCTTTAAAACGCTCAAAGTCTTCAACTTGTGGTAAATGCCCTAGACCAGATAATTGGTATAGTTTGCCGTCTTGTAACGTGTGCACCACGCGTTCTCCAAGCTTATCAAAACGGCCTAGTTCATACGTATTTCCAGCTTTTTGCCAATTTCGCCCTGGGGCGGTCCGGTCTCGAGTGCCCAAAATTAACCGTGTGGGCACTTTTATATGACTAAACTCGTCAATGACTGGCTGGGTAAAGATCATGTCATAGGTTAGCGCGTTTACTTGGGCAATAGTGTCTTTGTCAGGTCCTTGTACTTGACCAATCATAAAGTAGGTTAGTTCTGCATACCTTTGACTCCATTGACCGGCATAGTAATTTTTCTGTTGATACGCCTGAATTGATTTGGCGGTTTTCTTTAATTCTTGCTGATAAAAGAAGTCCACATCCTTATATTGGCTGTAGAGTAAATAGTTCTCTAACCCAATAGGATTAACCAACAACAGTTTTGAAGTACTTTCTGGGTAAAGTAGTGCGAAGCGACTGGCTAACATGCCGCCCATAGAGTGCCCTAATATGATGCTTTCTTTAATATCCAGCGAGGACATCAATGCTTTAGTATGGCTGGCCAGTGCCGCAAACGAGTATTGATACTCAGTGGGCTTAGCTGATTTACCAAAACCTATCTGGTCAGGGATCAACACACCATAGCCTTGCTGATGCAAATATCTTGCAGTTTGTTGCCAATAGGCACCATTAAAGTTCTTGCCATGAAGCAATACCACTACGGGTTTAGTGCCCGTGCTTGGTAAATACATATAGGCCATATCGAGCGACTGCCCTTGAGATTCGACGGTGAAATGTTCAACGTCAAAAGGATAGGTAATCTCGCTTAACGTGGCATCGTATTTCAAAGAGGCAATATCCGCCCCTTTCACAACGCTAGATTCTGCTGCCCCAAGGTCACTGGATACAGCTGACACTGATATACTCACTAGTGCAACGAAAAGCCCTAACAATCTCATTCTACCACCTTAAATCATGTATGTTTTACGAGTAATAAAAAACGAATGCTAGCACAGGCGAGTACCCATGCCGCTCATGAATAGGTAAAAGAGTGTGTATCAGACGTTAAGCGTTCACTTGATATTTCCCCTCTGCACTTAACATCCGCAGGCTTTCTTCTGCCAAGCCAGCTCCTGCTTCGGTGAACATGTTAAACACATAATCTGTCCCCGTTGACATCAGCTTTTCTACTTCATCGTCATAACGAGCGATAGCAGCTATTTTCCCTTGGTACTGAGCAACACGTAGTTGTTGCGTGATATGGGCAATATCATCAACAGACGGTAATGCCAGCAAAATAAGTTGAATATCTGTGGTATCAACATTCTCCCACATGTCGGCATCTTCCCCATCGCCGACAATCACTTTTAATCCATCTTCTTGCAGTTTACGCACCCGTTGCGGGTCAGCATCTACGCCGCACAGTTCATCACCTAGAGAGGGGAGCAACGCTCCAAAGGCACCTCTCCCAACCCGCCCCATACCGATTAGCAGAACGCTTGCGCCGTCGGGTTGCTGATATATGTCTTCTTTCAATCGCACATTACTTTCATATTGGCGTAAGGACTCTTTCAGTTTTAAATACTGACTATGTGCTGTTTTATAGCGCAGACTGGTGAACACAAAAGAAAACGATACCGCCAGCGCGACAATGACCAACCATTGGGCACTAAGCCAGCCTGAGCTTACCGCCAAGGCAGCGACGATTAACCCAAATTCACTGAAGTTACTTAGTACCAACCCTGACAAATAGGCCGTACGAGCGCGTAATTTGAATTGCACAAACGTGGCAAAAAATAGCAAAAACTTTAGTGGTACTAACACACAAAGCAGTAGCGCTATCATTACCATTTCCATGTCCGGCAAGGCGATTAATCCGATAGATAAGAAAAAGCCCACCAAGAATAAGTCTTTAAAACTCAAGAGTGATTTATTCAATTCTGCGGCTTTTGCATGAGGAGCGATTAGCATACCTAAAATGAGCGCGCCTAAATCCCCTTTAACACCAACAAGATCAAAGACGTAATAGCCCCCTAATGCGAACAAAAAACCAGTTAGCGGTAACAATTCACCATGGCCGGCGCTGTTGATAATTCGATAGAGTATGGGGCGAGCGAACCACAAGGCAAATAAAGCAAACGCCCACAGGGTTGGGGTTTTTCCTGCAGCGATGACTAAAAACAATACCGCGAAGATATCCTGCATAACCAACACACCTATGGCTATTTTGCCATGGCGGGTTTTCATTTCTCCGCTTTCTTCGAGAATTTTCACCACGCAAACCGTACTGGAAAAACTCAACGCAAACGCCAGCAGCGCTGCCTGCTGTAATGTCATTCCTGCAAAATACGATAAACCGAGATACGTTAAACCATAAATGACGCCTGTAACCAGTAATACCCAAATCAGCATGTGCTGGGCGCTAGCGACCCACACTTCAGGTTTAAGTAAATCCCGTACATTGAGCTTTAAACCTATGGTAAACAACATTAAGGTGATACCAAGATCGGCAAGTGCTTGCAGGTTGTCAGAATTTTCAAAACCGAAATAGTTTAGCGAAAAGCCTGCCCCAAGAAAGCCAATCAGCGGCGGTAGCCCCAACTGCTTCATACTTAAGCCGCCCACAAAGGCGAATAAAAGCCACATTATTTCCATATACGATACTACGATTGCTGTACTTTGCCCGTAGCATGGCAACTTTGAATGATTAATCAAGAGGCAAATTTAACGCGCGAAACAGAAATTGCGCTTGAGAAAAGCAAAATGAACCTTATATGTACAAAAAATAATCAACCACTAAAATTAGAACTCATCTTTTTATGATGAAATAATATACAAAACTAAGCTACACCCCTATTGATTGCTCACTTTAGCGCCTTTCTCTGTCAAAAAAACTTCACCAAACGTTAATATAAAGTTAAAAAATGTATTCTATTTTAGTCCTGCCTATGGTAAATATTATTTGAGATTTTCATTTAATCACTAATGGAAAGCTCAACGATTTCAATGCTATACAATAAGTAATAATGGAGATCTCAATGGATACATCTGAATTATTAACTGTAATTGATACCGAATCCCGCCCAACTAAAACGAAAACAACAAAAAGAAAGTGGAGAGAGATTGAAGCCATTCACGATCGCTACAAATTGCGACAAGAATTGCGAGAGCTTGGAATGACCCAAGCCGATGAATTAGAGATGTTTTAAACACTTATGAAAAAACCGCTGAAGACACTTCAGCGGTTTTTTCGTTTTACACTCGAAATCTACTGTCTAGACTAACCCAGTTTGTCCGTCGCAATTTTATAGCGCGGGTCTTCATTCAGATTCATTTCAACATACCCCTGAGCCTTATTCATTAAAGCTCGGCATTCTGCTGATATATGTCTGATATGTAATTTCTTACCCTGTTGCTGATATTTATCGGCTAACGAATCAATCGCATCAACACCTGATGAGTCCCACACGCGGGACTCATTAAAATCAATGACCACATCTTGCGGATCATTTTGTGGGTCGAACAAATCTTTAAAATAAGAAACCGAACCAAAAAACAGCGGCCCTTGCAGCTCGTATACTTTCCAGCCATCATTATCAGTGTGGGTCTTAGCTGAGATGTGTTTAGCGTGTTTCCAAGCAAACACTAATGCCGACACTATAACCCCAACGACCACAGCAATGGCCAAATCAGCGATAACGGTTACCGCAGTGACGAGAAACAATACAAATGCATCTTCTTTATTCACACCGCGAATAATACGGAATGAGGCCCACTCAAAGGTGCCAATAACAACGATAAACATCACACCAACCAAGGCAGCCAAGGGGATCATTTCAATTAACGGTGCTGCAAACAAGATAAAGCCAAGCAGTACCACTGCCGCTGTAATACCAGACAAACGCCCACGGCCACCAGAGTTAATATTGATCATACTTTGACCAATCATGGCGCAGCCGCCCATGCCACCAAATACACCGTTTACCGTGTTGGCGACGCCTTGTCCTACGCACTCACGATTACCACTACCACGGGTATCGGTCATTTCATCAATAAGAGACAAGGTTAATAGAGATTCAATTAGACCAACTAAAGCCAGAATGACTGAGGTAGGCAGAATGATATATAGAGTTTGAAGGTTGAATGGCACCATAGGAATAGCAAAGGTCGGTAACTCACCAGCAAGGGTCGCACTGGCTTTTTGCTCTGCAGGCAGCATGTCGCGAACAAAATCGATAACCGTGCGAGCTTCTAAATCTAAGCCATGTACTAAAAGCGTCACGGTGACAATCGCCACTAGTGAGGCTGGCACTGCTTTCGTCAATTTAGGCAGTAAGAAGATAATCGCCATCGTCAGCCCTACAAGGCCCAGCATATAATACAATGCACTACCCTGCATCCATTCTAGCTCGCCTAAGCTATTGGTTATTTTGAACTGTCCTAGCTGAGCAAGGAAAATAACGATCGCTAACCCGTTCACAAAACCGAGCATAACGGGATACGGTACCAAACGAATGAATTTTCCTAGCTTGAATACCCCTGCTAGAATTTGCAGTAAGCCTGCCAACAACACTGCAGCAAATAAATATTGCACACCGTGCTGTGCAACCAACGCCACCATAACAACAGCCATAGCGCCGGTGGCACCAGAAATCATACCGGGACGCCCGCCTATTGCAGACGTTATCAAGCCCATCATAAAGGCCGCATACAAACCAACCATCGGCTCCACACCCGCTACGAACGCAAACGCGACCGCTTCAGGTACAAGTGCTAACGCAACTGTAATCCCGGATAGCACATCGTTTTTGACATTGCTGCCACGATCGCCAGTTATATCAATCATTCACTTTCCTCAATTATCAAAGAACACTGCTAAATATTCGATTATTTTACCAGCAAAAAGCCGTCAGGTGTTTTAACAGTTTGTTAAACACGCAAATTTTCATGCCATTTTGACTGGCTGGTGATAATTAGGCATAAAAAAAGCCGGTGAACCGGCTTTTACATGCTCGAACCTAGCGTTATGCGATGATATCAAGTAACTCGACATCGAAAACAAGCGTACTAAATGGTGCGATGGCACCGCCAGCACCTTGTTCGCCATAGGCAAGATCATGTGGAACAAATAAACGTAACTTAGCACCAACTTGCATAAGCTGAAGAGCTTCGGTCCAACCTTTAATGACTCCACCAACAGGGAATTCAGCAGGCTGACCACGATCATAAGAGCTGTCAAAAACAGTTCCGTCTAGTAACGTGCCGTGATAATGAACACGCACAGTAGACGCAGCAGTCGGTGTTTCACCCTCACCCGCGTTAATCACTTCGTACTGTAAACCACTTTCCGTTACCGTCACTTCGTCACGCTTAGCGTTGTCCGACAAGAAAGCTTCGCCAGCCTCTTGCGCTTCAGCGAACTGCGCATTCTTAGCCGCTTGCATGCGTTGATGAATTTCATTAAATGCTTCACGTAGCGCATCGTTAGTGACTTGTGCCGGCTGCAAATTAAAGGCATCTGCGAGGCCTTCTTGAACCGCTGAGATATCCAAGCCGTCGAAAGGATTTGAACGAAGTTGTTCACCCATTTGCAGACCAATACCGTAGCTGGCTTGTAACTCAATCGTTGAAAATTTATCTGACACAATGACTCCTAGAAATTTGAATAACAGCGTAAAATCACACTGCTTCATAAAAATTGGTCGACAGGGTATCACAAAGCGCACGCTGATTTAAAAAAGCCTCGATGCTATGTTTTATTCGTAATCAATAGTGAAAGCTTTCAGATGAAAATACATCTACCACTGCCGCTAACTTTAAGGTAAAAGTATGCATCTTGTTGCTAAGTTACCACTTTTGGTTTTTAGACAATTCACCATTTTAACAGTATGGTAACGGGCTGTTTTTAGCATTAATCATTAAACTTCTATAATTCCAGCGGAGGCACCAGTGCCAAAAATTCTAGACTCACAACTCAAAGAAACCGTACGTAACCTAGGTTCAACGTTAGGGGACATGATCAGAGCCCAATTAGGGGATGAGTGGCTGCAGCGAATAGAAGCCATCAGATTAGACGGTCGTGAATCATACAAAGGTGACACAGACTGTACAGACAAGCTGAAAGCCCTTTTCAGTGAACTCGAAGACGAGCAACTGCTTGTTGTTGGCCGTGCATTTTCCCAATTTTTAAACTTAGCTAACATTGCAGAGCAAGAGTTCAATAGTGCCAATCACGATCAAGACTCCATTCAAGAATTGTTCAATCATTTGGACAAAGACAATGTATCTGCTGAAACTTTCGAAAAAGCAGTTAATCAACTTAGCATCGAGTTGGTATTGACGGCTCACCCTACCGAAGTGACACGTCGTACCTTGATCCATAAACACAGTGAGTTAGCTCAGTGTTTACGTCAAATACACCAGACTAGCTTAACTGACATCGAACGAGATAAAATACGCACCCGTATCTCTGACTTAGTCGCGCAAGCTTGGCACACTGAAGAAATCCGTACTGTACGCCCGACACCAGTTGATGAAGCGCGTTGGGGCTTCTCAGTGATCGAAAACTCATTATGGGAAGCGGTACCTGACTTTGTACGTGAGTTAAGCACCAAATTCGAAGCGAAATATGACCTTGCCCTACCACTCGATGCTGCGCCAGTAAAATTAAGCTCTTGGATGGGTGGGGACAGAGACGGCAACCCGTTTGTTACGTCAAAAGTCACCCAGCAAGTATTACTATTAGCCCGCAAGCGAGCAGCTAAACTTTTCGCACAAGACGTAGACATGCTCCAAGTCGAACTGTCGATGAGCGATTGTGATGACACCATTCGCGCTAAGGTCGGAGACGAACTTGAACCGTATCGCGCATTGCTACGTCCACTTTTGAATAAACTCACTAACACTAAAAACGGTATTGCTGAGTTTCTTAACGGTGAAGCCGTTGATGACAACGAGTGGATAAGCACCAAAGACGAATTACTTACGCCCTTGATGCTGTGCTACAACTCGTTGCAAGCGTGTGGCATGAGCGTCATCGCCGATGGCCGTTTATTAGACACCATTCGCCGAGTGCATTGTTTTGGTGTGCATCTGCTTAAGTTAGATATTCGCCAAGACTCTGAACGTCATGCAGATGTATTCAGCGAGCTAACGCGCCACTTAGGTATGGGTGACTATACCAATTGGAGTGAAGAAGACAAACAAGCTTTCTTACTGAAAGAGCTAAGCTCGAAGCGCCCATTGTTTCCGTCAAAATGGCAGCCATCTGCTGACGTACAAGAGGTGATTGATACCTGTAAAGTGGTCGCGCAACACAGCGAAGAAGGGTTTGGTATTTATATCATCTCCATGGCAAGTTTGCCCTCAGACGTGCTTAGCGTACATTTGTTATTGCGTGAATTTGGCGTGACTTGGCCAATGCCTGTAGCGCCATTGTTCGAAACGCTAGACGACTTGAACGCCGCTTCAAGCGTAATTGATGCCTTAATGAATATCGATTGGTATCGTGGATATATTCAGGGTCACCAATACGTGATGATCGGTTATTCCGATTCAGCGAAAGACGCTGGCGCCATGGCGGCTGGTTGGGCTCAATACGAATCTCAGGAAGCCCTGGTAGCTATTGCCGAGAAATTCGGTGTTGAATTAACCTTGTTCCATGGTCGAGGCGGCACGATTGGTCGTGGTGGCTTGCCTGCTCATGCTGCGATCCTATCTCAGCCTCCAGGGTCGCTATCAGGTGGTTTCCGCGTAACAGAACAAGGTGAAACCATTCGCTATAAATTCGGTATGCCGCAGCTTGCCCAGCGCAGCCTTTCTTTGTATGCCAGCGCAATTTTAGAAGCGTTAATTTCTCCGCCGCCAGCACCAAAGCAAGAATGGCGAGACTTGATCACTGAAGTAGCAGCTAATGCCCGTGATAACTATCGAAACACGGTACGACACGATGAGAGCTTTGTACCGTATTTTAGGGTTGCTACCCCTGAGCAAGAGTTAGGTAAACTGCCACTTGGTAGCCGCCCAGCTAAACGTAAGCCCAGTGGCGGTATTGAAAGTTTACGTGCTATTCCATGGATTTTTGCTTGGGCGCAAACACGCTTAGTCTTGCCTTCATGGTTAGGTGCAATGAAGGCAGTACAAACGGCTATCGATGCCGGTCATCGTCCTCTTATCGACGACATGCTGGCAAATTGGCCTTTCTTCCATTCGCGCTTCTCTATGTTAGACATGGTGTTTGGCAAAGCAGATCCGCGTATCAGTGCTGAATATGACAAACGTTTGGTGCCAGAGGAGTTGCGTCATTTAGGTGATGCGCTGCGTGAGGAACTGAATATGAGCATGAGCTTGTTGCTGGATGTATTACAGCAAAAAGAAGTGATGGAATCCGATCCGAAAGGCAATGAGTCCATGAATATTCGTGCGGGTTACTTACAACCCCTTCACTTCTTACAAATAGAATTGCTGGAGCGTATCCGAGCCAAAGGTGATGAAGCCGACCCGACCCTTGAACGTGCCATGATGGTTACCATTGCAGGCATCGCCGTGGGTATGAGGAATACAGGGTAGTACTCTACCGGGTAGCGTCTACGGGGTAGTACTCTACCGGGTAGCGTCTACTCACTAGATTAAAGCTCGTTTGTTCAAAAATAAAACTGTCTCAGGTAAACACTTGAGACAGTTTTTTGCCTTTTACGTATAATTCACGTTAATTCACTTTTTCGCCAACCGATAGAGTTTATGCCCATTACTCCTCCGTATTTAATTCCTAGTGCCACCGTTACCTTTGAAGAGGAAATAAAACGCAGCCGCTTTATAACCTGTCTTGCACATACATCTGGTGTTAAAGAAGCCAAAGGCTTTGTTCAGCAAATGAAAGACGCTCACCCGCAAGCACGTCATCACTGCTGGGGGTTTGTTGCAGGCGCGCCAAATGATTCTATGCAGTTGGGCTTTAGTGATGACGGCGAGCCAAGCGGAACCGCAGGCAAACCCATTCTCGCCCAGCTACAGGGCAGCAATATTGGCGAAATTTGTGCCGTAGTAGTGCGCTACTCTGGCGGCATCAAGCTGGGAACAGGAGGATTAGTTAAAGCTTACGGAGGTGGCGTTAAACAAGCTCTGCCCCTTGTGAGGACTAAAACTCGCGTTGCCATGGTCAATATCAGCCTTGAATACATTTATGCCTTACAGGGCGTTATAGACGATTTAACCCGCGAGTTTGCTCTTAAGGTAGAAACGTCTGACTTTGGTGAGAAAGCCAAAATAACCGCCTCAATTGAAGCGATTCACCTAGCTTCTTTATTACATAAGGCAAGTTTGTACGATGCAGATAAATTAACCGTTCAACGTGTCCGCCAAAGCGACTAGCTTTACCGATCGCTTTGGGGAAAAACATTATCTTTTGTCTTTATTAAACTGATGAGTCAGCGCATCAAGTTGTTGCGCAAGCGCGTTCAGCCCACCGGACTCATCGGCCATCTGAGCAATTTTGTGCATGTTCTCTTGAGAACGACTTCGAATATCTTGCATATTGCGATTAATCAATTCAATACTGACAGACTGTTCTTCTGTTGCTGCGGCCACTGAACGATTCGCGTGAGTAATATCGTTGAAGTGAGCGCTATTAGCCTCAAGCACTTGATGTGCTGTGCCAATAGAACTCGCTGTGATTTGCGACTGCTCAATGATAGATGAGATTTCTTTGGTTGCGGATGCTGAGGTTACCTTGAGCTCCTGCATGATTGCCTGTACTTCATGTGTTGAATCCGCAGTACGCTTAGCTAACGTGCGAACCTCGTCAGCAACAACAGCAAACCCCCTGCCTTGCTCACCAGCTCTGGCCGCTTCAATAGCCGCATTAAGTGCTAACAGATTCGTTTGGTCTGAAATTGCCTGAATATTTTCCAGTACGTTGGCAATGGTATCTGTGTTGTTGCTAAGCGAGCGAATGACCTCTGCCACATCATTGATTTTACTCACCAAGCCATTAATATCTTGCTGAGTGTTGGTAATCACCTGAGATATTTGCTCTCCCTCTGAATTGATTTGCACAGCGACCAAGGTCGCTGACTCCGCGCTTTTCGCCACTTCGCTGACAGCACTGCTTACTTGGCTCAAATTCATAGAGATATCTTGGGTATGCTCATCGCTATGTTGCGCACTTTCTAGGGTTTCTCCCGCTTTATTTTGCAATGAACGCGCTACGTCCTTGAGTGCCACACTATTTTGCACCACCTCAGTAAAGGTTTGGTCTAATTGACTGACAAATTGATTGTAACCTTTAGCCACATCTGCCACTTCCTTTTGACCGTGCTCTGGCAACCGATAAGTAAGATCAGCATTGCCAGAACCTAAGCGCATAAACACTTGAGCCAAACGACTTATAGGTTGAGTAATACTAGTAGCAACAAACCAAGCTGCAAGACAGGCCATAACGGCGATCAACAAAGCCCAAAGTGTAATGTGCCAAGTAGCACTGTGTAACGAAGCGAATATTTCATCATAGGGTACTTGGGCTACAACAAACCAGTTCATGCTCGGTATAAAACTCGAGGCCACGATAAAGTCGGTATCGTTTTTATTAATAACGGCTAAGTTAAAGTCGTTTTCATTTAGTAAATTAGTAACGTTATTTACACCATAAAGGCTTGCTATATCCGCTTGGTTAATTAAGCCTGCATCTGTGTGTAAGCGCACATTCCCCTGACCATCCACCAAATATACAAATCCAGATTGCTCTAACTGAAAACTTGCCAGCAAATCCACCACGTCCTTGAACGACTTTGCCGTTCCTGACAGTCCTCGTCCATTGCGTTGCTGATAGTTAACAAACAGATCCGTTTTACCTGTATTTGGATCTCTATAAACGCTAACCATAGTGGGTTGCTTACTTTGGGTATAATCAAAAAACCAACCATCGGCTGCATCGTCTTTTAAGGTTCTCAAAAAGCCATCTTGATTCCAGTAGCGATTAGTTTGCTTATCAGCAAAAGAAGCAGCACTTAGGCCGTGTTTGCTAACGGCATTTTTTAACACTTGAATAAGTGTTTTCTCCCCTTGCGCAGACTGGCCTTGCGCATTCCATTGCAAAATAAATGCATCTGTAGCGATTTGCGTGGCAATAAGCTGCATGGCAACAATTTTACTATCGATTTCATTAGCGATACGCTTAACAACGTTGGGTAACTCGGTACTTAACACGCGCGATTCAACGGCGTTTCTCGCTGTCATCATGCTTATGCCACCGACGAACACGGCGGTTAATAACACAAAGAGAGTAAGTGTGAGCATTATTTTTTGTTTAATAGATAACTGTTTCATTAGTGTTCTTAAGAGAGTGAGAAGATTAAGCAAAGCTATTTTTGTATCGGCAAGAGAGCCAAATGCATGACATCATTCTACATTATCGGGCTAAATTAATCGGCAAGTAAACTAGCCGAAGACTAAACCCCGAATACCACTGGTAGTTTAAAAGCTCGTCGGCTATACACCGTTAAGAATCACACTGGCCTAGCAGCTGGCCCTATCACCATCATTGGGTTCGACACCTACACTCAACCTTCTTACAGAGATAAAAATGGGTGAAACCGGAATCTTTCTGGTGCACCGCACCAGCCGGTTGAACGAGCGACAGGGACGTCGGGCTGGCCACATCACCATGGACGGGTTAGACCGCGTTTTGTACACAGCTACATATAGCTGCATCACTTTAAAAGCTGGCTGACGCACTAGGGATGGGTGAAACCGGAGTCTTTCTGGTGCACCGCACCAGCCGGTTGAACGACTGGCAAGGATGCCAGGCTGGACTGCATCACCATGGACGGGTTAGACCGCGTTTTGTACACAGCTACATATAGCTGCATCACTTTAAAAGCTGGCTGACGCACCAGAGATGGGTGAAACCAGAGTCTTTCTGGTGCACCGCACCAGCCGGTTGAACGACTGGCAAGGGTGAAGTCAGTTTATCTAGGCGCACTGCGCCGCCTGACTGAACGGGCACACAGGGATGTGTGCACTGGACCCAACTACCATGGACGGGTTAGACGGCGTTTTGTACACAGCTACATATAGCTGCAGCACTTTAAAAGCTGGCCACAGCACCAGGGATGGGTGAAACCGGAGTCTTTCTGGTGCACCGCACCAGCCGGTTGAACGACCGACAGGGACGTCGGGCTGGCCACATCACCATGGACGGGTTGTACCTCTAAACCCAACTTTCTTACAGACACAAAAAAGGGTGAAACCGGAATCCTTCTGGTGCACTGCACCAGCCGGTTGAACGACTGGCAAAGATGCCAGGCTGGCTGACGCACCAGGGATGGGTACACCCTAAACATTTAACTTTCTTACAGGCACAAAAAAGGGTGAAACCGGAGGCTTTCTGGCGCACTGCGCCAGCCGGTTGAACGACTGGCAAGGATGCCAGGCTGGGCCACAGCACCAAGGAAGGGTTCAACCTTTACTTTTAACTATCTTACAGGCATAAAAAAAGGCCACCGAAGTGACCTTTATTTCAAATCAATTTGCTAGCTATTAAGCAATGATTTTTGCAACAACGCCTGCACCTACTGTGCGGCCACGTTACTCCGGGCGTCCTGCCCTACGCCCTACAGGCCATGCTTCGCATGTTCAAAATCGTTCCCGACGATTTTGTCACGGAATAATCCGCTTGGAGCCACACAATACGTGCAAGCACAAAAAAGGCTGCATTTAGCAGCCTTTCCTTTCAAATCAATTTGCTAGCTATTAAGCAATGATTTTTGCAACAACGCCTGCACCTACTGTGCGGCCACCTTCGCGGATTGCGAAGCGTAAACCTTCGTCCATCGCGATAGGAGCAATCAATTCAACTACGAATTTCAAGTTGTCACCAGGCATTACCATTTCTACGCCTTCAGGAAGCTCTACAGCACCTGTTACGTCAGTTGTACGGAAGTAGAACTGTGGACGGTAGCCTTTGAAGAACGGAGTATGACGGCCGCCTTCGTCTTTGCTTAGTACGTATACTTCAGCTTCGAATTGAGTGTGTGGGTTGATTGAACCAGGCTTAGCTAGTACTTGACCACGCTCAACATCTTCACGCTTAGTACCACGAAGCAATGCACCGATGTTCTCACCAGCACGACCTTCGTCAAGCAATTTACGGAACATTTCAACACCAGTTACCGTTGAAGTCGTTGTATCTTTCATACCAACGATTTCTACTGCATCACCTGTGTTTACGATACCACGCTCAACACGACCTGTTACAACCGTACCACGACCTGAAATTGAGAATACATCTTCAATTGGAAGTAGGAAAGGCTTGTCGATGTCACGCTCTGGCTCTGGGATGTAGCTATCAAGTGCTTCTGCAAGCTCAATGATTTTTGCTTCCCACTTCTCGTCGCCTTCTAGGGCTTTAAGTGCTGAACCTTGGATAACTGGCAAGTCGTCGCCAGGGAATTCGTATTCTGAAAGCAATTCACGTACTTCCATCTCTACCAATTCTAACAATTCTTCGTCGTCAACCATGTCACATTTGTTCATGAAAACAACCATGAAAGGTACACCAACTTGGCGACCTAGCAAGATGTGCTCACGCGTTTGTGGCATAGGACCATCGGTCGCTGCTACTACTAGAATTGCGCCATCCATTTGAGCAGCACCCGTGATCATGTTTTTTACATAATCGGCGTGTCCAGGACAGTCAACGTGTGCGTAGTGACGAGTAGGAGTATCGTATTCAACGTGAGACGTTGAAATAGTGATACCACGCTCGCGCTCTTCAGGAGCGTTATCGATTTGATCGAATGCAGATGCAGCACCGCCGTATACTTTTGCAAGTACAGTAGTGATTGCAGCTGTTAGAGTGGTTTTACCGTGGTCAACGTGGCCGATTGTACCGACGTTTACATGCGGTTTAGTACGTTCAAACTTTGCTTTTGCCATTTTACAAATTTCCTAAGTTAAAAACCCGGCCCTACTCATGTAGTAAACCGGACCAGACCTTTATTAAGATTGACGAGCGTCAATAATGGCTTTCGCAACATTATTAGGCGCTTCTGAATAATTAAAAAATTCCATTGAATATGATGCACGACCCTGCGTTGCTGAACGCAAGTCTGTAGAATAACCAAACATTTCAGATAGTGGTACCTTGGCAAAAACAATTTTAATGCCGGCAACGCCATCTTCCATACCTTCAATTACACCACGTCGGCGATTTAAATCACCAACCACATCACCCATCCAGTCTTCCGGAGTGGTAACTTCAACTTTCATTGTGGGTTCAAGCAATACAGGTTTTGCCTCAGCAGCGCCCTTTCTAAAACCCATTGAACCAGCGATTTTAAACGCCATTTCAGAAGAGTCAACATCATGATAAGAACCATCGAATAAGGTAACTTTTACGTCAAGTACCGGATAACCCGCTAGCACACCATTTTGCATCTGTTCATGGATACCTTTATCAACTGATGGGATAAATTCTTTTGGAATTACACCACCAACAATATTGTTGATAAATTCGTACCCAGCCCCTTCTTCATTAGGCTCGATTGTAAGCCAAACATGTCCGAATTGACCACGGCCACCTGATTGACGAACAAACTTACCTTCTACGTCGACTTTACCGCGAATAGTCTCACGATAAGCAACCTGAGGTTTACCTACATTGCACTCGACACTGAACTCGCGTCTCATGCGATCTACAATGATATCAAGATGAAGTTCACCCATCCCAGATATAATTGTTTGTCCTGACTCTTCGTCAGTTTTAACTTTAAATGATGGATCTTCCGCTGCCAACTTACCTAGTGCCAATGCCATTTTCTCTTGGTCGGCTTGAGAGCGAGGCTCTACTGCAATGGAAATAACAGGCTCTGGGAAGTCCATCCGTTCGAGTGTAATGATATGATTCGGATCACACAAGGTATCTCCGGTTGTCACATCTTTCAGACCAATCGCTGCTGCGATATCGCCCGCTCGAACTTCTTTCAGTTCCTCTCGGTCCTTAGCGTGCATCTGCACGATACGACCAAAGCGTTCACGCTTCGCTTTGACTGGGTTATAAACGCTGTCACCCGTGTTAACCACACCTGAATAACAACGGAAAAAAGTCAAAGTCCCTACGAAAGGGTCGGTTGCGATTTTAAATGCAAGTGCAGAAAAAGGTGCGTCATCATCCGCAGGACGTGAAGCTTCAGTTTCCTCATTGTCATCTAGAACACCTGTGATTGCAGGAACATCTATAGGAGCAGGTAAAAATTCAATTACCGCATCTAAAACGGCTTGTACACCTTTATTCTTGAACGCTGAACCACAGGTTGCGAGCACTATTTCATTATTAATAGTACGCTGACGCAATGCTGTCTTGATTTCTTCTTCGGTTAGCTCTTCGCCTTCCAAATACTTATCCATCAATTCATCATTGGCCTCTGCAGCCGCTTCAACAAGTTCAGTACGTAGCTCGTCCGCTCGGTCTTGCAAATCAGCTGGGATAGCTTCGTAGGTAAACGTCATGCCTTGATCAGATTCATCCCAATTAATGGCTTTCATCTTGATGAGGTCTATGACACCTTTGAAGTTCTCTTCTGAACCGATATTGAGGTGAATAGGAACACAGTTAGCGCCGAGTCGTTTGCGAATTTGCCCAACCACTCGTTCAAAATCTGCTCCCGCTCTGTCCATCTTGTTAACAAACACCACCCGAGGGACTTGGTATTTGTCAGCTTGACGCCAGACGGTTTCTGATTGGGGTTCTACACCAGAAGAACCACAAAATACGACAACGGCACCATCAAGAACACGCAAAGAACGTTCAACTTCGATGGTGAAGTCAACGTGTCCTGGCGTGTCAATGATGTTAATGCGGTGTTGGTCGTATTGCTTATCCATACCTGCCCAAAAGCAGGTCGTAGCCGCCGAAGTAATGGTAATACCGCGTTCTTGCTCTTGTTCCATCCAGTCCATGGTGGCAGCACCATCATGAACTTCACCGATTTTGTGAGACAAACCAGTGTAGAACAAAACACGCTCAGTCGTCGTGGTTTTACCCGCGTCGACGTGAGCAACGATACCAATATTTCGGTAGCGATTGATAGGCGTTTTACGAGCCATAGCTTTCTCTTATTACCAGCGGTAGTGAGCGAAGGCTTTGTTGGCTTCGGCCATACGGTGAACGTCTTCACGTTTCTTAACCGCAGAACCTTTGTTTTCTGCAGCGTCGAGCATTTCAGCTGCAAGGCGTTGAGCCATTGATTTTTCACCACGTTTACGAGCAGCGTCAACTAACCAGCGCATACCTAGGGCATTACGACGAACAGGACGAACTTCTACTGGTACTTGGTACGTAGAACCACCCACACGGCGAGATTTAACCTCTACCGTAGGACGAATGTTGTCCAATGCATCTTCGAAAATGTCTAGATGTGACTTGCCAGCTTTTTCAGCAACAATGTCGAGTGCACCGTAAACGATTTTTTCAGCAGTCGATTTTTTGCCATCTAACATGACGACATTCATAAATTTTGCAAGTAACTGCGATCCGAACTTAGGATCCGGTAGGATTTTGCGTTGACCTACAACTCTTCTTCTTGGCATCTTAATTCTCCGTAGAATTCAGGGGTATCCCAAAACTCAATTAATACTTTAGTTTGGCCTTACTAACGGAGAACCGTTAAGACTTAGGCCTTTTTGCGCCGTACTTAGAACGGGCTTGTTTACGTGAACTTACACCTGCGCAGTCTAATGTACCGCGAACAGTGTGGTAACGAACACCTGGTAAATCTTTAACACGACCACCACGGATAAGAACAACACTGTGCTCTTGTAGGTTATGGCCTTCACCACCGATGTATGAAGAAACTTCAAAACCGTTGGTCAAACGAACACGACAAACTTTACGTAATGCAGAGTTTGGCTTCTTTGGAGTGGTGGTATATACACGAGTACATACACCACGGCGTTGTGGACAGGCCTGCAATGCCGCTACGTTGCTCTTCGCATCGGGCTTTTGGCGTGGCTTGCGCACTAACTGGTTAACTGTTGCCATTAACTAGCTCCTGGTTAAAATTACGACTGATAATATCCTTACATAGGATATAAAACGCGAAAAATCCGCGACCCAATATCTGTTACCAAATTTCGGGTCGCGGAAGTCTAATGACCAAAGTTTGACCTGTCAAGCTAGAACACCAATAAAGACAGATTAATGCCTAAATTGATGTTCTTGCCATCTGGGTTAACAGATGATCTTATTCTTTACTCATCAGATGATGGCGTATCCATAACTTCAGCATTGAGTGCTTCAGTTAACGCTTGCTCAGCATCTGCCGCAGATACAGATAGTTCTTCAACTTCCTGACGCTCTGCTAGTTTTCTTGCAGTTCGTTTTTGGTGATACGCAAAACCGGTACCGGCTGGAATCAAACGACCTACAATAACGTTCTCTTTCAAGCCACGTAATTCGTCTTCTTTACCTTGCACTGCTGCTTCAGTAAGTACACGAGTTGTTTCTTGGAAAGATGCCGCTGAGATAAATGACTCAGTGGACAACGATGCTTTCGTGATACCCAATAACTGTGTTTCGTACTGAGCAGGGATTTTGCCTTGCTTTTCCAATTCACGGTTAGCGATTTTCACGTTTGAAACTTCTACTTGCTCACCCTCTAGGAAGTTACTGTCACCTGCGTAAGTGATAAGACACTTACGTAGCATTTGACGAATAACCACTTCGATATGCTTATCGTTAATTTTTACCCCTTGGAGGCGATAAACTTCTTGTACTTCATTAACGATATAGTTAGAAACAGCACTGATACCACGTAGACGTAAGATGTCATGGGGTGACTCTGGGCCATCGGCAATAACTTCACCTTTCTCAACGTTTTCACCTTCGAATACGTTAAGTTGACGCCACTTAGGAATCATCTCTTCGTATGCATCAGCATCTTTCGGCGTGATAACAAGACGTTTCTTACCTTTGGTTTCTTTACCCCAACCAATGGTACCTGAGACTTCAGCTAAGATAGCGGGCTCTTTAGGCTTACGCGCTTCAAACAAGTCAGCAACCCGTGGAAGACCGCCGGTAATATCACGTGTCTTCGAGCTTTCCTGAGGAATACGCGCTAACACATCACCAGGCTTAGCCTGCATACCGTCGGTTGCTTCAATCGTGGTGAAACTGGGTAAACGAATCTCTTGTAACCCGTGCTCATCACTTTCTAGGATTAGCTTAGGCTCTTTGGCATTCGCTTTAGATAAGTCATTGACAACGATACGTGTTAGACCCGTTAACTCATCCTGTTGCATTTCAGTGTTACTGTCATCGATATCAGCAAAGCTGATTTTCGCCTGACGCTCAGTAACGATTGGATGCGAATGTGGGTCCCAGTTAGCGACAACTTCGCCACTGGTAACAGTTGAATTATCGTCAGTCGTTAAGATTGCACCGTAAGGCACTTTATAACGCTCTTTCTCACGACCTTGATCATCAATGATGGTGATCTCAGTTGAACGAGAAACGATAACCACTTTATCGTCTGTGTTGCGAACATACTTAGCATTATGCAATTTCAATGTACCAGTGGTTTTCACCTGTACGCTGTTTTCTGCAGATGCTCGTGATGCCGCCCCACCGATGTGGAACGTACGCATGGTAAGCTGTGTACCTGGCTCACCGATTGATTGTGCTGCAATAACACCAACCGCTTCACCATGACCAACCATGTGACCACGTGCAAGGTCACGACCGTAACACTTAGCACAAACACCGAAGTCATTTTCACAGGTGATAACCGAGCGAACCATAATTTGGTCAACTGAATTGGCTTCAAGCATGTCTACTAGTGCTTCGTCTAGTAATACGTTACGTTCAACCAATACTTCGTTGGTGCCTGGCTTCAAGACGTCTTCAGCAACGGTACGACCTAGTACACGTTCGCGAAGCGGCTCAACAACGTCACCACCTTCGATTAACGGTGTCATTTTAACACCTTCGAATGTGCCACAATCTTCGTTATTGATAACCAAATCTTGTGCAACATCAACCAAACGACGCGTCAAGTAACCTGAGTTCGCTGTTTTCAATGCAGTATCGGCCAAACCTTTACGAGCACCGTGAGTCGAAATAAAGTACTGAAGTACGTTTAGACCTTCGCGGAAGTTAGCCGTAATAGGTGTTTCGATGATTGAACCATCTGGTTTCGCCATCAGACCACGCATACCCGCCAACTGACGAATCTGAGCGGCACTACCACGCGCTCCAGAATCGGCCATCATGTAAACAGAGTTGAAAGAATCTTGTTCTTCCATTTCACCGTCACGATTCATAACCGTTTCTTTCGATAAGTTTGACATCATCGCCTTAGCGACTTTTTCGTTGGCGTTAGACCAGATATCAATTACTTTGTTGTAACGCTCACCCGCTGTAACAAGACCAGATTGGAATTGCTCTTGAATTTCACGTACTTCAGCTTCTGCGCCTTCGATAATATCTTTCTTAGCGTCAGGAATAACCATGTCATCAATACCAACAGACGCACCCGCGATCATCGCGTAATGAAAACCGGTATACATGATTTGGTCAGCCGCAATAACGGTGTCTTTCAAACCAAGTGTACGGTAACAAGCATTCAACAAGCGTGAAATTTGCTTTTTACCCATGGCCTGGTTGATTAGCTCGAAAGGCAAACCTTTAGGCAAAATCAACGAGAAGATTGCGCGCCCAACAGTGGTATCTGTTAAGGTCACTTTTTCAGTTTTTGAACCATCTTCAGCAACATCATACTCAGTAATACGTACTTTAACGCGAGCATGAAGTTCAGCATTACCTGTGCGGTAGGCTTTTTCAGCTTCATGCGGGCTAGTAAATACCATTGCTTCGCCAAGACCATTTACACGGTCACGCGTTAGATAGTAAAGACCCAATACAACATCCTGTGAAGGAACGATGATAGGCTCACCATTCGCGGGTGATAAGATGTTGTTAGTTGACATCATTAACGCACGTGCTTCTAGCTGTGCTTCGATTGTCAACGGAACGTGTACCGCCATTTGGTCACCATCGAAGTCGGCGTTATAAGCCGCACATACTAATGGGTGCAATTGGATCGCTTTACCTTCGATTAGGGTTGGCTCAAACGCCTGAATACCCAAACGGTGAAGTGTAGGCGCACGGTTAAGTAATACAGGGTGTTCACGAATAACTTCGTCTAGAACGTCCCATACTTCCGGGTCTTCACGTTCAACTAATTTTTTAGCGGCTTTAATAGTGGTCGCTAATCCGCGCCCTTCTAGCTTTCCGTAGATGAACGGTTTGAACAACTCAAGCGCCATCTTCTTAGGAAGACCACACTGGTGCAAACGTAGAGTAGGACCAACGGTAATAACCGAACGGCCTGAATAATCTACACGTTTACCCAATAAGTTTTGACGGAAACGACCTTGTTTACCTTTGATCATATCAGCCAAAGATTTAAGAGGACGTTTGTTTGAGCCTGTGATAGCACGACCACGACGACCGTTATCTAACAAGGCATCAACCGCTTCTTGTAACATACGTTTTTCGTTGCGCACGATAATGTCAGGCGCAGCAAGGTCAAGTAGACGCTTCAAACGGTTGTTACGGTTAATCACTCGACGATACAAATCGTTCAAGTCAGATGTTGCAAAACGACCACCATCAAGCGGTACCAACGGACGTAAGTCAGGTGGTAATACAGGTAAAACAGTCAGGATCATCCATTCTGGCTTGTTGCCAGATAACTGGAATGATTCAAGCAATTTCAGGCGCTTAGTGATTTTCTTGCGGCGCGTTTCTGAGTTAATGCTAGGCAATTCTTCACGCATAGCAGCAACATCAGCATCAACGTCTAAGGCTTTAAGCAATTCAAAAACCGCTTCAGCACCCATCTTCGCTTCAAATTCGTCGCCATGCTCTTCTAACGCGTCCAAGTATTCTTCTTCTGAAAGAAGTTGGCTGCGCTCAAGCGTTGTCATGCCTGGCTCGGCAACAACATATGATTCAAAATAAAGCACACGTTCGATATCACGAAGTGTCATATCAAGCATCAAGCCGATACGTGACGGTAATGATTTAAGGAACCATATATGTGCAACTGGGCTTGCCAGTTCAATGTGGCCCATACGCTCACGACGTACTTTGGTTAACGTTACTTCAACGCCACATTTTTCACATATAACACCACGATGCTTAAGGCGCTTATATTTGCCACATAAACACTCGTAGTCTTTAACCGGTCCAAAAATACGCGCACAGAATAAGCCATCACGCTCAGGCTTAAATGTACGGTAGTTAATGGTTTCTGGCTTCTTAACTTCACCAAAAGACCATGAACGGATCATGTCAGGTGACGCAAGACCAATTCGGATATTATCGAATTCTTCGGACTTGTGTTGTTGTTTAAGAAACTTTAATAAGTCTTTCACATTACTCTCCCAGCGGAGTCAGTTGAAAAAGCCTGATGGATGGGTTAACACCCATCAGACTATCCTGTCTATAAGCACTGCAGACGCGGCTTATTGTTCTTCCAGCTCGATGTTGATACCCAGTGAGCGAATCTCTTTCAACAATACGTTGAATGATTCAGGCATACCAGGTTCCATGCGATGGTCGCCGTCGACGATGTTTTTGTACATCTTAGTACGACCATTCACGTCATCAGATTTCACTGTCAACATTTCTTGCAAGGTATAAGCTGCACCGTATGCTTCAAGTGCCCATACTTCCATCTCACCGAAGCGCTGACCACCGAATTGAGCTTTACCACCCAACGGCTGCTGTGTAACCAAGCTGTACGAACCAGTTGAACGAGCATGCATTTTGTCATCAACCAAGTGATTCAGTTTCAACATATACATGTAGCCTACAGTAACTGGACGTTCAAATTCACGTCCTGTACGGCCGTCAAACAAAGCGATTTGTCCACTTTCAGGAAGATCAGCAAGCGTAAGCATATGTTTGATTTCAGCTTCAGTAGCACCATCAAATACTGGTGTTGCCATAGGCACACCTTTACGCAAGTTATCCGCAAGACGGGTAATTTCGTCATCGCTGAAGCTATCAAGATCCACTTCTTGGTCAGTTGTGCCTGCACCGTAGACTTCTTTGAGGAAGCCACGTAGCTTAGCCATCTCTTCATGCTCTTTGAGCATGCGATCGATTTTCACACCAATACCGTGAGCAGCCATACCAAGGTGAGTCTCAAGGATCTGACCGATGTTCATACGTGACGGTACACCCAACGGGTTCAATACGATGTCTACCGGCGTACCGTTTACATCGTAAGGCATATCTTCAACTGGTTTAATGGTTGAAATAACACCTTTGTTACCGTGACGACCAGCCATCTTATCACCAGGTTGAATTTGACGTTTAACGGCCAAGTAAACCTTAACGATTTTAAGCACGCCTGGTTGAAGATCATCGCCTTGAGTGATCTTGCGTCGCTTGATTTCAAACTTCTTATCGAAGTCAGCTTTGATTTCAACAAACTGCTCAGCGATTTGATCAAGCTCAGTTTGAGCATCTTCATCTGTTAGCGTCAGGTCGAACCATTTTTCCCGCTGAGCAGACTCTAAACGTGACTCTTCAATACCTGATTTAAGCAACAAGTTTTTAGCACGAGCGAAGATACCATCAGCAAGAATATTGAATTCGTCTGATAAATCTTTCTTCACTTGACGTAACTGCATGCCTTCAATTTCAAGTGCACGCTTGTCTTTTTCTACGCCATCACGAGTAAATACCTGTACGTCAATCACAGTACCGCGAACGCTGTTCGGTACGCGCAGTGAAGTATCTTTAACGTCTGATGCTTTTTCACCGAAGATAGCTCGTAAAAGTTTCTCTTCTGGGGTGAGTTGCGTTTCACCTTTAGGCGTAACTTTACCCACTAAGATGTCGCCACCTTTCACTTCAGCACCGATGTAAACAACACCTGATTCATCCAATTTACCTAGCGCAGATTCGCCTACGTTCGGAATATCAGAACTGATTTCTTCAGGCCCTAACTTGGTATCACGTGCCACACAGCTCAATTCTTGAATATGAATTGTGGTGAAACGATCTTCCATAGCAACGCGCTCAGAGATCAAGATTGAATCTTCGAAGTTGTAACCGTTCCAAGGCATGAATGCGATACGCATATTTTGCCCTAGTGCTAGCTCACCTAAATCTGTAGATGGGCCGTCAGCCAGTACGTCGCCAGCAACAATCGGCTCACCAACGTTACATGTTGGGCGCTGGTTGATACAGGTATTCTGGTTAGAACGGGTGTACTTGGTTAAGTTGTAGATATCGATGCCCGCTTCGCCGGCAACAGTTTCTTCTTCATTAACTTTTATAACAATACGGCTTGCATCTACGTAGTCGACTCGTCCACCACGTTTAGCAACAACAGTCACGCCAGAATCAACGGCAACTGTTTTCTCCATACCGGTACCAACTAGAGGCTTGTCAGCGATAAGCGTTGGTACTGCTTGACGTTGCATGTTCGCACCCATCAAAGCTCGGTTAGCATCATCGTGTTCTAGGAATGGGATAATGCTGGCAGCGATTGAAACGATCTGCTGCGGAGATACATCCATGTAGGTGATCTCAGAGCTTTCTTTCAATGTCGTTTCACCACGGTGACGACAAGGGATCAAATCATCAGCAAGGCGACCGTTCTCATCAAGCGCAACGTTTGCCTGTGCGATTGAGAATTGACCTTCTTCGATTGCTGATAAGTAATCAATTTCGTCAGTCACTACACCGTCAACGATTTTACGGTATGGTGTTTCAAGGAAACCAAAATCATTGGTACGAGCAAAGCTCGCCAATGAGTTGATCAAACCGATGTTTGGTCCCTCAGGTGTTTCGATTGGGCATACACGACCATAGTGAGTCGGGTGTACATCTCGTACTTCAAAGCCCGCACGCTCACGTGTTAGACCGCCTGGGCCTAAGGCTGAAATACGACGTTTATGGGTTACTTCAGATAACGGGTTGTTCTGATCCATAAACTGTGACAACTGGCTTGAACCAAAGAACTCTTTCACTGCTGCCGAAATAGGCTTAGCGTTAATCAAGTCTTGAGGCATAACCGCATCTAAATCGCCTAAGCTTAAACGTTCCTTAACGGCACGCTCAACACGCACTAGACCAACACGGAATTGGTTTTCAGCCATTTCGCCAACAGAGCGAATACGACGGTTACCCAAGTGATCGATATCATCGACGTCGTCTTTACCGTCACGAATAGTGATCAGTTGCTTCATTACGTCAACGATGTCGTCTTTGTCTAATGTACCAGCACCGATTGATGTCTCGCGACCTAAACGACGGTTGAACTTCATACGTCCAACAGACGATAAATCATAACGATCGTCTGAGAAGAACAAGTTCTGGAACAATGTCTCAGCAGCATCCTTAGTAGGCGGCTCACCAGGACGCATCATACGATAAATTTCAACCAAGGCTTCTAAGCGGTTAGTTGAGCTATCAATGCGCAAGGTATCTGAGATATAGGCACCGTGATCAAGCTCATTGATGTACAAAGTTTCAAACGTTGTATATCCAGCTTCTTTTAGGGCCAACACGTTTTCAAGCGTCAATATATCGTTGGCAGCAACCACTAATTCGCCTGTTTCCTGATCCACGTAATCGCAGGCGTAAACACGGCCAATAAGGTATTCTGCAGGGACTTCCAGTTCAACAATACCGGCTTTTTCTAATGCGCGGGTATGACGAGCTGAAATACGACGGCCTGCTTCTACAAGCACATTGCCATCAGAGTCTAAAATATCGAATTGCGCAGTTTCACCACGAAGGCGATCTGGCACGATATCAGACATAAAACGATTACCGTCAATACGTACTTGGTTCTTCTCAAAGAACATTCCAAGTATTTCTTCAGTCGGTATTTCTAATGCACGTAGCATAATAGTCGCTGGCAATTTGCGGCGTCTATCGATACGAACATAAAGGTTATCTTTAGGGTCAAATTCAAAGTCTAACCACGAACCACGGTAAGGAATAACGCGCGCGTTATATAACACTTTACCTGATGAGTGAGTTTTACCTTTATCGTGATCAAAGAATACGCCTGGCGAACGGTGTAACTGAGATACGATGACTCGCTCAGTACCGTTAATGACGAAAGTTCCATTTTCAGTCATGAGCGGAATTTCGCCCATGTAAACTTCTTGCTCTTTGATGTCTTTTACTGTGCCTGGTGCTGCTTCACGATCGAACAACACTAAACGCAACTTAACACGCAAAGGCGCTGAAAAGGTAACACCACGGATTTGACATTCTTTTACGTCAAATACGGGCTCACCTAAACGGTAACTTACGTACTGTAATTCTGCGTTACCAGAGTAACTTTTTATTGGGAAAACTGATCGAAATGCTGCTTCCAGTCCATGCTGACCATCGACGTCAAGGTCAATAAACTTTTTAAAAGAATCTAGCTGGATTGAAAGTAGATACGGTATTTCCAATACCTGTGGGCGTTTGCCAAAATCCTTACGGATACGTTTCTTTTCGCTATAAGAGTAAACCATGGGTTCCTCAGCCTGCCGATTTTTGACCCAACTTGCTAAATAGATTGTCTATAAAGCAAACTTCCAGCACCCTTTATTTTACACTTTAACCGTTTACCAAAGTCATTAAGAGGCTTACTTAACTTATTGGTTTTATTTAGGTTTAAATGTAATTTGCGCTAACAAATAGAATAAATTTTAAAGGATGAAAATACTTTATCCTACAGCGCAAAAAGGCTGGTGATTATAAAATCACCAGCCTAAGCCTTTTCAGGCTAGTAATCTGTCGTTAGACAGATTACTTAAGCTCAACTTCAGCGCCAGCTTCTTCAAGCGTCTTCTTAAGTTCTTCAGCTTCTTCTTTAGCAACGCCTTCTTTAATCGCTTTCGGAGCAGCTTCAACTACTTCTTTAGCTTCTTTCAAGCCAAGACCAGTTGCGCCACGTACCGCTTTGATTACAGCAACTTTGTTACCACCGAAAGATGTCAAAACAACATCGAATTCAGTTTGTTCTGCAGCAGCTTCACCAGCAGCAGCAGGAGCAGCGGCAGCAACAGCAGCAGTCGCTGTTACACCGAATTTTTCTTCTGCAGCTTCGATAAGCTCAACAAGGTCCATTACTGGCATTTCAGCAATTGCGTTTAAAATATCTTCTTTGGTTAGAGCCATTTCTCTAAACTCCTGGGTTTAATGATTAAAAATTTAAATGTACAAAGGAACCAAATTATTTGGTTTCTTTGATCGCCGCCAATACACGCACAAACTTGGAAGGAACTTCGTTGATAGTTTGAACGAATTTCCCAACAGGTGCTTTGAAGGTTGCAAGTAGTTTTGCAAGCGCTTCGTCGCGGGTAGGCAATGCTGCTACTGCGTCCAACTTCTCTGGACCCAAAAGACCACTACCAATAGAAAGGGCAGTTACGTTTAACTTGTCATTCGTTTTAGCGAAATCTTTAAAAAGACGCGCCGCACCACCAGGTGCTTCAATCGAAAATCCGTAAATTAACGGACCAGTTAAGGCACTTTCCAAATCAGCAAACTGAGTGTCGGCTAAGGCACGTTTTGCTAGAGTGTTTCTTACTACTTTAAGAAATACGCCTTGCTCACGAGCTTTAACACGAAGTTCAGTTAGTTCTGATACTTCCATACCACGGTATTCAGCAACGGCAACGGATAGAGCTTGAGATGCTACTTCGCTTACTTCTGCGACGATCTCTTTCTTTGCTGCTAAGCCTAGTGCCACTGTGTTCACCTTCTTTAAGTCTGAAAAGCCTATTACTTAATAACACTTTTCAGGATTCACAGATTGATAAAACGCTCAATATGGGTTACCCAACAATGAATATTTTACCGCTCTACGGTGTTCGTTAATCCCAGAGAGTCTGAGTCGAAATCACCGTCTGCGCAGGCTATTGTTTTAAGTAAAGCATTTATGATCATTCAATCAGTGTGGCTGCTCTCTTACTTCAGTCACTGCTTTACGCCTGCGGTCTTGGACGGGAGTCATATATTGAAAACAATAATGACTCCAACCCATACCTTTCTAGAGAGAATAAGTAACCGATATTTCAGTCACTTACAAGTGCCTTAGTAAAACTAAGGCAAAAAATTAGCTTGCTGCAGTCAGACTAGCTTGGTCGATGGTAATACCCGCGCCCATAGTCGTGCTTAAGCTAATTTTCTTGATATATACGCCTTTAGCCGATGAAGGCTTAGCTTTCTTAACTGCTTCGATTAGCGCAGCTAAGTTTTCTTCGATTTGGTTGCTTTCAAAAGCAATCTTACCGATGCTAGCGTGAATGATACCATTCTTATCGTTACGGTAGCGAACCTGACCCGCTTTAGCGTTTTTAACCGCTGTAGCAACATCTGGCGTCACTGTACCTGTTTTAGGGTTAGGCATTAAACCACGTGGGCCTAAGATTTGACCTAACATACCTACAACACGCATGGCATCAGGAGAAGCAACAACAACGTCGAAGTTCATTTCGCCTTTTTTCACTTGCTCAGCTAAGTCTTCCATACCAACGATGTCAGCACCAGCTTCTTTAGCGGCTTCAGCGTTTGCACCTTGAGTGAAAACAGCAACACGTACTTCTTTACCAGTACCGTTAGGTAGCACTGTTGCGCCACGTACGTTTTGGTCAGATTTACGTGCGTCGATGCCAAGCTTTACAGCTACATCAACACTTTCAGCGAATTTTGCAGTAGCAAACTCTTTCAACAAAGAAACTGCTTCGTTGAATTCATATTCTTTAGTCGCTTCAACTTTTTCACGTATAAGACGAGCGCGTTTAGTTAATTTAGCCATTTCTTATCCCTCTACTACCAAGCCCATGCTGCGTGCAGAGCCAGCGATGGTACGAACAGCTGCTTCTAAATCAGCTGCAGTTAGATCTGGTTCTTTCGCTTTAGCAATTTCTTCTAGTTGCGCAAGCGTCACTTTACCCACTTTTTCAGTGTTAGGACGACCAGAACCACTTTTGATACCAGCCGCTTTCTTAAGCATATAAGAAGCAGGTGATGTCTTAGTAACGAAGGTAAAAGAACGGTCTTCGTAAACAGTAATTTCTACTGGAACGGGAGAACCTTTTTCCATGTCACCTGTTTTAGCGTTGAATGCTTTACAGAATTCCATGATGTTAACGCCTTTAGCACCTAACGCAGGGCCAACTGGCGGACTAGGGTTAGCAGCACCAGCCGCAACCTGTAACTTGATAATGCCTGTGACTTTTTTAGCCATGATAATACTCTCAATTAATGGGTCAAACGCCTCGCAAACACTGAGAATGTTTGCTTAATTGGCTCCCCGTTCAACAAAAAGGGCCGCGAATTATAGACGACTTATTAGCCCTTCGCAACCATTATGTACGAACTTTATCCAATTAGTTACGCTCGTCACTTTTGAATAAATTTGCCTTAAAAACAAAAAAAGATGCCCTATTGAGCATCTTTGTTTTAATTTCTTCGACGCCATCCTTGGCGCTCGGTACCAGTCAAACCATCCGAATTTTCGAAACATCGGTGTGTTAACAAAAAAGACAGCCTAGCGCTGTCTCTTCGTTCACTTCCTGTGGCAGGTTCCAGCCCGACATCCCTGCCGGTCGTGCAAGCGGCGAAAGCTAAGCTTCCGAAAGCCCCGCTTTTACCCCTTCTCGACTTGGCCGAATTCTAGTTCTACTGGTGTTGAACGACCGAAAATAAGTACTGAAACTTTTAAGCGGCTCTTTTCATAATCCACTTCTTCAACCACACCGTTAAAGTCAGCAAAAGGACCATCAGTAACACGAACCACTTCGCCTGGTTCGAATAACGTTTTCGGTTTAGGCTTATCAACGCCTTCTTCAAGACGGTTCAAAATCGCGTTCGCTTCTTTATTAGTAATGGGCGCTGGGCGATCAGATGTACCACCTATGAATCCAAGCACGCGAGGTACACTTTTTACCAAGTGCCACGAATCTTCATTCATATCCATTTGTACTAACACGTAACCAGGGAAAAATTTACGCTCACTTTTACGCTGTTGACCAGAACGCATTTCAATGACTTCTTCGGTCGGAACTAAGATTTCACCGAAATAATCTTCCATCTCATGCATTTTAATGTATTCAAGAAGTGTCTTTTTCACGCGCCCTTCATATTGAGAGAAAGCCTGAACTACATACCACTTTTTATCTGACTTTTCTGGCACGTCTGGATTTTCTGTAACTTCTGACATGATTAAATTCCTAAGCCGGTGATGAAAGAAACTAACTGTACAATAATGAGGTCAAGCCCCCAAAGCACGAGTGACATGAAAGCAGTAGCAACTAAAACGATGATAGTCGTTTGCGTTGCTTCTTGGCGAGTTGGCCACACTACTTTCCGTACTTCTGTGCGAGCATCTTTAGCGAATGTCAAAAAGCTGCTACCTTTTTCCGTTGATGCGGCAATAAAACCGGCAACAAGAACAGCTGCGACCACACCAAGTGCGCGATAAAGTACTGATATATCTTCATAGATGGAATTTGCTGCAACAGCACCACCTAACAAAACCAAAACAACTAGCCATTTAACTAAGTCTAATGGATTTGAACTATTTTCCGCTTTTTCGCTCATGCTATTACCTAATACTAACTTAATCGCGACGTTATCAATGGGACAATCGTCTGCCTATACACTTAGTTTCATGCCAAAAGTGGCAGGGGTGGAGGGACTCGAACCCCCAGCCATCGGTTTTGGAGACCGCTGTTCTACCAATTGGAACTACACCCCTAAAATACTGCTTTAACCCTTCAACTACCATCTAGTTGGAGAGATTAAATTTGCTTACACCATCCTTGTGACGTCTTAGATTTTTGTGGAAAAATTTAGAATCACCAATAAGGAGGGAGGCGTATTATACTTATTAGTCCGTGTTATACAAGATGCAAACAAGGATAAAGCATACCGTCAAAGTATGCTTTATCGAATACATCATTCCACGCCGATAAAACCGCCGGTTTGGTGAGCCCACAACTTGGCATAAATTCCTTGCAGCGCGAGTAATTCATTATGTGTGCCTGACTCTACTATTCGCCCTTCATCTAGTACCAATAATCTATCCATCTGCGCAATCGTAGACAACCGGTGGGCAATCGCAAGCACAGTTTTCTGTTCCATGACTTTATTCAAGCACTCTTGTATTGCTGCTTCTACTTCTGAATCTAGTGCTGAGGTAGCCTCGTCTAAAATAAGAATGGGGGCATCTTTGAGCATCACTCTTGCTATCGCAATTCGCTGGCGTTGCCCCCCAGAAAGCTTCACGCCCCTTTCACCAACTTGTGCGTCATAGCCTGTTTGACCGTGTAAATCAGATAAATTCTGAATGAACTCATGAGACTCAGCCTGCTTAGCAGCGGCTAGCATCTCCTCTTCGCTCGCCCCTAAGCGCCCGTATAGAATGTTGTCTCTTACCGAGCGATGCAGCAAGGAAGTGTCTTGGGTCACCATACTAATATGCGAGCGTAGACTCTCTTGGCTAATTTCGCTGACATCTTGCCCATCAATCAGTATTTTACCGCTTTGCACGTCAAAGAAACGCAAGAGTAAATTGACTAGTGTTGATTTACCCGCGCCAGAGCGCCCTACTAAGCCGACTTTTTCTCCAGGCTTAATATCAATATTTAAGTTATTGAATACTTCAATTTGCTTGTTGTCAGGCCCTGGATAATGGAAGCACACATCAGCAAAGGTAATCGCCCCACCACTGACATTAAGCGGCTGAGCATTCACAACATCTTTAACTGCCGTTGGCTTAGACAAGGTGTTAATGCCGTCTTGTACCGTACCGATATTCTCAAAAAGTGACGACACCTCCCACATGATCCACTGAGACATACCGTTTAAACGTAAGCATAACGTAATGGCAATGGCGATATCCCCTGGGGTTACGATTTGTTCTAACCAAAGAAAGATAGCTAAGGTACTGATTGAGAAAACAAGCAACGCATTACTAAACCACACACAGGTATTTAGCAATGTCACCAAGCGCATTTGCGGGTGCACAGTTTGTAAGAAGCCATTCATGCCCTCATAGGCGTAATCCGCTTCGCGACTGGTATGAGAGAAAAGCTTCACCGTGGCGATATTGCTATAACTGTCTACGATTCTACCTGTCATCACACTGCGTGCGTCGGCTTGTCGTTGAGCGACGCGCTTCAAACGCGGCACAAAATAGCGAAGCACGCAGATATAAACACATAACCAAATAATTAATGGTAAGCTCAAGCGCCAATCAATAGTAAAGACCATGACGACTATGCTAAGAAAGTAAACACTGATATAAACCAGCAAATTCAGCAATTGCATTACTGACTGACGAACAGACAATGCCGTTTGCATCACTTTCGTTGCTATGCGTCCTGCGAATTCATTTTGGAAAAAACTCACGCTCTGGCCAATCAGATACCTATGTGCTTGCCAACGAATTCGCATGGGATAGTTGCCCATCAGAGTCTGATGGTTAATCAATGATTGCAATGCCACGCAGCTAGGTAAGATGATCAGTACAACTGCCCCCATCCATATCAAACTGCTTTTTTCTTCAGCTAAAAACGTGTCGGGTTCTTTAGAAGCCAACCAATCAACTAACTGCCCCACAAAGCCAAATAATGACACTTCTAACATAGCAATGGCGGCCGCAAGTATGGATACAGCAAAAATCGCTGGCCACATGCCTTTGGAGTAATAACGACAAAACGCCACCAACCCTTTAGGGGGCTGCTCAGGCATGTCTTGAGGAAACGGCTCTACCAACCGTTCAAAAAATGAGAACATATCAACAACTTATTCGTGATTAATTAATCTTCAAAGCCTAGTGCTTTTAAAGTCGCTTCGATCTTCGCCTCATGTGCGGCTCGCCACTCGGTTAACGACATTGCAGCGTCTTTGTCTGTTCTGGCTTTGCCTAAACGATAAGCTTCTTCCGCTAGCTCTTGGGGAATAACCGCAATTCCTTCTTCATCAGCGACGATAATATCCCCAGCACACACTTTAACCCCACCACATACAATAGGTTGATTAAACGGAAGGATTTGCTCTTTTTTAGCTGGCTTGGGCATTACCCCACGAGCATATACAGGAAACTGTAACTCTCGCACCTCTGCTAAGTCTCGGATAACACCGTCTATAACAAAGCCGGCGATACCTCGCTGCTGGGCAATAGCGCACACATTTCCGCCGGCACTAGCAAAATCAGGATCGGCTTCTACCACAATAATATCTCCTGGCGCAGCGCGATATATTGCAGCGTGTAGGCTCAAGTGATCACCCTTGGCACATTTAACAGTAAATGCTGGGCCCGCTATACGTGGTATTTGTGGCCACAATTCATGAATCGCACCATCAACAAACTGCTCACGCCCTAACCCTTCTGAGTATTCACAGGGAGACACTTTTACAAAATCCGCCATGGTTAACATATATCACCCTATCTTTTTTGTGCCTATTGCACCTATAAATCAATATGACTGAAATTCTTTCGTCTTTAGTCGTTTCTAACATAAATAGTATCTCGTTTACCTCATGCTGGCATCCGCTAATTGTCAACATAACTCATATTCATAACGTAAATCTCAAGCTATTTTTAAGGATTATCATGCGAACCAAAGCAATACTTTCTCTGCTAGCCGCCTGTACTTTGTCAAGTTTTGCCGCGCAAGCTAATAGCGCGCTTTCTTCTGAACAAATTCGTGAATTACTGGCATCACCTCAACGTCCAGCAGAGGACCTTGAGCGAGACGAGCCTAGACAACCTGAAAAAATTCTGGCGTTTACTGGCGTAGGTGAAGGACAGCATGTATTAGACTTTTTTGCTGGCGGAGGATGGTACAGCGAGTTATTTTCTAAAGCCGTAGGGCCACAAGGAAAAGTGTATGTACAAAATGACGAAGTGATATGGCGATTTGCTGAAAAAGGGCTAAATAAGCGAACAAAAGACAATAGACTTAGTAACCTTGTACGTTTTGATAACATGCCCATTGTAGATATGAGCATCGCTAAAAACAGCCTAGATTTGGTTTTTACCGCACTCAATTACCACGATTTGTTTTTCACACACAGCACACAAAACGGTAAACAAGTCAGCCTTAGAGACGACATTGTCGATTACAAAGCTGCGTTGCGTAAAATTAAAGAAGCCATGAAAGAAGACGGCATTTTCGTCATCATTGACCACGCTGCTGTTGCTGGCTCAGGTTATGAAGCTGCAAACAATTTGCACCGTATCGACCCAGCAATTGTTAAGTTTCAAATGGAAGAAGCAGGATTCAAGCTTATTGAAGAGGCATTCTATCTACGAAACCCAAACGATGACTTAACTAAGTTGGTTTTTGATCCGAGCGTGCGTGGAAAAACGGACCGCTTTGTGTACAAATTTACCAAACGCTGATGCAGGAGGCTACGCGCCTGCCTTTATAAATGGCGCGAATAGTCGGCATCTTATTTAAGGTCAATTTTAATCCCGAAAATACGAGACGTTTGTGACTTTTTTTGTATACTTACAAAGCCTGTTACATAACTTCAGAAAGAGAGGTTAGAATGTCTTTGTATCATCGTACCAGTAATAGAGCGCCTCTAGCGCTAGATGTTAGAATTCGTCATATGGGTAAAGAGATAGGTGACTCCTGCACGCGCAATATAAGTCCCTTCGGTGCCTTCATCGAAATGCCCCACTCCACACTATGCACAGACGATTTTATCGAAATGTATTTTACCAATGACCAAAAAGACAATGCGTATCTGCTGCAAAAAGGGTTAATAACCCATTGTAGTCAAGAAGGTATTGGTGTTTTGTTCGCATACGATTCAGATGAGTTTAGGCAAATGCTGCATAAAAAAATGCCTAAAAAGCACAGAAGTAGAGTATTTTCGAGTTAACCTAACCTGCTAAGCGCCATTAAAAATAGTAAAAAAGGCGATGCGCTTAACAAGCATCGCCTTCTCAAAGGTAAGTTCACTGCCCTACTAGTTAAATTTACGGACTTTAAACTTCTTACCTTTAATTTTTCCTTCACCTAACTGGCGCATAGCGCGTTTGACACTGCGCGTTTTAACCGCTAAATAAGCATGAAACTCGGTAATATGAATTTTCCCAATATCATCACCTGGGATTTCTGCTTGCTTGGTCAGTGCCCCGAGTAAATCCCCTGGTCGCAACTTCGCCTTTTTCCCACCATCAACACATAACGTACTGTATTGAGGCTGAACAAGACGATTGACATGAAAACGCATGGCCTGAATGCCAGTCCACTTCAATTTTGCTTTTTGATAGTCTTCGATTGCATTGGCTCTGGCCATTTCATCAGGTGCCACCAGCGTCAGTGCAACCCCTTTAGATTCCGCTCTTCCAGTTCTTCCTATTCGGTGGATGTGCACCTCAGGGTCGGGCGTGATGTGATAACTGATTACCGCATTGACCTCTTTAATATCTAATCCTCGAGAAGCGACATCTGTGGCCACCAATACCGACACGCTCTTATTGGCAAAACGCACTAACACTTGGTTGCGCTCACGCTGCTCTAAATCACCATGCAGAGCCAGAACTGACACACCTAGTGATTTCAATTCTTCAGCCACTTCCTGACAAGCGATTTTGGTATTGCAAAAAACAATGGCAGATTCTGGCTGATAATGACTTAACAGTGCAGCGGTTGCCTTGGTTCGTTGCGCATCGTCCACTTCGAAGAATACTTGTTGAATAGAATCTGTGTCATGAGTTGACTCAACCGTCACTTCTAATGGGTTTTTCTGTACTTGGCCACTGATCGCTGCGATTGAGTCAGGATAAGTAGCAGAAAACAACAACGTTTGACGCTGCTCGGGTACGCTTTTGATAACAGCGTCCATTTCATCTTCAAAGCCCATGTCAAGCATGCGGTCAGCTTCATCTAACACCAGAGTATTGACTTCTGATAAGTCCAAGCGACGCTTGTAAAGATGATCCATTATACGCCCAGGCGTGCCCACAATAATGTGCGCGCCATGCTCAAGCGAGCCTATTTGTGGTCCCATGGGCGTACCACCGCATAAGGTCAACACTTTAATATTGTGAATAGCCCGTCCTAAACGGCGGATCTCTAAAGCAACTTGCTCAGCCAATTCACGTGTTGGACACATCACGAGTGCCTGAACTCGAAAACGCTTTACATCTAAATTGTGCAGCAGGGCCAAACCAAACGCGGCTGTTTTACCGCTACCGGTTTTGGCTTTCGCTACCACGTCACGCCCAGCCAAGATGGCAGGCAAGGTACCAGCTTGAATCTCAGTCATTTGACTGAAACCCATGCTCTGTAGATTGTCTAACAAGGCTGGCTCAAGCCCCAGGGAGGAAAATTCCTTACTCACAACACTCTCTCATTTATGTATTAATCGTTAAAGACTCGAACCACGGTCGACTTCAATCGCTTTATCAAGCGCGTCTAACAGTCCGGCACGAGCTTTTAACTTAGTTTGTTTATGGGCTTTCATATTCAATTTGGTCATTGCTTGTGCCGCAGCAGTAACGGTTTGTTCAAACGCTTCTGGTGCTACTGCAACATCTAAGAAACCCGCAGTAACCGCATCGTCAACTGATAGCATTTCAGCTAAAATGACCGAGCGATTAAAGAAAACTGGCGCTAATCTGCCCCGAGCTAACTCTAATCCAGCTTGATGCATGGTCATACCGATAGCGACTTCATTTAAACCAATCTTAAATTTACCTTGAATCCCAATACGAAAATCTGACGCCAAAAGCACGAATGCCCCCTTAGCGACCGCATGCCCAGTACAGGCAGCAATGATAGGATAATCAAAAGAGAGCATTCTACGCGTCAATGTCGAGCCTTTCTCAACTAATTTCATTGCAGCGTCCATACTTTCTTGCATGACAGTTAGATCATAGCCAGCGGAAAACATACCTAGCTGGCCTTTAATCACTACTACTGCTTTATCTACTATTGCTTTATCCAAAGCAGCATTTAGAGCATCAATCATCTCGTGGGACAAGGCATTCACTTTGCCATTATTCAGAGTAATGGTTGCAACCTTGTCGTCACATTGGTATTGCACTAAATCAGTCATTTTCGTTCCTTTTATTTTTATGTTTTAGGTAAATTTTTTGAGGGCGCTAATCACTGTATCGACTACAGCGCCGATGAAAACACGAACCCAGCGCTTAGCCCATTAAGGCGCATTAATCGCCACCAAGCCCACGTTTTTGTTGATAATTCGTTGCATTTCACCAGAGCGATGCATTTCGGCAATAGCGGCATTCACCTCTGGCATTTTTGGGGACCACTCAGGTGAAAACGCTAACGGTATTTCATCTTTTTCTCCTAAACCGCCTAGGTAAAACACGTGTCTTTGATCATTGCGCGAATCTATCGTCCAGGTGGCACGGTAGGTATTGGTGTAAATTAGATCGCATCTAGACTGCTGAAGTAACTCAAATAACCGGGTATGGCTGCTCACATAAATCGGTGAGATCATGCCAGCGCTTAACCATTTCGTAAGTTCGGGATATCGATAATTTTCGCGTAAACACACCGACTTACCTTTAACATTGGCAAGCACATCCGTATTAGATACTGGCTGCTCAAGTCCGTAAAATGCATGGTTATAGCTAAAGACTGTGCCGCTAAGCACGAACGAATTAGGTGATGCTAACCATTTTTTGGCGATAAACCCAGCATCAGCCTTATGCTCAAGAATGTCTTGATCAATTTTATTTCTTGCGGTGGGTAAATAGCGCACTTCAAGGTTCAGTGATTTCCCGATATAGCGCAATATATCTGTGTACAAGCCTTGTTCACTTTGGGTTTGAGCATCATAGCTGTAAAACGGTAAACTCTCTGAGTATACAACTGCCACAACCAACTCTCGAGAGTGGCTCTGAGTATACCCATGCTGGCTCACCAGCACACAAAAGAAGAGGAAGACAAGCCTGTTACAAAACACTTGATGGACTCTTGCACATTGATATAGGCCTTCTGTAAAGTAGATCTATGTGGGAGTCGCTCAGTGTAATAAGTTGTGAAACTGATGGCTATCACTTTAATGAATTGCTTCAAATCAATAGCGAATATACGTAAAAAATGTCACATACTGAGTAACAAAGAAAGGCTTGCTACCATAAATTCAAAACACCGTTTTCAATATGTAACTTAAAAGGGCCTTGCTCCTGTAACTTAGTTAGCCAGTTTTGCTGAATTCGATGAAACTCAGCACTGTTTAGAAACCGTTCCGCGGCAGCATTCAATTTATCAATATGTCGAGTATCACTGTTTTTAGACATCGCGATATAACTAGTGAGAACATCGTATTGATATAGCAACTCGAAGCGCGAGCAATCTGCATTTTGTTTGAAGCAGAAATAACGCAAACCTGCGTCAGAAAAAAACAACGAGCGCAACTTACCTGTCAGCAGATGAGATACAGCAGAATCATAATCATCATAAGTCGCCACACCTCGAATATTCTCTGCTTGCAATACCTTATGTCTAAAATCACTTTCAAGCACACCTATTGGTGTGACATCGTTAACATCAGAAAATGTAGCAATAGGCTTATCATTTGAAGGGTTACCCAGTACACCATACACATTTGATGTAAGAGGTAACACCCAATGAAAATCCTCTTCACGCTCGGGTGTTCGAGCCAGAGGAAAAACTAAAACATTTGGTTTGTGCTTCGATTCTTGGATTAAGCGCTCCCAAGGTGCCGCGAGGATTTCTTGTTGAATATCAGCCTCCGCTAATATCCCCTGCATCACCTCTATTAAATACCCTTCTAGTTGTCCTCTTTCACTACGAAAACTAAAAGGGGGTTCAAGAGACGTCAGTACCCAGAATTCTGGCTCAGCTGTATTCACTTGGGCAAGTGCTCGGGCATTTAACGTCAAGCAGCACACCAACCCGAATAGAACTATCCCAAACCCCCGCTTAAAAGCCATGTTTACTTAAGCGCCCACTGCACAGTTTGCCCTGCAAAAAAGGGAACTATCAGTTCGCCGTTAGGCAAAGTAATGGACTCAGGCACTTGCCATGCATCTTTGATTAAGGTGATTTTTTTTGTATTACGGGGCAAACCATAAAAATCCGCTCCATGATGACTCGCAAACCCTTCAAGCTTATCTAAAGCGTCTAATTCTTCGAATACTTGTGCATATAGCTCTAGTGCACTCCATGCACTGTAACAACCGGCGCAACCACAAGCAGACTCTTTGGCGTGCTTTTCATGTGGTGCAGAATCAGTCCCTAAAAAGAACTTACTAGAGCCTGTCGCAACAGCTTTGCGCAAGGCATGCTGATGTGTGCTGCGTTTTAATACAGGCAAACAAAAATTATGTGGTCGCACACCGCCTACCAATAAATCATTTCGGTTTAATAAAAGATGTTGAGGGGTAATTGTGGCAGCGACATTGTGTGAACTCGCATTAACAAAGTCCACCGCGTCGCTCGTGGTAATGTGTTCAAACACCACTTTTAAATGGGGAAACTGGTCAACAATTTTAATCAAGAATTGTTCAATAAATAACTTTTCACGATCAAAAATATCCACGTGACTTTCAGTGACTTCACCATGAATCAACAGCAACAGCCCCTGTTCAGCCATCTCTGCAAAAACAGGGAATAATGCCTCAATTCCTTTTACTGCTGCGTCAGAGTTTGTGGTTGCCCCAGCTGGGTACAGTTTAGCCGCAACAACACCGGCTTTCTTAGCCGCACGGATATCTTCCACAGAAGTCGTATTGGTTAAAAACAGGGTCATTAAAGGTTCAAAATCACTGCCTTGCGGCCTTGCCGCTAATATCCGCTCACGATAGGCGCTAGCCAACTCTGCATTAACAACAGGTGGCACCAAATTAGGCATAACAATGGCGCGTTTAAATGACCTGGCTGTGGCTGGCACGGTTTCCTGCAACATATCATTGTCGCGAAAGTGTAAATGCCAATCGTCTGGCTGGGTCAAGGTGATTTGCTGCATGTTTTAGCCTTAAGTCATATTGTGTTAGGTCATTGTTCACTTATAGTATGCCGTAAATTGCACTTAGATATAATAGTCAAAATACACCTTAATTGACTGAATAGAAAAACATGCGTCCTCGGTCTATTAATAAAATTAGCGCATAAATAATGCGCAGAAACGATTAGCCCTAGACATTGGACCTACCATGACAACAGCCATCTCCTTACTAAAGCTTGTTCCCCAAGAAAAACACAATGTCATTTTATCTGGGGTAATGAGCCTGATTGACAAATTACTGGCGATCCATCGTTTAGATCATTTGTACCGTGCGCATCAGTTAACTGGAAAGAGTAAAGAAGAATTTGCAAAATCCTTGCTGGCAGCACTGAATGTCACGATAAAGGGGGCTGATGCGTTACAACAAAAAGTGCCACATGAAGGCCCGCTAGTTATTGCCAGTAATCACCCTTTTGGAGGAATAGAAGGGGTCATATTGGCCTATATTATTGGGCAAATCAGAACGGATTTAAAAGTTCTTGCCAATCAAGGTCTGCAACTTTTTAGCGAACTAAACGACTATTTTATTTTTACAAACCCTTTGTCTGAGCGCGATCCTAAGAACGGGCCATCTCTAAGAGCAAGTTTGCGTCATGTGAAACAAGGAGGTGCGTTGCTTATTTTCCCAGCAGGTCGTGTCTCTTATTATCAGGCTGATAAAAAACGTATTAGCGAACATCAATGGAATCGTATTGTGGCGAATCTAGTAACGCGCACTCAAGCGAATTATTTACCCGTTTTCGTTAGCGGCCAAAATAGTCCTTTATTTTACCGCCTAGGCCGGATCTATTATCGTTTGCGTATGTTGATGCTACCTAGAGAGTTGCTAAACAAACAGGATACATGCATCACCATTACCGCAGGTTCGAGTATACCTGCTAAGACCTTTCGTGCAGACAACGATGACATTGAGCAAACCGCCCTGCAACGCATTCAAAGTTATGCACAAGATCCTGTTTGGCGACATACTTGGCCTGAGTCTAATATCGTAAAACTCAAGCCCCTAATTAATGAAGTCCCTGGCAGCGTCATCAAATCTGAACTCGCGCAATTAGCGGACAGTCAAACACTATTGAGCTACCGCAATCTAGACGTGTATTACGCCTACTATGAGCAAATACCGCAAACGGTCAAAGAAATAGCTCGACTGCGTGAGTCAGTCTTTCGTGAGCATGACGAAGGCAGTGGAAATCCTTTAGATACAGACGACTTCGACAAAACTTACACCCATTTATTTATCGTTGAACGTGATAAAGGGCGAATTATCGGAGCTTATCGCATGGGACAGTCTGACCGCTTATTGTCTAACAGCTTAGGCGGCGCAGATCCCTTTTATTTAAGTGCTATGTTTAACTTTTCAGCTGACTTCATTAACCGCCAAGCGCCGTGTCTAGAAATGGGCCGCTCATTTTTGATCCCTGAATACCAAAACAGCTTTCAAGGATTACTTCTCTTGTGGCGGGGTATTGGTCGTTTTGTATGTCAGTTTCCTCAATATCGAACGCTTTACGGCACTGTTTCGTTAAGCAAATTATACGACCCTCGTAGTGTCAGCCTGATAGAGCATGCCTTAGTCACTCCGACAAAAAGCGCAACTGCGCGTACTCAACTTGGTTTTCCTGTATCAGCAGAAATAGCCGATTTTGCTCGGCAGTACCCATTAGCCAACCACCTGACGAGTTTGCTCGCAGGAATAGAGAGTGATGGAAAAGATATTCCTATCCTTCTCAAGCATTACCAAAAACTTGGGGCTAAATTTCATTGTTTAGGGATAGACAGTAACTTTAATTACACCCCCGGATTGTTGCTCAGTGTTGAGCTTGCCAACGCACCAGAAAAGCTAGGAAAATTGTATTTAGGTGAGGGCTGGGAGAAATATAAAAACTATCAGAAGGATTGAGGTTTAAAATTCACTGCTAGCGCTTTGAAAAATAGCTCAAAGCGCTATCAGTCGAGAGTCCGTGTTTATTGTATTAAATATAACGGCCTAGAAAAACAGAAAATGTAAGTTAAACTTTTTTCACAAACTCTGATTTGAGCTTCATCGCTCCCACTCCATCGATTTTACAATCAATGTCATGATCACCATCAACCAGTCGAATGTTTTTGACTTTAGTGCCCACCTTCACTACCAATGACGAACCTTTCACTTTTAAATCTTTAATAACAGTAACAGTGTCTCCGTCATTTAAGGTATTGCCATTCGAATCCCTTATAACAGGGGTGTCGTCTTCAGCGGCAACATCACCTTGTGCCCATTCATGGCCACACTCAGGGCAAACAAACATATTTCCATCTTCATAGGTGTATTCGGAATTACACGCAGTACAATTGGGTAAACCACTCATGGTATGTCCTTTGATAGCTAAGAGTCGTGCCTGCTTATCGAAACAATATACAAACCGTAGATAAACAAGCAAAATTTGGCGTTATTATCCACAAAAATATAAAAACACCAAATTTCTATTTTACGCGTGAGTTCGTTGATAGGTTGCAGTAGACGGTGCTACACCGAACAATGCGTGTGTCGTTTGCCCTTGCAGAGAGACGATAATCGCTAACAAAGAAAAGTGATGAATAGCGTGGCTGGATACAAATAATAACTCACGTCCTAAGGTCGAGCTAACTTCATCCACATGTACTTCTTCCACCGAGGTTTCACTGAGTACTTTGAGCTTAGTATGCATATCGTTTTGATAGACTTCCAATAACCAATTTTCGATATCGTCCCAAGCTTGTAAAGCAGATGTCGTTGAATGTGCTACATCTGAGCCGCGGTGACGTTGATTGTAATCCACCACCCCCACGGTAATACTTTGCTTAAGTGCTAAGTAATGATCAATAACGTGACGCATATGTGCACCTGCGCTACTGGCTACATGAGGTGCCATCACTTTTTGATAAGCATGATGTGATATATGCTGCAAAAACGCTCTGGCTTGCTCGATAGTTTCTAGGTGGCTTTTCAGTGCCTGATTGTCGCTGAGCATAGGATTCCTGTTACTTCTTATAAACTACGGTTAAAAGACCCTGATTAGGCGCTAAACATTTCAAAATATATTATTCGCTCAATTCTCGGATGTCCTGCTTAATGAAGATTAACTTTTGCGTATCAAAGCCTGCTTCATGCGCTTTTTTGAGCAGCACTTGCGTTGCATCAGATGATAATTTTGGCTGACGCGCTAACATCCATAAGTAATCTCGATTTGGTCCAGTGATCATCGCATACTCATAACCTTCTATGTCTAACGAAAAGATCACATAACTTGCATAAAAAGGTCCAAAGAACGATACCTTTAGATGACCTACGTCTTCACGACCAACGAAGTAGGCTTTCCCTACAGCCTCTTCCCATGTCTGCTTAATTGGGTTAAATCCTCTGTTAATCACTTTGATGCCCCCATCTTTGCGCATACTGTATTGTGCCGTTACCTGCTCAAGATCACGCTCAAACGAATGGTCGTAGCGCGCTATTTCATACCAAGTACCCAGATACCGATTAACATCAAAACCGTTAACCGGCTCTATACCTTGCGGAATAGAGGTACACCCCGTAAGAAGCAAAATCATAGGGAGTACAACTCCCCCTCGCTGACGCTTTAATAGCAAACGAATAAACGAAATCTGTATTAGGTGAACGCTCATTATTACTGCCCTGTTGTTACAAAAATAGAAAATGAATAATACGTATGCCGACGCTGTATAGACCGTTCTAATAGTAAAATAACATGCTAAGTCACCATCAACATTTTATACACTAGCCGCTCATTCCTGTTATTGGTCTTTAGTTTATTTGACAAACAAACGGTGCAGGTTTAGATTTCAATTATTACTGAAACTTCTATATGAAAGATAAACTTATGCAAATGACACCTATGATCGAGTCCTTTGTCATGCACTTTGGTGAAATGGGTAGCCGCTGGGGCTTCAATCGCACAGTCGGGCAAATGTATGCACTGCTGGTGATCAGTGAAGCCCCCTTGAGCGCCAATCAAATTGCAGAAGCGCTAAGTGTTTCTCGGGGCAACGTCAGTATGGGGTTAAAAGAATTACAGTCTTGGCAACTCATTAAGCAGCACCACATTGCGGGTGATCGTAAAGAGTACTATCAAAGTGCTGGCACTATCTGGGAGATGGCTAATAAGGTATTCGAAGAAAGACGCAAACGTGAAATGGACCCCACCCTGAGTTTACTACGCGGCATTATATTGGAAAACCCCGATAGCCCAGAAGAAGTCTACGCACAGCAGCGCCTGCAAGAAATTCACGATTTGCTTGAAACCATCAGTAAATGGACCAGTGAATTACAGCAAATGAATCCAGATACACTGGGCACTCTAATGAAACTAGGCTCTGGTGTAGGCAAAGTCATCGATATGAAAAACAAACTGATTAAGCCAAGCCAAAAAAAGGAAATTAAAACAGAAGACGCTAAGTAAAGGCCAATTTTGCTCACGTAAAGTCCAATCGACTTTTTACCTACTAATTATCACGTTCAACAAGAGACCCCAAAGCGACCGCAAGCAATCAGCGCGTGCTTTCAATCAGTGAACGTTTAAACTTTAATTGGGCCTGATTTGCTATACAACTCAAATAAACATTGTATCAATAACTCATTAATTTAATTCAGTAATTTCAGATAAACGGCACTGCTATTACCTATTTATAAGGTATCATTTAGCAACTGATATACCTGTAGAGTTTAACCTGAGTTACGTTAATGAAGTCCTACTTAGTATTAATATTGGTATTTGTTTCAAATACCCTAAGCGCCAATGTATGCAGCTCACTAGGCTGCCCGACTGGTGCACCTTTGAGTAATGATGTAATAGAGCGCTCTATTTACACCATGAGCAACAACCACAAAACGAAATTTGCTGATTGGGTCGCGTACAAAGTCACAATGCACACAATAGATGGCCCTAGTCGCTCACGCAGTTGGCGTTCCGATCCAGCCATCGACAGCCAATACACCCTAGAAAAAGCTGACTATAAAGACGCTCATGCCATTATTCACACTGATCGCGGTCATCAAGTGCCGTTGGCGAGTGTAAGCAACACGGCGGGTTGGCGTAGCGCTAACTACCTTTCAAATATCACTCCGCAAAGCTCTCATTTAAATCAGGGGCCCTGGGTACGTTTGGAATCCGCCGTTCGAAACTTAGCCCGAAGTGGCAATATTGTGTATGTGGTTACAGGGCCCTTATATGAAAGGTTTTTTGCTAGCTTACCTGGAGCCGACGAAAAACATTCGATCCACTCAGGGTATTTCAAAGTCATTGCAACGGTGAATCATTCAGGCTTCGTCAGTGCCTCTGCTTATGTGATGGAACAAAATAGCACCAGAGCAGATAACTACTGCATTAAAGAGGTGACCATAGATAATGTTGAAAGCCGAAGTTGATTAATACCAATTCCTTTAAATAATTAACCACTCAGCGAAAATTTAAAAGGACTTAATCAAGGCGCTTAAATGATAGCCCTTTATTAAAAACTAACCTGTGCTCTTTCGAGTTTGAGCAACACAGGGAAAGTCTTTTTAAAATTCGCCCGAAGGGAATTCCCCAGCGGGTTTTACACTACGTTCTCGGTATTTGAAAGGGAACAACCATTACTGCACACCGACGCCTTGTTCAAAACCCGCTGGATGAATTCTGAGAGGCCAATTATTTAATGGAATTGGTATAAATATTTTCCCGGCAATGACGGGGAATAGAGAGTATGCTGTAGAGGCGCGCTTAGGTGGTTTGAGCAGTCAACTAGATTGCTGATAATCCAACCACGGGTTTAAACAAAAATGGTTAATGAGTAGAACGTTGAGGTGAGCGGAATAGTCTAAGTTGAAGTGCGCAATAAAGTTGAATTGAACTTGGCTGATTACTCGCTTTCGTTGAATTTGCCGACGATCAGCTCTTCTACTGCATCCAAGGCTTGTTGCGCATCTTTGCCTTCAGAAATCACTTGAATTTCCTTGCCCTGCCCGCTCTCCAACATCATTAATCCTAAGACACTGCTAGCAGAGGCACTTTTATCACCTTGTACTATGGTCACTTCCGCTTCAAATTGATTTGCTAACTTAACTAATTGAGTAGCTGCTCTTGCATGCAGTCCGAGCTTGTTCACTATGAGTAACGATTTTTCTAATCGAATACTCATCGGTTTAACTCTCTATGACGTATTTGCACATCTGGATGTGAGGTGCTGAAGGTTTTCGCCAGCATCTCAACCACGTACACAGAACGGTGTTGCCCACCGGTACAACCTATGGCAATCGTTACATAGCTACGGTTGTTGCGCTCTAAATGTGGCAGCCATGTAGAAATCAAATTCTGAATTTGCCAGATAAATTTGGTCACAATCGGTTGTGAGCCTAAAAATATTTCTACGGGCGAATCAAGGCCTGTAAGCGGTTTTAAATCGGGCTCCCAATGGGGGTTGGGTAAAAAACGCGCGTCAAACACATAATCTGCATCTTTTGGAATACCGTGTTTAAAACCAAAGCTTTCAAAAACCAAAACAAGGCGAGAGCTTTTTTTGCCCAAAATACGTTCACGTACCAATTCGGCCAACTGGTGAATCGATAGCTGATCCGTATCGATATACAAATCGGCGCGTTCAGCTATCGGCGCTAATAACTGACTTTCCGCCTGTATAGCCCCAGCCAAAGATTTGTTTTGTTTGGATAATGGATGCAAGCGACGTGTTTCGCTAAAACGCTTAATGAGTACGTCATCGCTGGCATCTAAATATAGAATGGTCATTTCCCACGTGGCTGGCAGGTAGTCGAGAATTTCAACCAACTCATTCGGATCTTTAGGTAAGTTACGCACGTCAATACTGACTGCTACCTGATCGTACTCATCTGCTACGGTATGGGTCAATGTGGGTAATAAGTTAACTGGGATATTATCAACACAGTAATAGCCTAAATCTTCCAATGACCGTAAAACAATAGACTTCCCTGAGCCGGAGCGGCCACTTATGATGATAAGCTTCATATTAACTAATTACCTGAAATAGTTCTTGGTCGGTAGTCGCGCTACGTAGTCTACTTAATATATCTTTGTCGCAGAATTTTTTAGCAATCGCAGACAGTGTTTCCAAGTGCTCTTGCGCTTTTTCTTCTGGGACTAAAATCGCGAAGAAGATATCCACAGGCATGTTGTCCAGTGCGTCGTATTGAACCGGTGGTTGGCACGTGACTAAAACAGCGAGAGCAGACTCTAACCCTTTTATTCGTCCGTGGGGTAATGCAATACCACCACCAATGCCTGTACAACCCATTTTTTCGCGACCACTTAAGCTCGCTAGAATAGTCGCTTGATCTACCTCAACTAGGTGTTGTGAGGCCACTTGGCTGATAAGTTCTAGAATACGTTTTTTACTAGAGCCCTGAACTGCGCATACTACGCAGTCAGGGTGAAGAATACTTGATATTTCCATTATTTACCTGATGGGTTAATGGCGTTTAGCTTTCTCTTTATGCTTAATAACTTGCCGATCGAGTTTATCGATTAAGCCATCTATTGCAGCATACATGTCATTATGCTCCATGGTCGCAAAAACATCTGCACCATTCAAATGTATTGTTGCTTCAGCTTTTTGATTTAGCTTCTCTACATTGAGAATAACGTGAACATTGTTGATCTGATCGAAGTGCCGTTCTAGCTTGGTAAATTTAGTATCGACATAATCTTTTAGTGAATCTGTTACATCCACATGGTGACCAGTAATATTAATTTGCATATCGCCTCTTCCTTCTTTAATCAGCCTACAATAGGCTTTTTCGTTGGTTCGACGGGGGTATCATCAGAGATTCCCGGTACTTTGCTATTGTTCGCCTAGCAACCATAATGCCTTGCTCAGCCAACAATTGAGCAATCTTGCTGTCACTCAACGGCTTACTGGGTTTTTCAGCCGCAACCAGCTTTTTAATCAACGCACGTATTGCTGTTGAAGAACATTCTCCGCCTGTTTCAGTCGCAACATGGCTAGAGAAGAAATATTTCAGCTCAAATATCCCTCTTGGGGTATGCATATACTTTTGCGTGGTAACACGTGAAATAGTGGATTCATGCATGTCAACCATTTCAGCCACATCGTTTAACACCATAGGCTTCATCATTTCTGGGCCGTGTTCAAAAAAGCCCATTTGCTGTTGCACTATGCAATTTGACACTTTCAACAGCGTATCGTTGCGACTCTCTACACTTTTAATAAACCATTTGGCTTCTTGCATATGTGAGCGAATAAATTGACTGTCGCTGGTATTCTTAGCGCTACGGCTCATCGCCGCGTATTGCTGATTCACGTTCAACTTAGGCAAACTATCTGGATTAAGTTCGACTGTCCAGCGGCCGTTCTTTTTGCTGACAGACACATCAGGTATCACATATTCTGGTTCACCCTTAATTAATGCGCTACCGGGGCGTGGGTTGAGCGTTTTAAGCAAACGCATAACCTCACGAAGGTCATCTTCCTTGAGGCGTGACTTACGCATTAAGGTACGATAGTCCTTACTACTCAATAAATCAGCGTATTCGCTAATTAAGGTTTTTGCTTCTTCAAGCCAAGGGGTATCTGGGGCAAACTGACGCAGTTGAACAAGCAGGCATTCTTGTGGCGTACGAGAACCAGAACCCACAGGATCGAACATTTGAATCCGTTTAAGCACACATTCGACTTCATCCAGTTCTATTTCTTCATCATCCATGCTGGCCAGCACATCTTCAACGCTCATGGTCAAATAGCCTGATTCATCAATAGAATCAATGATGGCAGTCGCGATGGCCACATCCGTTTCACTGAAGTGAGTCAAACGCATTTGCCATAGCAAGTGCTCCTGAATATCGTCTGTGGTTTCACCCTGAAAAATCTGCTCATCATCACCGCCGGCACCATTTGAGATGCTTGCCGCTGGTGCTGAAGACGCGCTAATGTACTCATCCCATGTGGTGTCTGTGGGTAAATCCTCAGGAATTTCGTTTTTCTCAAATGCTTCACTTGAGTCTAAGGTGTCGCTGCTTGTGTCAACTATCTCATTACTATCTTTAGAGGAAGGATCGAGAGATTTATCATTTAATGCGCTATCGCCAGATTCTTGATCTACCGGCTCTTCGATTTCCAATAGCGGATTAGAATCCAATGCCTCTTGAATTTCTTGTTGTAAATCTAACGTAGACAATTGCAGTAAGCGTATCGCTTGCTGCAATTGTGGCGTCATAGTAAGTGATTGACTAAATTTTAATTGTAAAGAGGGTTTCATTTACTTCTTTATTCTGTCCGTTGCAAACTAATAAATATGCTGTGGTTGATTCGATTGACTGTAAATGTCTCACCAAGCGCCTGAGTATTAACTCGATAAAATAAGCGGCTATCTAAGCTTAACTATAGCCTGAATTGTTCGCCTAGGTATACATCTCTTACGCGTTGATCACTTAAAACTTCTTCGGCCGTGCCAGAAGCAATGAGCTCACCATGACTTACAATATAAGCTTTCTCACAAACATCGAGTGTCTCTCTTACATTGTGGTCAGTTATCAAAACACCAATACCTCGGTCACGTAAATGTTGAATAATTTTTTTAATATCGTTAACTGAAATAGGGTCAACGCCAGCAAAAGGTTCATCGAGTAGAATAAATTCAGGATCAGCGGCAAGGGCTCGCGCAATTTCAACTCGACGTCTTTCACCGCCTGACAAACTCATACCTGCACTGTTGCGGATATGGTTAATATTGAACTCATCGAGCAGTGAATCGGCTTGCTGCTCTTTTTGTTCTGAACTTAGTTCTTTACGTGTTTGTAAAATAGCCATTAAGTTTTGGTGTACGGTCAATTTACGAAAAATAGACGCTTCTTGAGGTAAATAGCCTATCCCTAACCGAGCTCGCATGTGCATTGGCTGCAACGTAAGATCTTGTTGATCGATACTGATTTCGCCTTTGTCTAAGGGCACCAAGCCAACAATCATATAAAAAGTTGTGGTTTTGCCTGCGCCATTGGGCCCAAGTAAACCAACGATTTGCCCCGTTGATACCTCCAGGCTAACATCACGTACGACTTGGCGCGACTTATAAGACTTAGCTAAGTGTGTGGCTTTCAACGTCGCCATTACGGTTGCTCTTCTTGTTCAAGTTGCTCGCTAGGATCCACGTTTTTAGTATCATTCGTTTTATTCTGTTGTTTTGCCGATTTCTTTGAAGGCTGAAAAATAGTCGTAACACGTCCACTGTCTTGGTTTTCGCCTTCTCCTTGGGCAACAATTTGCTCTAGCTCCATGTTAAAAACAATCGACTCGCCTTTCACACTGCTGTTATTTTGCTTCAACTGAGCATCACCCTCTAGAGTAAGCGTACGCTGATCCCTACGATATTCAATACGATTGGCCGACGCTTCAATACTGCCCCCCTGCTCTTGTTCTTGTGAATACTTAGCAGGATTGCCTGTGGCGATGAATATTTCATTTCCTTCACCTTTACTGGCGTCAACTTCTACCTCATCTGCGTATACATTCAAGCTGCCTTGATTAATATGCACGTCTTCGCGAAAAACCGACTTTTTGGTTTTACCATCACCAAACTGAAACTTAGAGTCCACTTTTATGGCCTGTGTGAAATCGTCTTTGCCCGCCATGCTTAAAGGTGAGAATGACAAGGTTGCTATGGCAACTAAGCTAAGGCTGAGGTTGATAAATGGTTTGCACATGATCAAGTAGCTCATATTGTTGGGTGGTTAAGTTGGCTTTAAAACCGTTACTGTTAATCACATAGTGTTGACCGAATATTTTTACAGGTTGGTCAGACTCCATGGTTTTTTCTATCAAGTTTATTTCGATGAAATCCGTGCGAATGGTGCGAGCAAATCCTTGCTCATCTTGATTACGTATCTCGACATTATTCTCTAATTGAATCCGATTGTCTTCATACAAAGTGCCGTCTTTAGCTGAGACTTGCCAGGGCGTTGTCTGCGATTCGACAAAAATCGTATACTGGGGCTGTTTAAACAAGGTGAATCCAAGTAAGTCGAAATGCTCCATTTTACTGGCAAACACTTGGTGGCTTAGGCGCCCCTCATCATCAAACAAGGTGCTCAACATTTCACTGGCTTGGTAGTTGGGTTGCCAAGCTGATTCGGTTTCCGTTTGAGGTATAATATCGTCATCTGCTAACCACTCAGGTAAGTTTGTGGCGATAACCAAAATAAACAATAAGCCTATACTCAGGGTAACTCGGTTCATACACTAGTTCCGCTGACTTTATTGAGCTGTCCCTTTGCGTGCAAAATCAAATCACACACTTCGCGCACTGCACCAAATCCGCCATTAATCGTTGTGGTATAAAGCGCTTGTTTTTTCACAAACGGATGCGCATCACAAGTGGCAATAGCAACATGACTCAAACTAAACATACCAACATCTGGCATATCATCACCAATAGAAGCCGTGGCCTCTTTGCCTATTTTTAATTGCTTTTGTAGCGCTAAAAGTGCGTCATTTTTTTGTTCGCAGCCTTGAATGATATGCTCTACCCCTAGAGAAGACATGCGCTTGCGCACAATAGTTGATTCACGGCCTGTAATTACAGCGACGTGCACGCCTATTTTTAATAAGGCTTTTATCCCAAAACCGTCTTTGGTATGAAAGGCTTTTAGCTCTTCACCATCATTGCCCATATAAATACGACCATCTGAGAAGACGCCATCCACATCACAAGCAAGAAGCTTAATACGCGAAAATTTATCCATGAGTGCAGATGATTTAGCACCGTATAGAGTATTGATGTCGCCCATTAGATAACTCCTGCTGATAACAAAGTTTGCATGTTAATCGCGCCAACAGGTTTGTGATTATCATCAACGACAAACAACGAACTGATTTTACGTTTTTGCATGACATTTAATACTTCTGCGGCCAATGTTCCTTGAGATGCAGTAACACAATTGGCGGTCATAACACTTTCAATACTGACGGTGTGAATGTCTACTCTGGCGTCGAGGACTCGGCGCAAGTCACCATCCGTAAAAATACCTAACAAACGCCCGTCATTATCAACTATGCCTGCCATGCCCAACCCCTTACGAGATATTTCGAGTAGCGCCTGACTGATCGTCTGTGTGGTGCTAACTAACGGCATCATTTCACCTTGGCACATAATGTCGTCAAGTTTGAGTAGCAGCTTGCGTCCTAGTGCTCCGCCAGGGTGCGACAAGGCAAAATCATCTGGGGTAAAGCCTCGTGCGTCGAGCAATGCCACGGCTAGCGCATCTCCCATAACGAGCGTAGCTGTGGTGCTCGCTGTCGGCGCTAAACCCAGTGAACACGCTTCTTTCTCGACTTTGATGCAAAGGTTCACATCTGCGTGTTTACCAAGTGAGCTTTGAGGGTTGTTTGACAAGGCAATAATGGCAATGCCCCGGCGTTTTACCACAGGTAGTAAAGCAAGCAATTCAGAGGTTTCCCCTGAATTGGAAATAGCTAATAGCACATCTTGCTCTGTAAGCATCCCCAAATCGCCATGATTGGCTTCGCCTGGGTGCATAAAAAAAGCTGGCGTCCCTGTGCTGGCTAATGTGGCTGAAATTTTATGTCCTATGTGCCCAGATTTGCCCATACCACAAACGACCACTTTTCCTTTGCAATTTTTCATCAACTCACACGCCGCAATAAAGCTGCTATCAATATATTGTGCTAGTTGTTCAATCGCCTGACCTTCAATCTCTAACACTCTAAGGGCAGATTGAATATAATCTTGCTGACTCATTGAACCTTAACCTTGATTGAAAACAAAGTACTGATACCCCAAAAAGCAGCCTAAAAAAACCAGTGCTTCATAGCGATTGATCCGCCTTGTACCTCGTAAATTAAAACAGAAAATAACCAATAAGAAGCTCAAACCAAGCATAGTGTATATATCTCGACCGGCTGCGTCGGGGTCGATATTGCCAGGTGCGATTAAACCGGGCATAGCCATAACCGCAAGTATATTAAAGATGTTCGAACCGATAATATTCCCCAGAGCAAGATCATCTTCGCCTTTAAGTACGCCTGCTATACTCGCTGCGAGCTCTGGTAAACTGGTGCCAATTGCTATGATCGTCAAACCAATAACCAAATCACTTAGGCCAAAGTAATGGGCAATCTCAACCGCCGATTCAACCATAAAATGAGCGCTAAGCGGCAATAGAACTAAACCAACTAATAACCAAATGACGGCATTTTTAGTTGGCACGCCATCAGGCACTTCATCGTGAGTTTCTTGGGTTAATGGGTCGCCTTTCTCAGTATAGAATGACATCCACGCTAGACCGCCAATAGTAATGAAGAATAAAACAAACAGCATGACACCTTCGCTGAGTGATAAGTACAGATCAGCTAAGAAGTAAGTAGCCAGTAAAGACACAGCTAGCATTACTGGCATTTCGCGTTTTAATGTCCCAGAGGCAACTGTCAATGGTTTGAGCAATGCAGTTAAACCAAGCACGAGCGCGATGTTTGCTATGTTTGAACCAATAGCGTTACCAACGGCCGTATCCGTGTTGCCACTAAATGAAGCGGTTGCAGATACCATGATTTCCGGCGCAGATGACCCCATAGCAACTATGGTTAATCCAATAATCATCGGCGAAATGCCCATATTTCGAGCCAAAGCGGATGACCCAAAGACAAATCGGTCCGCCCCCCAACTCAATACAACTAACCACACCAAAAATAATAACGCTTCAACTATCACGAAAACTCACTTGTTTTTATACCAATATCTAATTGTCGCAAAAAGCACTGCCTTTGCCTATTCATTGTGAGACAAATAAAATTGCCCAGTACAAATAAAATGAACGAAGAAATGACTAAGCAGGTCATCTAATCAAGGTCAAGAGCGACATCAGGGGTAACAAAAATGCAAATCCACCGAATGTTCTTAAAAATCGAATATAACTTGTTACTTTTAGATTTTGAGGTTTGCTCTTGAAAAAACGTATAATGCCGCCAATTTAACGCATCCTCATATACTTAGTATTTGGTTCATCTGATAGGAAGACAACAGGCTTAATGGAAAATTTGCTAGAAATAGACAACTTAACCTTTTCTCGTAGTGGACGCATTATCTACGACGATATATCCCTACGCATCGTAAAAGGTAAAACCACCGCTATTATGGGCCCAAGTGGTATTGGTAAAACCACCATGCTGCGTTTGATGGGTGGTCAGTTGAAACCCGATAGCGGTGATATACGTTTTAAGGGTGAGTCTATTCAAAGCATGAAACGCAATCGTCTGTTTACAGTCAGGCGTCAAATGAGCATGTTGTTTCAAAGCGGCGCTCTATTTACTGATATGACAGTATTCGACAACATTGCCTTTCCGTTACGCGAACATACCAAGTTGTCAGAATCAGTGATAAAGACCTTGGTATTGTTAAAATTACAGGCCGTAGGATTGCGCGGTGCTGCGCAATTAATGCCGGCCGAATTATCAGGTGGTATGGCGCGCCGAGCTGCACTGGCGAGAGCGATAGCTCTTGACCCAGAACTTATCATGTACGATGAACCTTTTGCTGGACAAGATCCCATTTCAATGGGCGTGCTGGTTAAGCTGATTAAGGCGCTAAACGACGCGCTGCAGCTCACCAGTGTAGTAGTTACCCATGACGTGACTGAGGTACTCACCATAGCTGATTACATTTATATCTTAGCTGAAAAGAGAGTTATTGGCAGTGGAACACCTGAACAAATCAAACAAAGTGATTCTCCCTTAGTGCAACAGTTTTTGAAGGGCCAAGCGGACGGCCCTGTTCCATTTCATTACCCGAGTGATGACCTTGAACACACTTTTCTAGGAGCGAAGTAAATGCAGTGGCTAGCGAGTATTGGGCGGAACACGATCGACACGGTTGGTGCTTTTGGGCGCGCATTTTTAATGTTACTTGGCGCGGTTATCGCAAAGCCGCAGCTGATAAAAAACACTCCTTTGACCATCAAACAAATATACGTGGTCGGTGTTCAGTCTCTGTTAATCATAGTGGTATCAGGATTATTCATCGGCATGGTGATGGCACTTCAAGGCTATACTATCTTGGTCGGCTACGGTGCCGAAGGTAGCTTGGGCCCCATGGTCGCACTGTCACTGCTGCGTGAACTAGGCCCTGTGGTCACTGCTCTCTTATTTGCAGGTCGCGCCGGCTCAGCGTTAACCGCAGAAATTGGTTTAATGAAAGCTACAGAACAACTTAGCAGTTTAGAAATGATGGCCGTTGACCCATTGCGCCGAATAGTTGCTCCACGATTATGGGCAGGCATCATATCAATGCCAATGTTAGCAATAATTTTCAGTGCTGTGGGCATATTAGGCGGCCACGTTGTTGGTGTTGATTGGTTAGGAGTCGATGCCGGCAGCTATTGGTCTATCATGCAATCGAGCGTTGATTGGAACGAAGATGTCGTTAACGGCATTATAAAAACCTTTGTATTTGCCTTCGTTATTACCTGGATCGCAATATTCAAAGGGTACGACGCCATCCCGACATCTGAAGGGATAAGCAAAGCGACCACAGAAACAGTGGTATTTTCATCTTTAGCAGTGTTAGGTCTGGACTTTATCCTAACTGCATTAATGTTTGGTATAGAGTAGGAGTAGAAAGTAATGTCGTCACGGAAAGTGGAAATAATGGTTGGCTTGTTTGTAGTATTGACCTTAGCAGCTGGGCTACTACTAGCGCTAAAAGCGGTCAATCAAGGCATGTCAAATGGCGCTGAAACTTACACCTTATATGCCAAATTCGATAATATTGGCGGCCTAAAAGCCCGCTCAGCCGTTAAAGTGGGCGGCGTTATAGTAGGTCGAGTTGATAGCATTAGCCTTGACCCAGACGGCTATACGCCAGTGGTCGCATTAAAGATTTCTCAGGAATACAACAAGTTCCCCGAAACAAGCTCAGTTTCCATTTTGACGTCGGGGTTATTAGGTGAGCAGTATGTTGGCTTTCAACCTGGTTTTAGTATTGACGGCATAGCCGATCTTGGTGATGGTGATTACATTTCCGATACAAAATCAGCCCTAGTACTAGAAGACTTAATTGGCCAGTTCCTGTTCAGTAAAAATGATTAATTGATAACGTTGGATTAAAAATACCTTATGAAACAAATAACCCAAATATTTAGTGCTGTACTCATTTTAATCTTTAGCAGTGTTGCCGCTGCTGAAGAAGTTAACCCATACAAGTTATTGGAAGATGTCGCCTCTGAAACCTTTGCTAGAATTAAAGATCAGCACGCTGAAATTCAAAAAAACCCTGAAATTTTAAGAGATATCATTGAGCAGGATTTACTCCCGTATATCGATTATAACTTTGCGGCACTGAAAGTATTAGGTAAGCATTTCAGAACAGTACCAAAAGATAAGATCCCTGAATTTATTCAAGTCTTCCGTCAGTATTTAATTACGACCTACGCGCTTGCATTGACTTACTACAATGGTCAAGAGGTTATCTTTCAGCCAATGCCTGATGCACCTGAAGATAAAACCGCCACCGTGCGCGCCGTGGTGAAAGAAAGTGGACGCCCAGACATCAAAATTTCATTCAAGCTGCGTAAAAATACCAAAACGAATGAATGGAAAGCCTATGATATGGTTGCTGAGGGCATTAGCTTGTTGTCTAGCAAACAAAGTGAATATGAATCTATCTTGCGCCAAGATGGTATACAAAAAGTCATCGATATTATGAAAGAAAAAATTGCTCAACCCATCAGTCTCGAGCAAGCCAAAAAGGAAATATAAGTGAGTGATTCAAACACATCACGTATGACTGTTGATAACGATCCGACTTCCCCAGAGCGCTTTGTGCTCTCGGGAAGCTTAAATCGCGACACCGTTCCTTATTTTTGGCGGAATAGCCTGCAACAGCTTGCCAGTGCTCAAAGCGATGATAAACCACTGACGCTTGATCTAAATAATGTAAAACACATTGATACCGCAGGCTTAGCTTGGATAATGAACTTAATACGTGATACCAAGCAAAAAAATATTCAATTTAAAATAGCCAACCCACCCACTACATTGTTAAATTTAGCTAAAATTAGCGACGTAGAGCGCTTTTTACCATTACAATAACCGTTTAATTTTAATCTTAGGAAGGCTATGCAAAATTCAGAAATAGAACAATTACTTATGGAAAAACTTGGCTTAGCAGAAGTTCACGTCACAGGTGATGGTTCGCATTTTCAGATTATTGCTGTTAGCGATCAATTTGACGATATGAGCCGAGTAAAAAGACAGCAATTTGTTTATGCTCCTTTAAGCGATATTATTGCGCAAGGTACTATGCATGCCATTTCGATTAAAACCTTCTCTGAAAAACAATGGAAGCGAGAACGTCTACTTAATATGCCTCAATAAGCTACTTTAGCAATATTAAGTCAGTCCTACTATTTACCTTCGTGTACCATTCAAAAGAGCATTTTCATGGATAAATTACTCATAAAAGCGTCTAAGCCGTTAAAAGGCTCAGTGCGCATCTCAGGCGCTAAAAACGCAGCACTCCCTATCTTAATGTCGAGTATTTTAGCCGATTCGACGTGCTATTTTGATAACGTCCCTGAGCTTAGAGATATTAATACCAGCCTAGCCTTACTCGCGGAGTTAGGCGCTGACGCGAAACGTACTTCAGGTCATTCGGTGGAAATTGATCCCAGCGGAATTAATAATTGCAACGCTTCCTATGATCTCGTCAAAACCATGCGTGCATCGATCCTAGTGCTAGGTCCTTTATTAGCCAAATATGGTGAAGCCAATGTGTCTTTGCCTGGTGGCTGCGCTATCGGTGCTCGTCCGGTTAATTTGCATCTGCAAGGCTTAGAAAAAATGGGAGCCAAAATAGACGTTGAAGCAGGTTACATTCGCGCGAAAGTGGATGGGCGTCTAAAAGGTGCAAATATCTTTATGGATATGGTGAGCGTTGGCGCGACTGAAAACCTGATGATGGCAGCGTGTTTAGCAGAAGGTGAAACCGTGCTAGAGAACGCAGCACGAGAGCCAGAAATTGTCGATTTGGCAAACTGCTTAAATGCAATGGGTGCAAACGTCAAACATGCCGGCAGTGATAAAATTCGTATTCAGGGCGTTGAGCGCCTGCAAGGTAGCCGTTACGCGGTATTACCCGACCGAATTGAGACTGGCACTTTTCTTATCGCTGCGGCAGTCACAGGAGGAAATATCCGCTGTGAAAATGCCGCCCCAGATACGCTCGATGCTGTACTTGATAAACTCGTTATGGCGGGGGCAGTTATCACCACAGGTGTCGACTGGATTGAGCTAGATATGCAAGGTCACCCTCTTAAAAGCGTTAATATTAAAACGGCGCCTCATCCAGGCTTTCCCACAGACATGCAGGCACAGTTTGTCGCACTTAACTGCGTAGCTGAAGGAACGGGTGTCGTCACAGAAAACATTTTTGAGAATCGCTTTATGCACGTGCCAGAACTACAGCGTATGGGCGCAAAAATTGACCTAGAAACCAATAGCGCAGTGTGTCATGGGGTGTCCAGCCTCAAAGGTGCACAGGTTATGGCCACAGATTTACGTGCATCAGCGAGTTTAGTGATTGCAGGCTTAGTGGCTGAAGGGGAAACCATAGTTGATCGTATTTATCATTTAGATCGCGGCTATGAACACATTGAAACCAAGCTAAATGGTTTGGGTGCAAATATACAACGTATTCAATAGATCAGAAAAATACTTGGTTACGGTGTAATGAAACTCCCTAAACACCAAGCTTCTTTAAGCTTAGCGGTGCTCTCTTATTGAGCACCTAATTCAGCGACAACAACCGTTAAATTGACTAACTGCCCACCACGACTTACCTCTACTTGAAGCTCAGTGCCAGGCTTGGTTTCCGCAATAAAATCTAACGTTTGGGTGACGCTATCTGTAGGTTGCCCATTGATTGCAAGCATGACGTCATTGGTTTGAATGCCACCTTTATCAGCAGAACTGCCTGGCGTCACACTGGTAATCAATATACCTGAGCGCCCATAAACCTCTGCGGCGCCTACACCTAATTGCCCGCGTGTCACTCGACCATTTGCGACAATTTCATCCATCACTTTCTTGGCAAGGCCATATGGAATAGCAAAAGAAACACCATCAACCTCTTTTACTCGTCGTTGGCTGTCCAATGTTTTGAAGTTGGCATTATTAATCCCAATTAAATAACCATTGCTGTCAATTAACGCGCCACCTGAATTACCTTCATTGAGCACGGCATCCATTTGAATAAAATCGAAATATGCAGCTAATCCATTTCGTCCTACACGGCTTACAACGCCCTGCGTAATGGTTTGGCCCAGATTATAAGGGTTGCCAATGGCAAGTACTAGATCGCCCACCCGAGTGCCGGGGTCGTCTAATTGTGGGATCACATGCAGGTTGTCTTCGGCGACTTTAAGCACAGCTAGATCAGTATAAGGGTCGTAACCAATTATTTGTGCTTCTGCTCGACGCCCATCCTGTAACCCAACCAGAATGCTATTGGCATTCGCAATCACATGGAGACAAGTCAAAATAAGCCCGTCTTCACTCATGATAACCCCAGAGCCTAGGCTTGTGCGTTCAACCGCTTGGCTGCGATTATATATACTGCCGCTTTCTATTGATTGGCTGTAAATATTAACTACCGCTGGGCCTGATACATTCACCGCGTGATTGAAACTGAGCTTGTCAGAAGTCTGCCTAACGGGGTTGAACATAGATAGGTTTAAGCTGCTGCCATGGCGTAAATCAGGCACCAGAAGGAGTATCACCCCAGAGATGATGGCACCGACGAAGGCCGATTTAATCAAAAACGTTAATGAATCTTTCAAGGGACCTGCTAATAAAAGCTTACTTATCAGAGGTTAAGAATAACACTGAAGGGAAAAAGTTAATAGCAGCCCAGTGTTAGGGCTGCTATTAATTTAATAAAACTAGCGGATCACGAGATAAAGCGTTGAAACACCGCGTTTAACATTGAGGGCAATCACGCCTTTTGCTTCGTCAAGAGCGTTACGCAAGTCCACAACGTTATCGATTTTGTGGCGGTTAACACCAATAATCACGTCGCCGTCTTGTAAGCCAATTAACGCAGAAGGTGAGCGCGCTGTGAGCTCTGAAATTACTACACCATCAACGCCTTGCTTGGTTTTACCATTGGTCAGGGTAGCCCCTTCTAAGGCAGGGTGAATTTCTTTTGCCGCCACTGTGCTTTGGGTTGCATCACCAAGTGTTACTTGCACTTCTTTCTCTTTACCTTTGCGCAATAACGTTAGATTTACTTTGGTTCCAGCACCTTTACTGCCGATTTTCGCACGCAACTCAAGGAAGCTAGTCACGGGTCGCCCTTCAATCTCGATGATAATGTCGCCCGCTTGTATACCACCTTTATCAGCCGCTGAACCTTCACTAACTTCACTAACAAATGCGCCTCGACTTACATCTAGGTTCATTGCTTCAGCTAAGCCTGAGTCAACATCCTGACCTAAAATTCCCAATAGTCCGCGACGCACCTCACCGAACTCGATAATTTGATCCACCAAGCTTTTCATCATATTTGCTGGTATAGCAAAACCGATCCCTACATTGCCGCCATTAGGCCCAAAGATAGCTGTATTAATGCCTACTAATTCACCATTAAGGCTGACTAGCGCACCACCAGAGTTACCCCTGTTAATAGCTGCATCAGTTTGAATAAAGTTTTCATAGCCACCGATATTTAAGCCAGAGCGCCCCAAAGCACTAACAATACCTGAGGTGACGGTTTGGCTTAAGCCAAAGGGGTTGCCTATCGCTACCACAAAATCACCTACGCGCACTTTGTCAGAATCAGCTAGAGGAACAGCCACTAAGTTCAAATTGTCTGTATCGACTTTTAATAGAGCGATATCACTTTGCTCATCTGCACCTAACTTTTTCGCTTTGACTTCACGACCATCATTTAACTTAACTGTGATTTCGTCTGCGTTGTCTACCACATGATTATTGGTGACAATGTAGCCTTTGTCGGCGTCAATAATAACCCCTGAACCTAACCCTTTAAATGGTCGTTCTTGTACCTGCTCGCCATTTCCGCCAAAGAATCGACGAAACACTTCAGGAACCTGTTGCCGAGATACTTGGGTTCCCTCGACTGAAATAGTCACAATACCTGGCGTGGTTTTTTCCAACATGGGAGCCAAGCTGGTGACGGGTTCATTGTCACTTGAAAAGAAGGGCAAGGCTGCGCTTGCAGAACTGGCAATCATTAAGCTTGCCGCAAAAACGCAACTGGTGATGACAGTGCGGTTAGTAACTTTACTCATTTAACGATAACTCCATGGATGACTTATTAGCTCAATAAACAAAACAAAGACTGCATGGCACTTTAAAAAGTTCCCTAAGACACTCAGCTCAGTTATTTCGATTGCTTTTCAGGTTGAACATTGTCACTACCACTGAATAAACCAGAACTCTGATTTGAGAAATCTAAAGGTTGCACATCTGCGCTGTCTTTTTCACGTTTGACCTTTTGCTCCTTATTTTGCAAAAAAGGAGATGCATGATCACCAAAGAAACTCACGTTATTGCTTTGAGCATCCGTATTCAAAAGCGATAGCGAGCTTTCATAGTTGTCTAAATTTTGCGTAAGAACCTGGCATTGTTTTTCAAGCTGCTCGGCAATTTTACGACTTTCTGTTACGTGATTTAATGATTGTTGAATCACTACGTCTTTCAACGTTTGCTCTTTTTGATTGTCTTTAGATGACTTCTCTTTATCTAGGTAGACATATTTTGCTACAAAGAAACCCAGCACCGCGCCAACTAGCACTAAAACCACACCGATTACCCAATCCATATTTACTCCAATAATAAGCTTATAAAGCAATACACACTTATAATGTGCACTATTACTTTAATCTACAAAAGCCAGCTGCACTATTTCAAAATCTATGCACGGCATACAGCGCAAAAAACACCACATTTTGATATTATACCCTTGTCACGCATTTATGCGGTCATTAAATTTGGATTCAATACCTCAATAAGATTAGCTTAGTGATTTTTAAGGTCATTCAGTAAAAGGAAAAGACACGCCTAATGTCAGCTTTAACCCCGTGGCAAAAATATCAATCGGATCTGCAACGCGACGACTTTCATTCTGACCCAGCCCAAGCCAATGCAGTTAAACATTTGCAACGCCTTTTTGATGATCTTGTCGCGCCTGACAAAGAGCCGGGCCTTTGGGCGAAAATAAAATTCGTCATTGGTAAAGACACACCTGCACAACCAATCAGAGGTTTATATTTCTGGGGAGGCGTCGGTCGAGGTAAAACATACTTAGTCGATACCTTTTATGATTGCCTTCCTTTTGAAAAGAAAATGCGCGTGCATTTTCACCGTTTTATGCATCGAGTACACGAAGAGCTAAAAGCGCTTGGTGGTAAATCCGATCCGTTAAAAATGATTGCGACAAAATTTGCCAGCGAAGCCAAAGTAATATGTTTCGATGAGTTTTTTGTTTCAGATATTACCGATGCCATGATTTTGGGCACACTAATGGAAGAAATGTTCAGTCATGGGATAGTACTGGTCGCGACCTCGAATATCATTCCTGACGAGTTATACCGCAATGGCTTACAGCGAGCTCGATTTTTACCGGCCATTGCGTTGATCAATCAGCATACCCAAGTTGTGAATGTAGACAGCGGCATTGATTATCGATTACGCACATTAAAACAAGCCGAAATTTATCACTATCCCCTTGATGAGACTGCAAACAACAACTTGTCTATGTACTTTACACAACTAGCACCTGACGAATGTCATCATGATGAATCCATCACAATAAAAGGCCGAAAAATACCCGCTATTCATCATGCCGAAGGCGTTGCAATGTTTGAATTTCGTGCACTGTGCGATGGCCCCCGCAGTCAAACTGATTACATGGAATTAAGCCGCTGCTATCACTCTATTTTACTGGCCAATGTTGAACAAATGGGACAGTCAGTAGACGATATTGCTAGACGATTTATCGCTATGGTAGACGAATTTTATGAGCGAAATGTTAAGCTGATCATGTCAGCAGAAGTGCCTCTTGAGGAACTCTATACTCAGGGGACTCTCAATTTTGAATTTCGTCGCTGTCTAAGCCGGCTAAAAGAAATGCAATCACATGATTATTTAGCGACTGAGCATTTACCTTAAATTTCACATGCAAACGTGGCAAAACCCATTATTACGGCGTTTGTACAATTCCTGTATTTATCGGTAAAATCTGAGTCATATCCTTATATTTGTATAATTAAGAAGAGAACATAAATGGGTAGAAAGTTTGAAGTACGTAAAGTTGCCATGGCAAAAACGGCTGGCGCTAAAACCAAAGTCTATTCTAAGTACGGTAAAGAAATTTATGTCGTGGCTAAAAACGGCGGTACCGATCCCCAAGCAAATCTATCTTTGCGACGCTTAATCGACAAGGCTAAAAAAGACCAAGTGCCAAGCCATGTTATAGATAAAGCCATTGATAAAGCAGCAGGTGGTGCAGGTGAAGACTTCACGCCGGCCCGTTACGAAGGCTTCGGGCCGGGTGGATGTATGGTGATTGTTGATTGCTTAACTGACAATAACAACCGCACCATTACTGACGTACGTAATTGTTTCACTAAAACAAACTCTAAAATCGGCGTAACAGGTACAGTTAGCCATATGTTCGATCATCAAGCGGTGTTTTCTTTCCCGGGTGATGACGAAGATGCGGTACTAGAAGTGCTAATGGAAGCAGACGTAGACGTAACTGAAGTAGAGTGCGAAGACGGCGTCATCACAGTTTTCGCCCCCCATACTGAATATTTCAAAACCCGCACAGCATTAACTGATGATAACCCAGAGCTTGAATTCGACGCTGATGAAATTACCTTTGTGCCGCAAACAGAAAGCACCGTATCTGGTGATGATGTTGCTATGTTCGATAAATTCATGGACATGCTAGAAGATTGCGATGATGTGCAAGATGTATATCACAACGCTGTAGTAGAGCGCGAAGACGCATAATTTACGCTTTCGTAAATCGCATTATGAAATATATAAACACCGCTCTAAGGCGGTGTTTTTTTGTTATAAGGCATCTTTCAATCTATTTAGCAGGCAGTGCCACCACTTCGTCTAAAACACCAAGCAACAATTTAGCCCCCGTGCCTGAAGCAATTCCATCAAATACATTTTCAACATTTTTCCCTTGCTGGCCACCAGCCAAATCACTGATTGAACGAATAACCACCCAATCGATATCATTGACGAAACAGACCTGAGCCACTGCTGCTGATTCCATTTCAGATACGTCTGCGTTAAATACACGGCGTACCCATTTGCGGTATTCAGCGTTATCTAAAAACACTGAGCCTGTTACTCCATTTCCACCTACTTTAACTTTTATAGCTTTGCCGGAAGGCATGGCAATTGGGCTCACTTTATCCACGGCTTTTTGAGTTAATGTTAGTAACTCACTAGAAGCGGTAAAATATGGCATTTGTCTCGGGCTGTCCCACCCTTCTTTGATGACCGCCATTTCCTCTGGGTGGATAAAGCCAAAATTTTCGTACGCTGGAGAATGAGGGTCTTGCTTGCGGCGTTCTAGAAATGATGCCAGTGACTTTTCATAGTAATCGGGCAGAACAAACTCCCCATCCATTTCTTTAGAGGGGTTAACGTACACCGACTCATCATGGAAATACCATCTAGCTGGCACAGCAATATCCCCTGGAGAGAACTCGCTGCTTATCGCGCCTGCAATGCCCATCATGATCACCCGATCAATAGGAAAATAATCTAACGCCATTTGCATAGTCATTGCTGCATTTGGCACGCTGATACCAGTAGTGAAAATAACAATAGGCTCACCTTTGTAAGTGCCTAACTGATATTTAACCCCCTGAAATGTGACCGTTTTGGTGATTTTTGCATCCGGTAATTTGGCTATCGCCGCGTCAATTGCCTTAATTTCAGGTTCATAGGCTGCAACGATAGCGGTCCATTTGTTCTCAACATTAAATATTCTTGGGCCATACTCATGGATTGTGTCACTTTGTCTAGCGCTTACTTGTCCTGCCAATATGGCACTAGGCAAGACGACGGCAGTGAATAAAAGCAGAGTTTTTAGTGTTTGACGAATAGAATGCATAAAAAGAGTCGTTTTTAATATCATAGTAATTCCATACAAAAATGATGCGTGCGCACCATATTGGAGCAAAAGTGTGTCGTTTTCAGGTTTAAACGCGCTGGGGAAACACGCATGATAAAATCATGCCAATACTGTCACTAAGTCAGTATTGGCATATTTGAGTAGTCTTGGAATTGACCTTATAAAATAATGAAGGGTTATTTACCAATGAGTCGCAAGAACTCGTTACGAGTCGCGTCAGAGTTACGCATTCCACCTAACATCACAGAGGTAACCATAGAGGAATTCTGCTTTTGCACACCGCGCATCATCATACACATGTGCTTACCTTCCATAATCACACCAACACCAGCCGCGCCTGTTACTTCTTGAATAGCATCGGCTATTTGCTTAGTTAACCCTTCTTGAATTTGTAAGCGGCGCGCGTACATATCCACGATACGAGCAAACTTAGACAAACCAAGTACCTTGCCCTTAGGTAGGTACGCAATATGGCACTGACCAATAAAAGGTAAGATGTGATGTTCGCACAATGAATAATATTCAATATTCTGAATAACAACCATTTCATCCGTGTCGGCCTCAAAAATCGCACCGTTAACCACGTCATCAAGGTTCTTCTCATAACCATCGGTTAAAAACTGCATCGCTTTTGCTGCGCGCTTAGGCGTATCTACTAATCCACCTCGCTGAGTGTCCTCACCCAAAATCGATAGAATTTGCGAGTAATGCTGGGTTAAATCTTCTGACATTAAATCTGACTCTGTAATTAGAAATAGACGGGCGACGTTGCAGAGCAGTTAACTTGTGGTTAGGGCTATACGTTGGCGCCATATAATCGCCAAATGATAACATTTTCTTAGCTGAGGGTTAAATGCTTGATGTCACATCAATGTCATATTCACGAAAGCGAACCGTCTATTGTGCAACTTATGAGGTAGATTGGCGTAATCATTGGGAAGATTGACCAGCAATACACCCTGATTGATCATTTCAAACGCGCTTCAACAGAAACGCGCATGCTGGCAATGTGTTCATCCAGTGCTAACTTAGCCGCTTCATAGGCTTTTGCTCGCTCTGTTGAGTTTGGGTGTTTTTTATACTCCTCAAATGCGATATCTGTCTGTCGCAAAAGGGTATGTAATCTTACCTGCACAACATCCATATCATGTCGTTCCCTGATTAATTTTTCACCATCTCAGATTAGCAAAAACCACATGTAACGCAAACCTCATCTTGGTGGTTTTACAAATATTTACACACTTAATTTTGTGAGCCTTTGTACACCTAAATAGCAGGCTAAATAAACTTAACAACAGCCAAACTCACAATTGCCAGTAAAACCAATACAGGAGCTTCATTCAGGAAGCGGTAAAAGCGCGATGAGTGTGTATTTTCGTCTCGGGCAAAGACTCTTAATAAATAAAAGAGGTAAAAATGATAACCATACAATAGCACTACTAGTAGTAACTTTATATGTAACCAGCCCGAACTAGCTAACCAATTTGTGCCGTACTGGTAAATCAAACTAATACCGAATACTAACGTTAATAAAGCGAATGGCGTAATAAAAAACCATAGCTTACGCTCCATAATCTTAAATTGATCACGCACCGCTTGGTTCTCAGTTTCAGCATGGTATACAAACAATCTTGGCAGATAAAAGATACCTGCCATCCATGCAATCATAAAAAATATATGTAACGCTTTGAGCCACAATATGCTCATAGAGAAGTTCTCCGAATATTAAAAATTCACAATTGTGTCAGTATTGCGCCTTATGCAAATAGCTACGCAGCATATTCCAAGTAATGACTCCTGTAATATTGCTCGGCTCCTTTTCATATATGTACACCGCCCCTTCTCTGCTGCTTTGGAGTATCTGGTAAACTTCGGCTAACGTTGACTGAAAAGAAACACCTTGCATAGTAAAGAATGCCAATGACGACTCTTCACGGCTAAGACTAATATCATATTGGACCAGTGAATATTGCACATCAATTTCTACACTGTTGCGCTGCACAACTGGATGAGTTGGCGAGGTTTCTAAAAACTGTAAAATATGATGCTGCTGGGCATTGTTAAATAGTTTGAATTCTCTATCCATCACCGCCAACACGCCGGTTTTTTGCAATGCTTCTAAGACTGATGATGTACTATAAGGTAACTTTTGATAGTCGAGTTGCCGAATAAAGATAGAGCTGTTGCCGAGAAATTGCGTTGAGGTTACATACGCAGGTACAATGACCAATATAGCAGGGAGTATCAGTTCTGGACTATAAGACAGTTCCATCACAGCCGACAATGCAGCAAGCGGCGCATGTACCACTGATGTCATCAACCCAGCCATTCCTAATAAAGCAAAGCTACCACTAAGTTGCTCCATATTATCTAGGGCTAAGCCTAGCGGTGCGGCCAATAATGCGCCGCTTAGCATACCAAGCACAAATACCGGTCCCATTATTCCGCCAGGAATACCCAAGCCAATAGCAATAATCGTTATGAAAAACTTGGCGCAAAGTACTGCCACAAGCAACATAACATTCTGTTGTTGCAACACCATATCATGCACCGAAAAGAAATGTGCTCCCAACGCTTGAGGCAACACGTATCCTACAGCCCCCGTAATACATGCGGCGATCAATAAACGCTTTATCATGTTGAAACGCTGAAACATGTACATCACTTTCATCAGGGCGTTATTAAACAAAGTAGCAAGGCCACCGAGCAAAATACCAAACAAGATCAAATAAAGGTATATCCAGCGGCTAAACTCAAAGAATTCGATAAAATCAATTTCTTGTGCCTGACCGAAAACCGCTCTTGTCATGACGGTGCCACATGCAGCTGCCAGCATGATGGGAATAAAAATGTGAATTTTATACTCTCGTAGCACAACTTCCATCACAAAAATGACGGCAGCAAAAGGCGTGTTAAATGACGCTGAAATACCGGCTGCAATCCCGCAGCCAGACAAAATACGAATGCTATTATGCGGCAGTTTGAACCATTGACCGAAGAAGCTACTACCCGCTGCACCGAGATGTACCGACGGTCCTTCCCGTCCTACGGAAAAGCCGCTCGCTAAGGCAAATGCTCCACCAAAGAATTGATTAATTGTGGTACGAAACGGTATATGACCAAATCGTTGTTTAACGCGATGGATAACGAAGGGAATACCCATACGGTAGTGTTTAAAACCGGTAAGGTAAGCAACACAAAGAATAAGCACGACACCGATGATGGGCATGAGCAAGCGCTCTGGCCCAGATAATGATGTAAAGTCATTCACCTCATCAAGGTAGATGAGTTGCAACCATTCAACGCTTAACCTGAACAAGATGATCACAGAGGCGGCACAAACACCACCAATAATCCCCAGAGCACACAACTGAATAGAGGTACGTGGAGTAGCCAGCTCTTGTCGAAATGCATCTAGGGACATATATTAGCGCTATTAATACCTTATAGAATGGCATCATCTTATCACAAGCCGCTGTAATGTAAGGGGTTACCTTAAATTTTTGATATCATTATGTGGGCAAGGCTAAGCAATTGGTAGATTATTCAGAGTTAAAACAACGTCACGGTCCTTATCAATTTTACGCCCTCTGTTTAATTATTTTAATATTCACCGCGTATTTAGCTTTTTCTTTAGGCTATAAATTCAGCAACGAGCAGCAAACTCATTTAAAGCAACTCGAGAGTAGCAGCGAGAGTTTACGGGTCGAGAACGCGACCTTGTCACAACAGGTAAATGTGATGAGCGTCGAATTACAGATCGCAAAAACAACACAAGACAAATTAACCGATAACATTGAACAAGCATTAGAACGAGAAGCGTCACTGCGTAAGGAACTTACTTTTTATCAACAGGTGATGGCCCCCGAATTAAGTGCAACGGGTCTAGCCATTGACGGCTTTGCTATAGAAAAAACTCTAAGTGAACACTTTTACCGACTGAAGTTAGTGCTTTTACAACAAGATAAAATTAAGGCCACGCTTAACGGTAACTTGCACATTGTTTTACATGGTAGTGAAAATGGTCAACCCACTAGCTACACGCTAACCGATTTGATCGAACAAGGTGCTACTATCAAGTTTCGCTTTAAATATTTTCAAATGCTAGAACAAGAATTTACCTTACCACCACACTTCTTAGTTGAAAAAGTGGTCATCGGCGCCGAGGTTTATAAGTACAAACGCAAGCTCGGAGAATTAAATAAAACCTTTGATTGGCGACTATCAAGCAGCGAATAGTTGATTAGATTAGTCAGGTATTAGATAATGGCGCCATTATATAGCTCGCTTACCGTAAAATCTTACGATCCGCGCTATCCCCCATTCACTTATTTGTATACACAGAGGTAATTTATGTCGGTGCAAACAGCAGTTCCAATTGAATTCTCTGACGCCGCCGCACGTAAAGTGAAGGCGCTAGTCGATGAAGAAGAAAACCCAAATTTAAAATTACGTGTTTACGTCACCGGTGGCGGATGCTCCGGCTTTCAATATGGCTTTACATTTGACGAAAAGGTCAACGACGGAGACACCACAATTGATAAAGACCAAGTGACATTGGTCGTCGATCCAATGAGCTTACAGTACTTAGTAGGCGGAGAAGTTGATTACACTGAAGGTTTAGAAGGCTCACGCTTTTTAGTGAATAATCCAAACGCGACAACAACTTGTGGTTGTGGCGCGTCGTTCACGGTTTAATTTCGGTTGAAATGAACTCGGTTGAAATTAACTCGGTTAAAATCCACGTGAGACAATCACTTTAGTGTCTCACGTTCAAAGCCCCTTTCTTTGTATCTATGACTGCTCTGACTGTCTTCTTCCTTTGTGAATTTTTTTCACTTTGAGTCGCCAAACTTACGCAACATAAGATTAACAAAGTTGCAATATAAAACCTAATGCATTGAAATTAAACAATTTAATTTCATGGCACGGGTTATGAATTAAGTTCTTCGAAAGTAACTTCTCCTTGTGGTTTACGGAGATACACGAAGCGAGGAACAAATTATGAAAAAACTTACCTTAGCAACAATCATTACAGGTGTAATGGCAACATCTGCAATAGCTGCGCAGCAGGAAGTAGAAGTATCAGAATCTGCATCAACACCTACTGACAAAACATTTGCCGCCTTAGATACCAATAAAGACGGGTTTATTTCCCAAGGAGAAGCGAACCAAGATAACGTCTGGACTTACTTTGTCAAAGTTGACGAAGATGAAGACGGTCAACTTAGCCCAAGAGAGTTTAATACCTATGCCAGTGTATACAGCGAAGCAGATCTGCCGTTAGCTGATGTAAGTGATACGCTTGAACAAACCGCTGGAACAAATTCTGCTGATTCGATGGATGATGCGAAAAGCACGATAGATAATGCAGAAAGCGAAATAGACACTGACGGCCTAAGTCAAGCTAAACAAGATGCGATTTCCGCCAATGCACAAACCAGTAACGCAAAAGTCGATACTCAGCTAACTCAACATGATGCTCATGATGACGTTAACACCCGTGAAGATAGTGAGATGGCGATGAAAGATGCAGAGTCTAATGCACAAAATGCATTAGATAATGCAAAAGAGCTTAGTGTTGAGGGCCAAGATACTGTCGACCACAACGCAAATGCTATCCACAAAGAGCTTGAAGACCAGTCATTAGAAGGAACTGAGCAAGCGAGTAAAGATCAACAAAAGTTAACTGAATCAGCAGATGTGACGATTAACTCTGATCTAGAAAGTGATAATCCGGCTTTAAAAGCCCCTAAGCAGCCAGCCCCCATCGAGCAAACATTTGCTGAAGTCGATTCAGACAACAATGGCTTTATCAGCAAAGGCGAAGCAAAAGACGCTGAAATATCAGAACATTTTGATAACGCCGATGTAGACAGCGATGACAAGATTAGTCGTCAAGAATATAAGACGTTTGTTGAAGGGCAGCAATTAACGATGCGTTATTCAGTTCGTTATCCTCACGAATCAGAATAACCTCTAACTATAGTCAGCATTAATTAGATTATAATTAGGCCGATTCGTCGCTAGGCGAGCCGGCTTTTTCATATCAACAGACAAATAGCGATAGAATTAATGATTCAATTTCGCTTTATTGCGTGCGGCGTGATAACACACCGAACAGGTTTTAGCACTTAAGCCTATTAATATATCAAACACAGCAGCGAATAATAATGCGATGCATATTCCCCACCCGAGAGCGGCGGGCTCCAAAGGCACGGTATAACTATATTGGCTGACCGTTTCCTGCAAAATCTGCGGATTATAGTGGCGCGCAAGATAATAAGCTCGTTCAACGACCCCAGTGTTTAAATTATCCCATTGATTTTGTAGTAGCCTTGATCGCTCATATATAAGCTGGACATTCTTAGCATCTTGCTGAAATACAGCATCTGGGCTGCTGCGATAATGATGAATAAGCGCCCTCATATCCCCCTTAAAATAGCGCTCTGCGGTTTGTTTAAACCCAGCTAAATTTTGTCGAGCTTCGAGCAAGTGGGCGTCAACGCGCTTTTGATACTGATCAATAAACGCTGGAATTTGCACGCCTGAAAGTAACCCCATGGCAAAAACCGCCAAGCGCAAATATTCTCTTATAATATTCATTTTCCCTCCTTCATCAGTACCATACCCATCAATAAGATCCTATACCTAAGATACGCTATCAAAGTTTGCCAGTCATACATGAGATATTTATTATGATGCTCCTTCAGAAAAGGTTTCTTATGCCAATAACAACAGAATTCGTTAAACGCGCGCTAGGCTGTTTACTCTTCAGTCTGGTATTTTCACACTCGTTGCACGGCGAAAGTCTAGGCGTGAAAACAGCAACAGCCTCAGGTTCTGCGTGCCCTTCAACCTTTTACAATGTGCAGCTAACATCGGATGCCAGTGTATGCCATGTTTTCGCGGACGAACTCCCCGCTTCGCTGACTTATCATAGTAAGCAAGCATCTAATGAGCTTGCTTATTTTTTCCGTCAACAAATAGACGGCCCCGTGAACCAAAGCGTGTCACAAAATCGGGTTTTAATGCGTCATGCAAACGATCAGACCATTATAGTGATTTCTCGCGATGGCACTGGCAGCCAAGTGGATATCCTCGTTAATTCTCACTAATTTTACTCACACTTTTGCAATACAACGCTCTGGCACTCTCTTTGCTATATCTCCTGTAGACATCAACACAGGCGAAAACTGTCAAATATTTGGCAGGTCTTTAGGAGCAGGTATGGAATTGGCAATTATCTTAATGATGATATTAATCGTAGTGGCAATTGGCGCGGTAAAATTAAATGAACCCAGCTTAACCTTCCCATTTAAGAAGAGACAAAATCTATTCACTCCAGTAGAACGCAGCTTTCTCGCACTTATCGATGAAGCGGTAGGCAATCAGTTCAGAGTCATGTGTCGCGTTAAGCTCTCAGATGTCATTGCCACGAGAGACAGTCTTAACAAAAAAGCCGCCAAAAGCGCCTTAAGTCGCACGAGCGGACGGCATCTTGATTTTGTGTTGTGCGCCAAAGGAGATATGTCTCCCGTCATCGCAATTGATCTCGTACATGCTACGCAAAACGGTAAAGATGGCTATAAACGTCAGCGTGATTGGTTCGTCAGCGGCGCATTAGATGCGGCACGCATTCCTCATGTACGCATTAAAGTGCGCTCGGGTTATACCGCTAACGATATACGCCAGTGTATTGATGCAAAGTTAGCTTCAGTGCGTATCGCGTCAGCAAATACCCCTCTTGTGGCAGGCACTGCAGGCCAGATTAAAGATCCAAATATTGCTACACGCCCAACTAAGCCGTTAGGCCAAGACCCAATGGCAGCTTAACCCCACGTGTGCTTCGACCTTGCAATATTAATTTGCTGAATAGTAGATATAAAAAAACCAGCATACGCTGGTTTTCTTATAATAACGGCACAAATTAGTTATTAACGAATTCAACGCCTAATTTGATGTCTCCGCGAAGTCCTTCAAGCATAGATTCTTTTGCTTTTTGCTCAAAGTCGCTCAACTCACCGTAAGGTAGAATCTCTTCTACGCCATTCTTACCCAAGCGAACTGGATGAGAGAAGAATTGTGCATCATCACTGTTCGTTTCAACATAAGTATATTCGACAACGTTTTCACCGCGCATCGCAGATACTAATGATAAACAGAAACGAGCAGCTGCTTGGCCCATAGACAAGGTCGCTGATCCGCCACCTGCTTTAGCTTCAACTACTTCAGTACCTGCGTTTTGAATGCGAGTTGTTAAACTTGCGACTTCTTCATCAGTAAACTCAACACCTTCTACTTGAGAAAGTAGCGGAAGAATAGTTGTACCAGAGTGGCCGCCAATAACTGGAACATGCACATTAGCAGGATTCAAACCACGTAAGTTACCAACGAAAGTTTCAGCACGAATAACATCAAGTGTAGTCACACCGAACAATTTATTTTTATTGTAAACACCCTTCGCCTTCAACGCTTCAGCGGCAATAGCTACCGTCGTGTTAACTGGGTTAGTGATGATACATACACATGCTTCTGGACAGTTATCAGCAACACCGTCTACTAGGTTTCTTACGATCCCAGCATTAATATTGAACAAATCAGAGCGATCCATACCAGGTTTACGCGGAACACCGGCAGGAATAAGTACAATGTCACTGCCTGATAACGCTTTGGCAAGATCGTCTTTACCGAAACCTTCAACTTTTACGTCAGTAGGGATATGACTTAAATCAACCGCAACGCCAGGTACGACAGGGGCTACGTCGTAAAGGGCTAGCTCTGTACCAGCTGGCAATTGAGTTTTTAACAACAATGATAATGCTTGGCCTATACCGCCAGCTGCACCTAATACCGCTACTTTCATAATTCTCTCCTGTGGAATGCTAATCAATTCGCGAACGAAACACTAATGCAAGACCAGCGAAAAAACAAATAAATGCTTAGCTGAAATTGTTCGAATTTGAATGTGTGGGCAAATTGCTTAACTTCAAGTACTAAGGCAAAATAGCCACTATAAACAGAGGAATATATGGCTACTAATAAGCAAGAAGAACTCATCAAGGCGTTTAAAGACATTTTAAAGGCCGAAAATTTTGGCTCTCAAGGTGATATTGTTGATGCGCTCAAAACGCAACACTTCGATAATATCAGTCAGTCAAAAGTCTCACGTATGCTCAGTAAATTTGGCGCCGTGCGAACCCGCAACGCACGAGGCGATATGGTGTATTGCTTGCCTCCAGAACTTGGCATGCCCACCGCTCGCAGCCCGCTTCGCCAATTGGTATTAGACATAGTGCATAACAATGTCATGATCATCATCCGCACAAGCCCAGGTGCCGCACAACTCATTGCAAGGCTACTAGACTCTCTAAGTCAAAAAGACGGTGTTTTAGGGACGATTGCCGGCGACGATACTATTTTTATCGCCCCCTCTGATATCAGTAAAATCGAAGAGATACGTATGCGAGTAGAAGCGCTATTCGAAAACGTTTAGCGCTTAACGAGACACCTATACTCGTATTAAAGCCTGTATAGGTTCGCCGCCTATTGGGTGGTGTTAATGCAACTAATTACTCAGCCAGATCTACATCCACCCATACCAATCGATGATCAGATGATGCCTGACGGTCTTTTATCAATCGATGTAAAGGATCTTGAGGTATCGGCCAAAATACGCCACTGGCACTCACCTCGCCTAACGTTTTACTAGGTAGAACATAGTCAGCACGCATTCGCCAGAAAGCCGTATGACATGCCCCCTGAGGGTTATTAGGACTGTGCAAGGCCCCACCTTCACTATACGGTATGTTATTACTGTTCACCTTTGTATTATTGAGTAGTGCACCAATACCTTCTTTGTTTCCATCACCTTCTTCTGCGGAAGCGTTTAGGTCACCTAAAATCACGAATTTATCGCTATTAATTCCACCTTTTTGGTCTTTATCATCGTAAATATATTCAGCCATATTGCCTGGAGAGACGTAATCGTTCCAAAAGCGGATCTCATCATGATTACGTTTACCGTTACGGTTTTCGGGCCCATCAAATACGGGAGGTGTCGGGTGACTAGCCAATACATGGAGTATTTTGTCATCTATCATAATTGGTACATCCCAGTGAGATTTAGATGATAACCTAAAGACAGCTTTTGCCTCAGGTGAGTACCAATCTGAGCCGCCTTCGGCTTTCACGCTGTCTAGCAACCCATTTGGCATGTCTTTCCACAAGAAGTGCTGAAAGGTACGAATTTTATCTAGCTCTATAGGATATCTGCTCAACAAGAGCATGCCGTACTGCCCTGGATATAACCCAAAGCCAAATGCATCACCACCGAGATCTGAGCTAACTCCGTTATTGTTTAAATCTACGCCTGAAGCAACGCCCGTGTTCACAGGTGCAGTATAGAAGTACGGGTAATCGATCGGCTTTTCTCCCTGCTGAGAAATAGCTAAATAATGATTTAAAAATGGATGTACGCCGTTACTCGCCTCCGCAGTGTAATCAAACTCATTGAGCAAAATAATGTCTGGCTTTATGCGCTGAATAATTTCCGCTATATTCCGGATCTGCTGATTATCACCCGCTTTCAAGTTTTCAAATAGCTCATCTCCAGTTGGAGCAGCGCCTCTGGGTAAGTAATTACTTGCTTCCATACTTACGTTAAAGGTCGCGAACCGCACTGTTTTCGCCTCTCCCACAAAACAAACTCCTGCAAGTAATATCAATAAACCAACAACTTTATACATTTCTACATCCTTAACACCAATAAAAAAGCCGGCTAAGAGCCGGCTTTTTAGCATAATCATTTAATGATTAAAATCTGTAGTTAACACCAATACGCATTTCCCACAAAGATGCATCACCTTGACGACGCTCAGGCGAAGTATTGCCGATTTGAGCTGTGTTGAATGAAACCTCTTCCAAGATACCCCAGTCATCATTCAGGAAGTTAGTGAAGTTATCTATGGTTAAGCTAACTGTTGCAGAATGACCGTCAGCAAATGCTGGGATTTCTTGTCTAACAGCAAGATCAACTTTCGTCCACCAATCACTTTCTTCTTCGTTACGATCAACTCCAATCGGTAATGGAGCGCTCGTAAGTCCGTCATTGTTATCTAAGAAAGGTGTGAAACCGAAAATGCTGTTTCCATCTGTACGAACATAGCTATATGGGCGACCCGATTGAGTTAGGGCATACATATTAAAGCTGGTTTTTAAACCCGAAATTAACTCGACAGAGTAACTTAGGTTAGCAGTAAAACGGTGCTCAATATTCCAATCTGACAATGAAGATACGTCTTCATTCGGATTGGTAAACGCTCTGTATTGATAATTAGAAAATGCAACTGAGCTAGTCATAGGTTGTACGTCTTCTGCGTGGCTATAAGAATAACCCGTTACCAAACGTAAACCATTATCCCAAGACTTTTCTAACGTACCCGTCAATGAATATGAAGTAGAAACTTCATCAGAATTGGTTAACTCAAGTGAGCCATAACCGTTTCTGTCGTAATCAATATAACCTTCATCGGTAAACCCAACCTCTTCGATGCCAATATATTTGATCATCGCTTGGTCTTGCGTAAACGACACTAATAAGTCTGCGTTTAAAATGTAATCAGAGTCTGTAACGTGCGTAATACCCGCGGATACTTTCCACTCACTTGGCATTTTAAAATCTGGATCTAAGTTATTCGATTCAAAATTACCAGCGGCGCCACTGTCCAACAAGTCGTCAAGTTCAGAAGGAACACCATAGCCTGGACCAACTGGTGCGCCATCTTCAACATTTACCCAGACAACATCATCGTCGAATAAACTGCGCGAGCCGTCGTCATAACCAAAATCACCGCCGTCTACTTCACCGCCAGTTACGTTAGTATTCTGGTAATTATTGGTCATCCAAACATTCGGGTTACCGCCAGAGAAAAGACCAACACCACCACGGATTTCAGTACTGTCACTTAGGGTATAGTTCAAACCAATACGCGGTTGAAGCAAGCTTACACCGTCCAAGTTAGCAGTATTGCTGTACCCGTTGCCGGCAAGAAAGTCTGCATTCTCTACAGGTCTATCAGATGTTGTGATCCAGTCATAACGTAGTCCCGCTACAACTTTTAAGTCATCAGTTAAATAGAAGTCATCTTGGATGTAAGTGCTGTGAGATGTGTAGCCCCACTCAGCAGCTCGGTCATTAATATCACCTGAATAGGCATGACCATATTCAACATCACTTGCGATACCATTTTCAAAGTCAGCAATGCTGCCAAAAGAAAGCGACGTTTCAGCATGTTGAACGAATATATTAAAGATATCTAGGTCATCACTCTCGTAACCAAACGTAAGAGTATGTCCATTATCGAAGTAATAATTACCACGGAACATCAAGCTAAGTGCTTCCCAGTTCAAGTCGTTCACTTGACGGCTATCATCTGAACCTAAGTAAACTGTGACATCATCTAAAAAGAGTTTTACCTCACCAAAGTCGTTGCCACCAAGAGTGCCATCACCTGTAAGTGAGTTTTGGCGATTATCTAGATCTGTGTAAGAAACTCGCACCTCGGTAGAGAATTTATCACTCCAGTCAGAATACAATACACCTGAATAAGAAGTAAGTTCTGCACCGCGTTCGTACAAATGACTAGATAACTCAAACTCATCAGAATCGCCGTCAGATTCAGCAAAATTGTTGCCATCATTCCAGTTGTACGTGAAAGACGCACGATGTTGCTCGTTTATGTTCCAGTCCAATTTGACAAGTAGTTTTTCATCTTCATTAGCAAGGCTTGAAGGAACAGTGCCTGGGTCAAACTGATATAAATCATTAGAAATACGGATAATGTCATCTAATTGGGTTTGCGTAAGAGCAACTTCATTGATTGCACCAGAACCGGCAACACCACGATCAAACAGGTTTGCACCTTCTAGTTTTTCATAAGCAGCAAAGATAAATAACTTATCTTTAATCAGTGGGGCACCAACACTAAAGCCATAACGCTTTTCTGTGTAGTCACCGATTTCGATATCGTCACCTTCTAAAGAATCACCACGTAGATCGTTGCTACCGTAATCATAGAATGCAGAACCGTGAACTTCGTTAGTTCCTGTTTTACTAACAGCGCTGATATTACATGCTGAGAAACCACCATAGATAACGTCGAATGGGGCAATTTCTACTGCAACACCTTCAATAGCGTCGTAAGAAAAAGGCATTCTTTCTGTTGGGTAACCATTAGAGTTAAGCCCGAACAAGTCATTCATACGAACACCATCAACAGTCAAGCTGTTGAAACGCGGGCTTTTACCCACACATTGAATGCCACCGCTACCGCCTTCATCAACATAAATACGAGGGTCAATTCTTACAATATCCGTGAGGTCACGGTTAATAGCAGGTGCCGTTTGTAGCGTTTCTAGATCAAAGTTAGCACCTGGACCAATTTTACCAAACGATAAACTGCTAACTTGCGCTGCTGATACTGAAATGCGCTCGATGTTCTCTTCGTTAGCTAACATACGGTTAATCGGAGCCGTTTCGCCTAGGCTTAGGTATACCTCTTCAATCGTTTGATCAGCAAACGTATTTGAATCCAGCTCGATCGTGTAAGGACCACCAACGCGTAAACCATTTAAGTTGAAAGTACCTGCAGAGTTAACTGTCGCCGTCTTAACAGCGCCAGTAGGAACGTGAGTAACTTTAACAACTGTACCTTCTGCAGGATTTCCATTTGGACCAACAATTTGCCCAGTCATACCAGAAGAGGTGGTTTGCGCAACAGCAACAGAAGACATGCCTAGTGACATGGCTACCGCTAGCGCGATGCTCGTGAGTTTAGTTTTTCTTAGCATTGTGTGTTTCCTAAGGTTTGTGAGTAGTAAATCGTGTTAATTTTTATGCCGCTATTATTTTATTTTTATATTGCATTTATATTACTGCACTGACCAATAACCAAACAATCTGACTAATTGGTCAAAAATTCCCTGCCCGCTTTCTTACTTTTATTGTAAACGGTCACTTTTATTTTTATACGTCATTAGGTGACACGATTTGTGACAAACTTTGACGTAGCCAGTGTGACTAATCTTCGCTAAGTAAAAACCCCTTAACGACATTCATAACTTCTTATTATTAATCATTAAAAATCAACAGCTTAACTCTTTTAAATAAACTTACCTATTGCTTTAAGTAAGACTAACTGGTCAAATCAGTTCAATAAGTAAAAACGCTTAACTTGAGTACAGATTAACATTTTGTCTATCAGCGCATTCACATTACCCGTCCTATCCGGAATTTTTATGCTAGCCAGTTGGTATGCGGGTGTGTATTCAAGCGTAATAAAAAGCGAAAATTTATCTAATTTAATTTCCCAATCGCTTACATGCCAAACAAGATCGGTAAAAAATAGTGACATCTTTGTTGCTTTTATAACCGACCAAGGAATGGCAAGCAAGTTACTTTCGTCATTATGTAGTAGTGAAACGATCAATCGGCAGTACGGCGAGGTCACCGTTCAGTGGAGCCATAATGAACAAGAAATCATTCAATATGTTGGAAAAGGGATAGCTGATCTAGCCTTAGTTAAGGAAAACGTTATGTTAGCTTTTGCTGCTGAAACGACTTATCGCTACCAGACCGTTGCTCAGTATAAAGATTACTCTACTTATTTGATCTCACTAAAAGAAAAGCCAGAACTGACCAAGCAATATTTGTGGGGTAAACGACTCGGCTTGTTAGATTACCCGAGTAGTCGCTCCGGTCATATTGTGCCAAAAGGAATGTTGAATGATTTAGGCATTTCAGAGTCGAGTATGGAGATTATTTACGTCAATTCTCACGAAGCCCTGCGCGATCTTTTAGCCGCTGGAAAAGTGGATATCATCTCCTCATTCTGGAAAGACAAAGACGAGCAACGCTTTTCAGCAAATTATAGAACACCGATCAAAACCAAGGTCAGTGGGAGTAAATGGTATTTAAAAATGGAAACCCAAAATACCGATTTGATTTGTGAGATACAGTCAATACTGCAAACATTAGCGATGCAAACTCAATCTGATTATTATAGCCAATTGCAGCTCAACTCTAACGATTGCAATCTTTCTAGCCTTAGCCATGACGTCCAGCTCGATGAAAAATAAAATTATTTACGGCCTTGTCTTTGCTTCAATCTGGCTCATGTTTCAGTGCGCATACATTGTCGGTGTGACATATCAGACATCCGCAAACAATCGTTTATTTTTGGCCAAAATAGAAAACCGCATTGCCATTGATTTACCTAAACTGCGTTTAGCGAATCCAAAGTTTAAAACCGTAGCGGATGCTCGCTCAGTGGTCAGCTATATAAACACCTTAAATTCAGCCTTAGAAAGCGATAGTTCACCCGTTTGGGTTACTAGTATTCAAGGAATAAGCATACAACCCGCGCCAGAGTCGAACTTGTTTACCTCTTTGCAAACTAGCGATCAAGAAATTGCTATAGGTTATCAAATCAAGTCACTTCAACTGTTGGATTTTATAAGCGCTATACCTGTGTTACTCGCACTTATTATGAGCTTTTTGTGTATAAGAAAGCTTTTAGCAGCGAAAGAAAACGAAAAAGGGTTAATTGAGGGGGCTGAGCAACCGGCAAGCCATCAGTTAACAATTGATTTAAAAAGTAAAAGCTTATGTTATAGCGATAGTCCAGAGTGCGTCGCCTTATCAAATAAACCATTTTGCTTTTATGCAGCGCTCATCGACTTTTGCATGCAAGACAGTACTGCAAACCTAAGTAACAGTAGTGACGTACCAGAAGAGCTTATTCAGTTAGCAAATAAATATTTCTATCGCTTAATCGAACTGGGTCACACCAAACGTAAACGACCTGACTTTGGAGCCAATCTAGATAAAACACTGAGTGAGATACGTTCAGCGTTAGACGAAATATTCGTCGAGCATCAAGAAGAGAAAGAGCTATTTTATCCACCTAAAGCGCAGGGAGAAGGCTCTCGTTCTAAACTGCATAATTACGCCCTGCCTAATATTGCTCCTAATAAAATTGTTTTTATTGGTAAATAGCAGTCGAAAACACAGCCCCCCGGTAAGCTACAGCAAAGATTACAAACGAGTACTTGAATATCGAGTGTCATAATAACTTAAGTGCACTGCCGGTAATTGAGCGAATATTGCTTAATAATTCATCACAATATAAAACTTGACCATATGGTCAACAAATCGTAATCTTGTTACCTTGATGTTAATCAGAGAGGCTAACATTGTAGTGGTTTACGAGTTGTCATAAAAATTGCAATATAAATGCGCTGTGAAAACTGACTTTTTCACCGTTCGCTGGTATCTTTCAGACAATCTCATATCTATCATTTCGGAGTAGTATGTCTGCCCCTCTCGTTATCGCTATCTCCGGTGCTTCTGGCTCGGGTAAATCTCTGTTTACTGAAAATTTGCTGAAAGAGTTTTCTGAAGACGGTAAACATGTACAAATACTTCGTGAAGATCACTATTATCGCGCTCAGGACCATCTCCCCATGGAAGAGCGTGAAAAGAATAATTATGATCATCCTAAAGCATTTGAACATGAACTATTGGTTGAGCACTTGCATGCGCTTAAAAATTGGCAGTCAGTTGATTACCCTCACTACTGTTATAAAACGCACACTCGCTTAGCCCAAACCGAAAAGCTCATGTCAGCACCGGTTATCATTATCGAAGGAATTATGTTGTTGGCTAATCAAGAGTTACAGCCATTATTCGACATCAAGATTTTCGTTGATACTCCGCTGGATATTTGCTTATTACGCCGTATGAAACGCGATATCGCGGAGCGTGGGCGCACAATTGAATCTGTTGCCAAACAATATGAAACCACCGTTAAGCCGATGTATCATCAGTTCATTGCGCCGAGTCGTTTCACAGCAGATGTGATTGTCACCCAAGGTGGGAAAAACCGCATTGCATTGGATGTCATTAAGTCTCATATCCAACAAACATTGCTTTAATAATAATAACAACGACTTAAAAATTAATTGAGGAATTAGAATGGTCAGCTTGATCGGCATTGCAGTTCTGTTCATTCTTGCGATACTGCTCTCTGCGCATCGCAAATCGATAAACTGGCGCACCGTGGGTGGTGCATTTGCCATTCAAGCGCTTATTGGCGCGCTCGTTCTTTATTTTCCGCCAGGGAAAGACTTTCTGTTAGGCCTCACCGTCTATGTGAAGAATATCATTGAATACAGCCAGCAAGGCATAGACTTCATATTCGGCCAATTGGGGAATAAGTCCCTCGGCTTTATCTTTGCGTTTAACGTACTGCCAGTTATTGTATTTTTCTCTTCATTAATCTCGGTGTTATATCACATCGGTATCATGTCTTGGATTATTCGCTTAATAGGCGGCTTCTTACAGTTCGCATTGAAAACCAGTCGCCCCGAGTCCATGTCGGCCGCTGCGAATATCTTTGTGGGTCAAACCGAAGCACCTCTTGTCGTTAAACCTTTCATACCGCACATGACGCGTTCAGAACTATTCGCCATCATGGTCGGCGGCTTGGCATCTATTGCAGGTTCAGTCATGGCCGGATATGCAGGTATGGGCGTTGAAATTAAATATTTGTTAGCGGCCAGCTTTATGGCTGCGCCCGGTGGTTTGCTAATGGCTAAAATCATCATGCCTGAGACCCAAGAAGTTAAAAACGAACTAACCGAGATCAATAACGAAGAAGATAAATACGCTAATATCTTTGACGCAGCTGCTAGTGGGGCCGCTTCAGGAATGCAGCTCGCATTAAATGTTGGCGCTATGTTGCTTGCCTTTATTGCCCTTATTGCCTTGCTCAATGGCTTAATTGGATGGGTTGGTGCCTTAGCAGGATTTGAGAACTTAAGCTTCGAAGTCATTCTAGGTTATGTATTTCAACCTCTTGCGTGGGCTTTAGGGGTTCCGTGGAATGAAGCAAATCTAGCTGGGAGTTTCATTGGGCAAAAGATGGTGGTCAACGAGTTTGTTGCCTACGTTGATTTTCTAAAATATCAAGCAGACTTATCTCCAGGTACCCAAGCTATTGTTATTTTCTCATTATGTGGCTTTGCTAATTTTTCATCCATCGCGATACTTATGGGCGGTATTGGCGCGCTTGCTCCAGGCAGACGCAAAGAAATAGCACAATTAGGATTGAAAGCAGTTTTAGCGGCCACGTTAGCAAATTTAATGAGTGCCGCATTAGCGGGCTTATATTTAAGCTTGTAAGCTACAAAAAAACAGAAGGAATGAATGCCAAGGTGGGCAATCCATTCACACAACACGACTGACAGGAAAGAATATTATGCAATTGCTCGCCGTCGACTATAAAGCGCCAGACGCGGACAAAAAGTTCGTTGAATCACTACGTAAAACGGGATTCGGTGTTCTTAAAAATCATCCCATTGAACAATCTTCGGTAACCAGTATCTATGAGAATTGGCAGGCCTTTTTCAATACTGACGATAAACTTCACTATGCTTTTGATAACCAAAGCCATGATGGTTTTTTTTCAACCAAAGTTTCTGAAACAGCAAAGGGATTTAAAAAGAAAGATATTAAAGAATACTTTCATTACTATCCTTGGGGGAAATGCCCACCTGACTTAAAGCAAGAGCTACAAGATTATTACCAAGCAGCTAATGACTTAGCTTCTGAGCTACTTGGCTGGGTTGAAAAATACTCCCCCCCTGAGGTAGCCGCAAATTACAGTGAACCACTTTCTGGCATGGCTGTAGATAGCGATCAAACACTTTTGCGCATTTTACACTACCCACCTATCACTGGTAGTGAAGAGCCCGATGCCATCCGCGCGGCAGCCCATGAAGATATTAATCTACTGACAATTCTGCCCTCAGCAAATGAGCCGGGATTACAAGTAAAAGGCACTGGGGATGAATGGATCGATGTCCCTTGTGACTTCGGCACTCTGATCGTGAATATCGGTGATATGCTGCAAGAGGCATCTGGTGGTTACTTCCCGTCTACCTCTCATCGCGTCATCAATCCTGAAGGCGCTGATCAAAGTAAGTCGCGTATCTCGCTGCCGTTATTTTTACACCCTCGCCCAGAGGTTGTATTGTCAAAGCGCCATACGGCGAAAACGTATTTGGCTGAACGCCTACGTGAACTGGGCGTAGCATAGCCAAGTTAAACGCAGCTTTAACGGCATATCGTCAATAAAAAAACCACCTGCCTAGGTGGTTTTTTATTGGGGGATCTTATCTATTCTTCATATACGTGACAGTAAGTCTAACTTTCCTTGATACAACTCTTTTTCTTGCAGGTTCTTAGTTGTACGTTTTGCCTTCTTCAAATAGCGTTCTGTTTGAGAAACTTCTCCGAGAGCATGATAGGTTTTAGCCAATGCATAAAAGATTTCATGGCGACCCTTATCAATGGCCAGCGCACGGGTAAAGTGCGTCAAAGCAGATTGCATATCCCCACGGTCAAATTCTCTTCTACCTAAATCTAAATGATAAAATGGGTTTCTTAAGCGCTTGCTTTCGACCCGAGAAAGGATTTCATTCGCCTGTTCAATTCGATTTGAGTAGGTATACAAATACGCCAAGTTTTCCCACGCGGTCAAGTTATCGGGAGAAGAGGCCAACGCGCGTAAGTACACCCGTTCTGACAAATCATATTGTTTTGAGACGCGGTATAAAAACCCGAGATTCACCAATGCCGAGTCAAAGTCAGGCTGAACCTCAAGCGCCGCCGCGAAATATGCATACGCCGTATTCCTATCATTATTTATTAAGGCATCAGCGCCTTTATTGTTATAAAACATCGCAATGACCTGTTGCTTCGACAAGGTCTTCTTAGGGAAATGCTGTCTTAACGTTTGTGGATCAAAATCGATTTGATAGCCCCGTTTATAAAAATAGAATGAATTTGAACTACGTTGCTTTGGCACGATTTCCAAATTAATGTGTCCATTTAGCAGACTCACCCCTTCGCGACGCGTCCAATATTCGGGAATTTGTATATCTTGAAACTTAACCCCTAAATCAGCCTCATTGGCTAAGGCGTAGGTCATAATAGATAGCGACAAACAATTCGCTGCACGATTGTGAAAGGTTTCGTTGGCGGTTGTGTTTGCATCACCTCGATAAAGTAAATCAAAGTTTAGGCGCTTGAAAATACTGCGTGCTAAGGTTTCCGTTCGCTCAATAGGATCTTTTATGTGTCCCACAGTTTGCTGAACATATCTGCGGGCGTTTTTATCTAAACGAAAAATCTCTTTTTCCGATTCGACCGCAATATCTTTAGCACCCGGAAATAAATTGTCTTGTAAAATAGGACCGGAAACATGTTTAACGGTCGGGGCTGATTGACAAGCTGTTAAGCTAAATAAAAACAGTAGAGTTAACCAGAATGTATGCTGCTTTGTCATATTATTCACGATACTTCTCCTCTTTGCTTCACCTACAAATTTAGTTAAAAAGTAAGTATTTCGCTATAACAAAGTGACAAATAAAGTAACAAATAATTAACAATAAGGTAACAACCCGGTCTTCTCTTGGTCGCCTCCGTTATTCTGTAGTTGCCGCAAAGACCTCGATGGCGTCTGTTACCAAAAGGCTCTTCAGTGTGTCGCTATTTTTTGGGGCAAACTTTTGAATCTGCGCAAACAGCAACTCCAAGGTCGCCATTGCATCATCCAGTGCGTTGTGGGCAGGTACTGCTGGCAAGTTATAGCGCGCCCTACAGACAGGTAAAACGACAGCGTTTGGCGGAGGCGGACGTAAATTTTTGGTCAGTTGATACAAGCCAAAGCGCAATGTGTCTAAGGTCACCACAGTGGGCAGGGGAATGTTTAATTTTTTGAATACGCCATTCAAAACAGTCATATCTAAGCCAGTGCAGTGAAATACCCATACATGGCTACTGGCATACTTTACTAACGCTTCGAGCGCAATGCGCACCGGTTGCCCTTGGGCTATCTCTTCCGCCGTTAAACCATGTATTACCGGACTTTGATTTAAAGAAGCGGTAGTCGATACCACTTGATAGAAGCAGCTTTGCAGTTCGATTTGTTTTCCTTTTCCTTCCACCCAGCCAATCGACAATATTCTGGTCGCACTTAAGTCTAACGATGTAAGCTCTAAATCAATACACAGAAAAGGGATCTCCGCTAAGGGCATATTTAGCCATTTTTCCGGTATTTTTGCTTTGGGTGCCCACCACTTTTTAAGTTTTTCCAGCATGGCTATTCTTTATCTCGAAACATGTGCATTTACCCTAAACCACCAGCAAATTTGAATATGGCGGCCTGTTGCGTGCGTCTTATAACACGCATAGCCTCTTTTAGTTGGTACTTTTCGATAGACGATAAGTCGCTAATGGAAACGTAATTGTCTGTCACTTTATTCTGAATTTGATGACGCCAACGTAAACGATTCAACAATAACCAAATATCACGCAAATTCTTTACGTCTTTACTGGATAATCCAGAATGAGATAGTAAGCCATCAAGGCGCTGTGGAATCGATGGTATCGTCAAGCCGTTTGCCAAAGAATAAATACGTACTAGATTATTAATAATTGCCACGCCGCTGTTCTTTAAATCAATACAGTCTTTTTTCGCTAAGCCTTTTTTATACACAAACTTTTGAAACATGGATAAAGGTACATGCCCATCACTTGCATGGCGCGTTAACGCGGCTATAAACCGAGATTGTTTGAGAAGTTCCTTCCGCTCTAAATGCAACTGAGAAAGCAAAAAGCGATTGCCCGCCACTGCGCGCACATCGAGAAATATATTGCAGTTTAATATAGCCTCAGGACTAGGCTCTCTAACCCAGCTTTGGGCTTGTTGTACCGCTTGCGCCACCGACATTCGTAAAACGGGGTTACTGGCCATAATATTACCCGTGCACAGTTTAATTCCGCATTTATCCAATCCCCTGCACACATACTCAGCCATGTCGGCAAAATATTCGGACTGCTGCACAGTAGGTTCAGTAGCAAATAACAACCCGTTGTCCTGATCGGAGCCCATAGTTTGGTCTTCTCGAGCCTGAGAACCGTACACTAGCCAGCAAAACTCCATGGGCGCTTCACCATTTTGTTGTTGATAAAACCCAATCAACTTGCGCGTCATGATGTCTGTTGCTTGAGATAACACCTTGCCGGCAATATCAAAATCGCCTAATCGCTTGGCATGTTTTGAAAAGTAATGGGGAAGCTGCCAGGAAAGCCGTGTTAATTCATACAAAGAAGGCGCTTTAGTCAGCTCATTAATAACAAATAATACATTCCCTCTTTGGTGACGGATCATGTCACTGGCTGTAAGCATCCCTAAGGGTACACCGGTATTTTTATCTACAACCGGTAAATGATGTACATTGTGCTCAGTCATCACGCATAGGGCATCAAATAGCGTGCGTTGATCGCTAATTTTCACTGGGTCCTGAGTCATGATTTCGCTTACAGCCAAATTTACATCGGTCTGCTGGGCAACGACTCGATTACGAATATCCCTGTCAGTTAAAATCCCAACCAAAGCTTGATTATCAGTGATCACAAGTGACGAAACGCTGCTGTGCGACATTTTTTGCACACCTTGTAGAATACTGCTGTTGATATCTTCGCTCACGACTCCGTCAGAAATCACTTCTCGAATGGGTTTGTACAGCCACATGGATTTAGAGTCATCGACCTGTTCGCTGTATATCTGTTCTGACGTGTAATTGCGAAAAAAGACTTCAATGCTAGGGTGGCTCTTTGCATTATGTGCAAATGTCTTTTTAGGGATGCAGTACACTAAGCCTGGGCTGTCGACCGTTATAGTGATGGTGTTCGGCTGTTTTTGCCAAAGATTATCGCACCCAAAATAATCCCCATCACTAACATGCCGCTCTGCCTCAGCTGAGTCTTTGACAGAGTATTGCCCATTGTAGATAAGAAATAAGCCGCCTTGTTGCTGCTTTAAGATATTCGCGACATCCTCTTGGCTAAAATAAGCTACCGTGATCGTCTCAGCTAACGCATTTAATTCATGCTCATCAAGTACATCAAAGGGAGCGGAATCACGCAAAAACTCTAAGATATGCTGAGGGATATGATTCATTTCAACTCCAAAAATAAAGGTCGACAGTGAGCACGATTTGCACCTGAAAAGTCGTATTCTAATGAAATGTGGGTGCGCGATGGTGAATTTGAACAAAGCCCATTGTGTTTAACAAGAAAATTCCTATGGGCCACTACAAATAGTTTAGCTGCAAGGCGTAAGCGTGACTATCCAAGCGTATTGAGCAAATCAGTCCTTGATAGAGGCTTATAAAAGTGAAACCCTTGAATGGCGGCAACATCCTTTTTATGGAAATACGCATATTCCTCGGGTGTTTCTAATCCCTCCACAACACACTCTAACGAAAAATGCTGAGAGATATAAATTATCGCTTCGACAATCACTTGGTTGTCAGTACTTTGGTCTATATTTGACACGAAACTTCGATCTATTTTTACAGACTTAAGCGGTAATTGATGTAGATAAGAAAGAGAAGAATACCCACTGCCGAAGTCGTCCAACATGAAAAACAATTCATGGGCAATTAGCGCTTGCATAATACTGATAGCGCTGGTGATATTCTCCATCGCTACACCTTCGGTTATTTCTAAGCGTAAATAGGAGTGAGGGAAGCTAAATTCTTCTATTATTTCCAGCAGTTGCTCAACAAAATGCGGTTGGCTAAACTGACGTGGGCTAATATTAATGCTGATATAGCGCAGCTTCCCTTGCTCGAACCAATCGAGACGTTGGGTAATTAATTCGCACGTTTGGCGCAATACCCACTGACCAATGTCCACGATCAAACCACATTCTTCTGCAACGGGAACGAAATCCTGCGGCCCAACCCAGCCCAGCTTCGCGTCATGCCAGCGCAATAATGCCTCAGCGGCGACGACCTCCCCCGCCACATTTACCATAGGTTGAAAATACAACTCAAGCGCGTCTTCACGCAGTGCCACATGAAGACGTTGCTCAATCTCTGAGCGAAAAGCGGACATAATTTGTAATTCTTGACGGTAAAACAGATAGCCATTTCGACTAGTATGCTTAATTTTGTACATAGCAACATCTGCGTGTTTCACGAGTTGCTTAGCTTGCTCGGCTATCGATTTCTTAACATTCAATTCTGGTGAGGGAAACAAAGCGATACCAATGCTGAAACTGGTAAACACTGCACAATGCGCTAGCTCAATACTATCTCGGGTGATCCCGATCATTTTCTCCGCTACTTTTGTGGCCTTAGCCACCGCGCTCTGTTCTGACGGGCCTATATCGCTAAGCAATAAAATAAACTCGTCCCCACCTACTCTCGCTAGCGTATCATCGCGGCGAATACAGTTTTTTAATTTACTTGTGATATTGATAAGCAGTTCATCACCTACAGAATGTCCTAACGTATCGTTTATTAATTTAAATCGATCTAAGTCGATAAAAAATACCGCACCATATTGACCGTGATCTTCAGCGTTGGTCAATAAACTCTGGAGATTGATATTAAGCATTTTTCTATTCGGTAGGCCAGTCAATACATCTTGATAGGTTTGCATCCTAAGCTGCTCTTCAACAGCCTTTCGATTGCTGATTTCATCAACCAAATTTTGATGCTCTAAACATGCTTGGCAACTCACAGCTAAGCGCTCAAACAAAGGTAATAATGCATTAAGGACGATGTCATCAATAGGCGTAAACTTGCGCTCAAAGCTAATCGCACCAAACTTAGGGATTTTAAATAAGTAATAAAAATTATCGCCGCGCTGACGGCAGGTATTTGTCCTCTCTCCCTGAGTAAAATCGTAAACCTGCTCACTTAACCAATCACTCGTATCATCTAATCGGTGGTCATAAGGGTAACAAAGCAAATCTGAATCATGCGTTGAACGAGGCGCTTCTTTAAATACGACGGCACTGCGCAAGCTCAAGCGCTTTTTTGCGCGATCGAGGAATAACTGGAGCATGTTATCAAGTTTAAGGTCCAACCCGATACTCATGGCGAGTTCATGCTGAATCGAGATAATCTGCAGCGTGCGGCTCATTTCACTCATTCTCAAGCCCAAACATTAAGATAAATCATTATTCATCTTGCTACCTGAGTCTGAGCTTGCGCTAATGCGGCAACAGCCGTTTTATTGTGCAAACTTAATATACCGCTTTGATCCAATTCTATTTCTCCTAATACCAACGCCCCAACAGTTCGATAGGGTTGAGCTATTTCCGCGTCGATTAAATCTAGCTCCTTGGCAAAGTCATCCTGCAGAAACAATTGCCTGCTTACACAGTCAAATAAGAAGCAGTCACTGACTTGATGCTTATCAGAGAATGTTGAAATCGCTTTTCGTACTGCGCCTGTAGCCGCCATTATTAACTTATCAGCATCACCGCACATAATGTATAACATGGTGTTCTCAGGCACATCGCCTGCACAAATAAGCCCTGTCCCCTCAACTTTGAGGGGGTCACGAATGAGCACGGAATCGTCTAACCTTGCTAAGCCGAAAGGAAACGTTTTGGCTATGTCAAAAAAGTCATGCTCATCGAACAGAAATTTACTGTGCCCTTGAACTACCCGCTCGTATAGCCTCGCCGCGGGTTCAAAATTTAACTCCAATATACAGTTGTCATCGGTACTATTAGCCAAATACGGACCTGCCATGATTTCCCAACCATGGCCCACCGCCAAATCCCATCGAGTGGGCATTTCAACCAAAATCATGGCATCTTGATGCATACCAGCACCAGAGAAAAGACATGGCTGAGGGGTAAAATCGAGGGTCCCGGCACCTCCTCCAAATACAGAACAGCGTTCTGGTACAAATCGTAAAACGTACTGAAGATAGGCATCTATTTGTCTTGAGAGTGCATCGGTCAATACCATGATAGAGTTAACTGAGCTCGGAATAGGGATAAGGTTTAGCGAAAAAGGGGAGGATGTTGACACATTCTCTATAACGGAAACTTTAATATTATTTACAAACCCCGCCACTAAGATCCCACTTGGTTCAAAACGCGAGTCGATAATAAGTCCTGGGAAAACGCCCCCAAATATAGGGATTTCTAGACCATCAATGTATTGATTAAAATCATGCCCCCAGGATGCAGCTTGTGCACTACACAAGATCATGATCCCTTTTGGCTTTGAGAGCATTAATTTAGCAATGCTGTCCGTTAATGCATCTACCGAAACTTCCGCCGTAAATTGCACATCGCTAAAAACTGCCATCCATTTTCCTGCCCATTCAACAAGTCGTTAACTGTTTGATATGCAGACAATATTAGCTAAATACGTTTAAATTACCAGCACTTGCCAGCCCCTTTTACGCTTTAACTGAGGAAAAATAAAAAAGCGCCCAACAAAAGGGCGCTTATGTATTATAAGGTTGTTTCAATTACCTTAGATTAACCAATCGGACCGTTAATGTGCTGAAGCCTCTCCCGCTCCTTTTGGATAGCGAATATCTTCCACCAGTTGCTGTATCTCTACGGGTGCTTCTTTACTCATTTTAAACACCACTAAGGCAACCGCAAAATTAACCAACATACCAATGGCACCAATACCCTCAGGTGAAACGCCAAACCACCAGTTTTCAGATACATTTGCTGCAGGGTTAACGAATTTGAAATAAATAATATAAGCAGCAGTAAACCCAATCCCCGCCAACATGCCTGATATAGCACCCTTGTCGTTCATTCGCTTCATGAATATTCCCATTATAATAGCGGGAAAGAATGACGACGCAGCTAGGCCGAACGCAAAAGCCACTACCTGTGCAACAAACCCAGGTGGATTAACTCCGAAATAGCCTGCGATTACGATCGCGATCCCCGCCGCTAAGCGCGCATAGAACAGCTCTTTCCTATCAGATATGTCGGGCATTAAATTGCGCTTCAGTAAGTCATGAGAGACAGAGGTTGAAATCACTAACAGTAAACCAGCTGAGGTAGACAGAGCGGCTGCAATGCCACCAGCGGCAACCAATGCGATTACCCAAGCGGGTAAGTTGGCAATTTCAGGATTCGCCATGACCATGATATCTCGGTCAACGTGCATCTCGTTTCTTTCATCACCAGAATAAAACATTTTGCCGTCTTGGTTTTTGTCATCCCAACTGATTAAGCCGGTTTTTTCCCAGTTGGTAATCCAACTCGGCGCGTCGCTGTAAGGCGTGCCTGTAGGAACTTGCTCATTTACGGTTGGTCCGTTAATGGTTTCAATCATATTTACACGAGCAAACGCGGCGATAGACGGTGCAGTGGTGTACAAAATAGCGATAAACAACAAGGCCCAGCCGGCACTTTTACGGGCGTCACGTACTTTAGGCACCGTAAAGAAACGCACAATTACGTGAGGCAGACCTGCTGTACCCACCATTAGCGCAGCTGTGATACAAAAGACGTCGAAGGTACCTTTGGAGCCAGATGTATATTCGTTAAAACCGAGCTGTGTAGATAGTCCATCGAGTTTATCGAGCAAGTACACACCCGACCCATCAGCTAAGCTAGCACCGAATCCGGTTTGCGGTAACACATGGCCTGTCACCATGATGGAAATAAAGACTGCAGGTACTAAGTAGGCAAAAATTAACACGCAATACTGAGCGACTTGGGTATAAGTTATGCCTTTCATACCGCCCAATACGGTATAGAAGAAGACAATCGCCATACCAATCACCACGCCAGTGACTATGTCCACTTCGAGAAAGCGGCTAAACACCACCCCCACACCGCGCATTTGCCCCGCCACATAGGTAAAACAAACAAAGATGGCACACACAACGGCTACCGTACGCGCTGTTTGCGAATAATAGCGGTCACCGATGAAATCAGGCACAGTGAATTTACCAAATTTACGTAGGTACGGCGCGAGGCAAAGCGCAAGCAACACGTAGCCTCCTGTCCAACCCAGCAAATAAACAGCACCGTCGTAGCCCATAAAGGAAATCAGCCCTGCCATGGATATAAACGATGCAGCAGACATCCAATCTGCAGCGGTTGCCATACCATTTGCAATGGGGTGAACACCACCACCAGCAACATAAAACTCCTGCGTTGAACCGGCACGAGCCCAAACAGCGATGGCTATATATAAGGCGAAAGAAGCGCCCACAATTAAAAACGTCAGTAATTGAACATCCATTTTAATGCTCCTATTCTTCGTCAACGCCGTAGCGTTTGTCGAGTTGATTCATTTTGTACATGTAGATAAATATCAACGCGACAAAAACGTAAATTGCGCCTTGTTGAGCAAACCAAAAGCCCAACTTAAAGCCGAATAGTTGTATTTGATTGAGTAAGTCGACCAATAAAATACCGAACCCAAAAGACACCACAAACCAAATCAGTAGTAACTTTGTCATCAGAGTGAGGTTTTCCCGCCAGTATGCTTTTTTGTCTTCTTCATTCTTAAATGCCATCTTGTTTTCCACCCAAGGTTAATAAGATGTAAATTACTTTAGGCTTATGTTTAACAAGACGGAATGAGACCATGGTCTTACGACTGCCTTAAACTAGGGGGATTGTGCTACAGTCCATGTAAATCAGTGCCTTAAGGGGCATAATAAAGACAGCATCTTGCAACAGGAATCGTTATGGCGTTAGGTTGGTTATTATTAGCCATTGTCTATTTGATGGGACTATTTTGGTTGGCGAAATGGGGAGATGGCAATAATGCCCTAGCCAAACGCTTTAGTTCACATCCAGCGATTTACTCACTCGCGCTAGCGATTTATTGTACAGCTTGGACATTTTTTGGTTCGGTAGGCGAAGCATCTCGCGATAATTGGGATTACCTCCCCATACTCCTCGGGCCGATGCTGCTTTACTTATTCGGTTATCGGTTCTTACGTAAACTCATCGCTGTAAGTAAACGACAACATATTACGACCATTGCGGATTTTATTTCGTCTCGCTATGGCAAACGCCAAACTATCGCACTGCTGGTGACGCTGATCGCGCTACTGGCCATTGTTCCCTATGTGGCATTGCAACTAAAAGCAATTGGCTCGGCGTTTTTAATGGTTTCAGGGCAAACTCATGCAGAATTGATTGTGCTTGGGGCAACCATCTTCATTGCGCTGTTTTCCATCTATTTTGGTACCCAACATGCCGACGTAACCGAATATCGTCGCGGATTAATGTTGGCCATCTCCTTTGAATCAGTCATAAAGCTGTGTGCATTGATCGCTGTCGCAAGCTTCGGTTATTTTGCCTATTCACAACACGCCACTGCGCCACTGTTACATGAGTTTGCCAGTGCTGATGCCCTTGGCAATATCTGGTCATTTTCGTTTATCGCGCAAACACTAATGGCCGCAGGCGCCGTGGTTTGCTTACCTCGCCAATTTCATGTTGCCATTGTAGACAACCTTAAGCTCAGCCACCTAAAAACCGCGCGCTGGCTATTTCCCTTTTACTTACTGTGCATCGCCATACTGATCCCTATCATTTCCGCCGCTGGCGATGACATGTTTCGCCACACAAACCAAGAGCCGGATACCTACGTATTAGGAATGGCAATAGGCAGCGGCAGTATGTTGCTCCAAGTGTTGGTTTTTGTGGGAGGGTTATCCGCTGCCACAGCTATGATCATAGTCGCGACGTTAACACTAAGCACTATGCTAACCAATGACGTGATACTGCCCAATTTATTAGCTGAACATCGCGGCGCTGGAGTGCCTCCTAACTTCACCAAACGCATTCTCCTGATTAGGCGTTTAGTCATCTCAGCCATTCTGTTTTTGGCGTACATTTATTACCAACAGATGACCGACAGTCGCACACTCGCTTCCATTGGCTTAATTGCTTTTTCATTAGTCATTCAGTTATTGCCCGCTATCGTCGGTGGTTTATATTGGAAGCGCGGCCATGCACAAGGCGTGTATGCGGGGCTAATGGTCGGTATTGGCTCTTGGATTTTATGGTTGATGTTACCCTTATTCAATGATGCAGGGCAGAACCTGCTCCTAAATGACACCATCAACACCGTCGCTATTTACAGTTTGCTGGCCAACGCATTGGCTTATGTTTTGTTCTCATATGTAGCAGAAGTACGCTTAATTGATCGTATTCAAGCGGAAGCGTTTGTCACCACGACAGATGATAAAAGCAAGCAACATAATATTTTACTCGCACAAACAAGCGTTGGCGATTTACAAACCTTGTTAAGTACTTTCCTAGGCGAGAAACGCTGCAAGCAATTGCTCAGTGATTACCAACAACGTAATGGCCAAATTCTTAACCCCGGGGAATCTGCCAGTGAAGAGTTTGTGCTTTTTAGTGAGCGCGCTTTAGGAGGCGTCATTGGTGCTTCATCCGCAAAAGCCCTCGTTGATAGCGCTATTAATGGCAAAAAGTTAAATTTTGAAGAAGTCGTAAACTTCTTTGATGACACCACCCAAGCGATTCAATTCAACATGAGTGCGCTGGTTGCCTCTTTAGAAAGTCTTGAACAAGGGATAAGCGTTATTGATCGAGATTTAAACCTGGTCGCGTGGAACAAAAGCTATCTTGCGCTTTTCAGCTATCCAGCGAATATGGTTCGTGTCGGACGACCAGTAGAAGACTTAGTTCGATACAATGCTCAGCGTGGGGAGTGCGGGGCTGGCGAGATTGAAAATTTAGTGCAAAAGCGCTTAGAGCATATGCGCAAAGGAACTAGCCATCGTTTTTTGCGCCAACGCAGCGATGGTCGAACCTTAGAAATGGTCGGTACACCTTTACCTGGCGGCGGCTTTGTCACCAGCTTTAATGACGTCACTGAACATATCGAAACCCAGCATGCCCTAAAAGAAGCGAATATCGACTTAGAAAACCGCATACAAAAACGGGCGCAAGAAGTGCAAACCATCAATGCTGAATTGCGCTTGGAAATACAACGTCGGGCACAGGCAGAAACCCAATTGGTTAGTGCAAGGAAAGCCGCTGAACAGGCCAATGCCAGTAAAACTCGTTTCTTGGCATTGGCCAGCCACGACATTCTGCAGCCCCTAAACGCAGCCAAACTCTATTTGGGCGCGTTAGAAGAAACGGTTTTAAACGACGATACTCGACAGACCTTAGGTAAGCTATCTAATAGCATTCACGCCAGTGAAGCCTTGATCGCTACTCTGTTAGACATTGCGCGAATCGACCAAGGCGAGCTTAAAGCTGAATATAGCGCTACACATGTGCCTGAGGTGCTGCAACCGCTGATCGCAGAATTTGAACTCATGGCAGAGCACAAAGGCTTACAGCTTCGTTCACACATTGCTGATGTTTGGGTAAAAACTGATCGAACCTACCTTTACCGGATCATGCAGAATTTCCTTTCCAATGCACTGAAATACACCCAGCAGGGAGGTGTTTTAGTTGCAGTGCGCCAAAAAGAGCAAGCTGTACTATTTGAAGTGTTTGACACGGGCTCGGGCATCGAGCCAGACCAAGTGAATAAGATATTCGGTGACTTTTATCGTATCTCTGGCAATGAGCAACAGGGAGTAGGTTTGGGCTTAGGTGTGGTAAAACGATTGGCCGCGATATTAGATGCCAACCTTCAAGTGCGCTCTCGGCTAAATCGCGGTAGCCGATTCAGTATTCAGTTGCCACAGTGTAATCCTGTTGTCAGCAAACCATCGTTGAAGCTCAATAAAGTGGGCTTTCATGACTTAAAGGTCTTATGTGTTGACGATCAACGCCAAAACCTCGATGCATTGCAATCTTTGTTGATCAAATGGAAAGTCACTGTTCATTGTGAACAAACCCCAAAAGGTGCTTTAGCATCGTTAGCGCATTTTATTCCTGATGTGCTCCTAATGGATTTTCAGCTGAGCAGCGATATAGAAGGACTCGAATTGATTGGCCAGTTACGCGAGCGTATTTCACATATTACGCCGAATAATGTACCTGCTATATTGATCACCGCCAACATTGAGCCAGAAATTATAGAAAATTGTAAAAAGCAAGGCTGTGGATATTTAGCTAAGCCTTTAAAACCGGCTAAGTTGCGGGCGTCGCTGCAGGCGGCTCAAGCTGAAGCTGTGAGGCAATAAGTACCGCTTGGGTACGGTTATTGATTTGTAGTTTCTTAAAGATAGCCGTCACATGTGCTTTCACTGTGGCGGTAGCAATATCAAGGTTGTAGGCGATTTGTTTGTTCAGTAGCCCATCACGCATGTAGCACAATACCTTATATTGAGCAGGCGTTAAGCTAGCGACTTTGTCAGCGAGTTCGGCAAATTCGTTATCTAACTCCACTTCGTCACTGGCATACCCTTGTGGTAACCAAATGTCACCTTCAAGCATATTGGTCACGGCTTGCGCTATTTGCGTCGCGCCTGTGGTTTTGGGTACAAAACCCAGCGCCCCTAAATTAATCACTTTGGTGATAATGGTTGGTTCTTCCAAACCGGATACCACGGCCACGGGCAACTCTGGGAAAAGTTTGCGTATATGAATTAAGCCAAATAAGTCACCGCTGCCCGGCATGTGTAAGTCGAGCAGCAGTAAGTCAATGTCTTTATGTTCTTCTAATAAGGCTACGGTTTGCATTAAATCAGCCGCTTCCAATAGTGATAAATCACTAAAAGACAAAGTTAATGCACCGCGCAAAGCATCGCGGTACAAAGGGTGATCATCAGCAATCAGTAGCGTTATCATATTGAAGCCATTTTGACACTCATATCCGAGCGAGTTTCCATTTAGCGATTCAAGCGCTGCTCAATCAGTGTGTCTACTACACTGGGATCAGCTAGCGTTGATGTATCGCCGAGTTGTTCATATTCATTTGCGGCTATCTTACGTAAGATACGACGCATAATCTTACCTGAGCGAGTCTTAGGTAAACCGGACGACCATTGTATCAAATCAGGTGTAGCAATTGGACTAAGTTCTTTACGTACCCAATTAGATACCTCTTTGGTGAGCTCCTCGTTTACCTCAACTCCCTCGTTGGGCATAAGATAAACATATATGCCCTGACCTTTAAGGTCATGGGGATACCCCACCACTGCCGCCTCAGCCACAGCTGAGTGGGAAACCAACGCGCTTTCAATTTCAGCTGTCCCTAAGCGATGGCCAGAAACATTCAGTACGTCGTCCACACGCCCTGTGATCCAAAAATAATCATCTTCGTCACGGCGCGCGCCATCACCTGTGCAATAGGTCCCTGGGTAGGTGGTAAAATAGGTTTGCACAAAGCGTTCATGATCACCATAAACGGTACGCGCTTGCCCCGGCCAGCTGTCGGTAATAATTAAGTTCCCATCAGTAGCACCGTGCAACTCATTGCCTTGGCCGTCCACAAGGGCGGGTTGTACACCAAAAAACGGATGACTAGCCGCGCCTGGCTTCATTGCCGTTACACTAGGCAATGGCGTTATCATCGCACCACCCGTTTCAGTCTGCCACCATGTATCCACAATCGGACAACGAGACTGGCCGACAGTAGTGTAATACCACTGCCACGCTTCAGGATTAATCGGCTCACCAACGGACCCTAATAGACGCAAAGATTCGCCACTTATCCCTTCAACAGGGAAATCACCGTGGGCCATTAATGCTCGAATAGCGGTAGGCGCGGTATATAAAATATTTACCTTATGCTTATCAACTATTTGCCCAATGCGGCGCACATCTGGGTAAGTTGGTACGCCTTCGAACATCACGCTCGTTGCGCCATTAGCAAGCGGCCCATAAACGATATAACTATGCCCTGTAACCCAACCAACATCCGCTGCACACCAGTAAATATCCCCCGGTTTGTAATCGAATACGTATTTGTGAGTGATTGACGCCCATAGCAGGTAGCCACCTGTAGTATGCACCACCCCTTTTGGTTGGCCTGTTGAGCCTGAGGTATACAGAATAAAGAGCGGGTCTTCAGCGTTCATGACCTCTGGTGGGCAATCCGTACTGCACTGTGCGGTAAGCTCATCCCAGCAAACATCGTTTTTACCCCAGTTGACATCATTGCCAGTATGTTTATATACCACCACATGCTCCATACTCGGGCAGTCGTGTTCAGCCAATGCGCTATCAACATTTGCTTTTAGGGGGATCTGCTTGCCTGCTCTTAATCCTTCATCAGCTGTCATCAATACTTTTGCTTGGCAATTGTTCACCCGATCAGCAATCGCATTAGGTGAAAAGCCACCGAATATAACAGTGTGCACCGCGCCAATTCTGGCGCAGGCTAACATAGCGTAAACAGCTTGAGGGATCATCGGCATATAAATCGCCACACGATCACCTTTGCCTACACCTAGTTTGCGTAAACCGTTGGCTATTTTAGCCACTTCATCGTGCAAGCGGTGGTAAGTAATAATGTCATGAGAATGCGGGTCATCGCCTTCCCAAATAAACGCTGTCACGTGACCGCGAGTTGCTAGATGACGGTCAATACAATTGTAGGTCACATTTAATTCACCATCTTCGAACCATTTAATACTGACATTATGGGCATCAAATGAGGTGTTTTTAATTTTAGTTGGTGCAGTGACCCAATCGAGGGATTTCGCTTGCTCAGCCCAGAAAGCTTCAGGATCTTCCACCGACTGTGCATACATACGTGCGTAGTCTTGCGGTGTAAGGTGGCTTTGCTCTTTAGCGTGTGCTGGAACAGGATAAACTTGTTGCGACATAATGACTCCAAAACTGAATACACAAATGAGAATATTGAGCACTGTACTCGTAAGAACGTAAACCGGAATGAGACCTTGGTCTTATCCCCTTCTTACAAATAGCCAAACAAAATACTACAAGTCTCGAAGATATTTAACAATCTTCCTATTTACAGCCCAGATAAATCGAGACTTTGCTAAGCAAAGTGTCTCGTTACACACACACAAATAAAGGTATTTCGTGCGCGTAAGACTCAGGTCTTATAGACCATGAGCTTATGGCGAGCTTTCAAGACCTACGCCACAGTAATTGCCGTTTTGAACCATAACAATGGAAATCATCATGGCACGCACTCAAACATTCATTCGACACACACTCACTGGGCTAGCCACTGTAATATTGGTCACTCCCTTTACCATTCAAGCAAAACCATTAGAAAAGACAACGTTCAGCGTGAGTGGTTATGTAAAGGCAGATGCCATGGTGAGTCAATATAGCGACGGAACGTTAGCCTCAGGCAGTATTGGGCGAGACTTTTATATACCGAGTTTGACACCTACGGGAGGAGAACAAGAAAGTGCTCAATTTGACGCACATATCAAACAATCGCGTTTTCGCTTTACGAGCAATACATTGCTCAGTAACGAACAAACAATAACCGGAGTACTTGAATTCGATTTTCATACCACGCCCGATGGCAATGAACGTATCAGTAATTCCTATGAGCCCAGAATAAGACATGCATTCTTAAAATATAACAATTGGCTGATTGGGCAAACTTGGTCAACCTTTCAAGATGTAAGAACCTTACCCGAATCAGTGGATTTTATCGGTGTGACCGACGGAACGATATTCGCTCGCCAAACGATGATCAGATACACCTCTGGTGCATTCGAAGTTTCACTGGAAAACCCCGAAACCACAGTAACGCCTTTAGGGGGAAACGGTCGAATTGTGGCTGATGACAACTCAGTGCCAGATCTAGCTGCCCGCTACACCTTAAATCGACCTTGGGGGCATGTTGCTATCGCGGGTCTTGTGCGTCAACTAGCCTATGTAGATAAACAAGACGGGAATAATATTGATAGCGACGAAATCAGTTATGGGCTGAGTATCACCAGTAAAATTAACCTTGGCGAAGACGATTTACGTGTCATGGCAAATATCGGCAGAGGCCTAGGACGCTATATAGGCTTAAATGCCGTCAACAGTGCCGTGCTCAATGCCAACAACGAGCTAGAAAGCATAGACGTGCGCGGTTTTACGCTAGCCTATCGCCATTTCTGGGACGCCCAGTGGCGCAGCACTTTCAGTTACGCCATGCTTAGCGCTGACAACGACACAGAGTTAACCGGCTTAGGCGTAATCAAACAAACCTACAGCGCGCGAGCCAACCTTCTTTACTCTCCTACCCCAGAGCTCACCTTTGCCGCTGAATATGCTTATGCTCAGAAAACATTAGAGTCTGACATTGATGGCGATATGAGCCGGCTGCAATTTTCCGCCAAGTACGCTTTTTAGTGAATGTGTTTGCTGTGCAAACATAGACGAGAGGCAACGCCCAACGTGTCGACTCGTGTTGCGCCATCATCTACTGATGGCGCTTTTTTAATTCTTTTCTAGCGCTTAGCACGCTTTGTTCACGCCTGAAGCGCCTTAATGATCGTACGTCCCACAGTTTCATCTTTGTGTTATCCGTAATAAACTCTTCCCATTAAATAAATGAGATCCAAATACGTATGAAAATTGCCATTTTAGGTGCCATGGATGAAGAGATTACCCTTCTAAAACAATCAATCACTGGGCTTGCTGAGCATCAACATGCTCATCTAACGCTTTATAGCGGTCAATTGAATGGCATAGAGGTAGTACTGGTAAAATGTGGTATTGGCAAAGTTGCAGCTGCAGTTGCCACGACCATAATAGTCGACAAATTTTCCCCTGATTATGTCGTTAATACCGGTTCAGCTGGTGGCTTTGATCAGGCTTTGAGCATCGGCGATGTAGTAATAGCCAATGAAGTTGTGCATCACGACGCTGACTTAACTCACTTTGGCTACGCACTAGGTCAATGCGCTGGGATGCCAGAGACCTACATGTGCGATGCTACGCTTATCGACGCAGCTGAAAAGGCCGCATTAACTTTAGGTGAAGTTAAAACCAAGCGTGGTCTAATCTGCACTGGTGATGCATTTATCGGTAGTGACGAAGCGGCAGCTAAACTGCTCGCAGATTTTCCAGCCATTGCCGCAGCAGAAATGGAAGGTGTGGCTATTGGGCAAACTTGTCACTTGCTGAATGTCCCTTTCTTGGTCATTCGTTCGTTATCAGATATTGCAGGCAAAGCCTCAACCGTGTCGTTTCAGACCTATTTGGAGCAAGCAGCAAAACACTCTGCCCTGCTCGTTATGAATATGATCACGGTCTTGCAACAGGCATCTAAGTAACCGTCACCTTGGCGAGCTATATCGACGCGTTATTGTACTCACCAGCACTTCAGCCTATTTGGCTGCTGGGCGTGGTCATGCTAGTTGAAAGGCTAGTGAACTGGCCTGAGCGCTATCACCCCCTTAGTTTTGCCAAACTAGTGGCGACAAGGATGGCTGATAAGGTGCACCCTTCAGCAGACAGAGCCATTCTTCAACAGCGAATATCGGGTACGTTAGCGCCCTTGGTACTCATTAGCCCAGTGGCAGTCATACTGGCTATTTTTATCACCATGGCCGAGTTTCCGCTCTTTTTTGACGGCTTATTACTCCTTATCGCATTGCAGTATCAAGGGATATTGGCGCAAGCAAAAAAAGTGAATTCTGCATTGGCGCTGGGTAAAAAAACCTTAGCTCGGCAAATGCTAAAACCCATAGTGCTTCGGGAAACGGATTTACTCTCTGAGGTGGGAATAGTAAAAGCGACGCTCGAAAGTACCTTGTTGCGGTTTCATCAGCAATACCTTTGCACCGCTCTAACCTTCCTGTTGTTCGGTCCAGTTGCTGCCCTGTGTTTTCGCTTAGTCTATGAGTTTTCGCATTGCTGGAATACCAAACGTGACCGTTTCAGTTACTTTGGGCAACCTTGCACTACACTATTAAAGGTCATGCAGTGGCTACCTCTGCGTGTAACCTCATATCTGTACATTCTGTTGGGCAGCGTTCCAAGCGCACTCAAGGCGCAAGGCGAATTACCCCCCTCAAGCTGTACACATCAGACCCTTTTAGCGCTGCACGGTGGTGCAATGGGCATTGAACTAAGTGGGCCTGCTATCTACGAGGGACAGAAAAAGCGTTCGACCAAGTGCGGAGGAAAACGTCAAGTTCGCTTGGTCGATATCAAACGAACACTGAACAATATAACCATAGTTAAATTTGCATTTTGGGTTATCAGCTTGTGTGTTGGGGTTGCTATCTTTCGTCTTGGTCTCTAACCTCAGTTACGACGAGTTTGAAAAGGTATTTCATCATAGGTCTCAAGAGTATAAATCTTCACATCTACGTATAACTATATACTCCAACGTGGTATATTATTTGCCCTATAGAGTTGGTACTTTAAGTGCGTACAGTGTGCTTACCGCAAAGCGCATTGATTTTTAAGTATCTAGAGCTGACATAATCTGAGTTGTATATGGCCCCCAAATTTTCATTTTCTACCGCTTCAGGCAGTTATTCCTTTGACGTTTCTGGCAACATAGTCATTTGCACCTTAAATGGAGCATGTTGCGATTTAATTGCCCAGCGGTACGTTGCAACTTTGACTAAGATTATTCACAGCTTTCAAGGTGAACCATGGGCTTACCTTGGCAATGCGCTATTGCATGAAGCCGCTACTCCACAAGCCGAGGCCCATTTATTTCAAGCATACACCATGAGCCTGCAAAACAATTGTGTCGCTGATGCTTATTGCTTGATGTCGGCAGTAGGTATTGCGCAGCTTAAGACCATTCGCCACAAAGCGGGTCTCACGTTGCCACTAAGCGAGCGCATATTTTCGAGTGTACCGTTAGCCATGGAACAACTTAGCAAAGAACTTGTCGAGCACAGCGAGAAAAAAGTCAGATTAGTCAGTTAACCCCTGTTAGCCGACATACTAAGTTATGGCATAATGCGCGATTATTCACATGGCAAGAATACGGTTTTAATATGACGATTACCCTAACCACCCCAGCTATGCTCTTTCCAGCAATCTCTTTATTATTATTGGCCTACACAAACCGCTTCTTGACCTTAGCCAGTACCATTCGAAACTTAGATCCTACCCAGGATCAAGAAAACACACACGCCCAAATTAATAACTTACGCAAACGTATTCAATTGATAAAACGCATGCAAGAGTTTGGCGCCTTTAGCTTTTTCTTGTGTGTGTTATCTATGTTAGCGATTTACGCAGAGTATCAAACGGTAGGCAGCACGATTTTTGCGGGTAGTCTAGTACTGTTACTCTATTCACTGGGATTATCAGTTAGAGAGATTAATATTTCAGTAGAAGCGCTGGACTTGCACCTAAGCCACTTCAATTTAGATAGAAAGAAGCGCAGGTCTCCTCGGGAAAAAGCGTAAGGAAATGCGGCTTATTCTGAGTCAGAGCAAGCCACATTTTTGCCGTATTTAGCCTAGTGTTACTCTAGCAAACTTACGCTTACCAACTTGGAATACGGCCTGCTCTAAGGAACGAAAAGTTGTTTTTTGATCCGCTACCTTTTCACCGTCCATTTTCACAGCACCTTGTTTGACCATGCGCATCGCTTCAGACGTGGATGCAACTAACCCAGCTTCTTTTAACAAGTTCGCCACAGCCATGCCATCTTCACCAGCTTCAAACGTGAATTCTGGCATTTCATCTGGGATGGCATTTTTCTGGAAACGCTGAACAAATTCATGATGCGCAGCATCAGCAGCGGCCTCATCATGAAAACGCGCAATAATTTCCTTAGCAAGAGCAATTTTGATGTCCCTAGGGTTCGTACCCGCCGCGACTTGTTCTTTGTACTGAGCAATTTCTTCAATCGCTTTAAAGCTAAGCAAATCGTAATAACGCCACATCAAATCATCAGAAATTGACATGATTTTACCAAACATGTCGCTGGGTGAATCAGTGATACCAATATAATTACCCAGTGATTTAGACATTTTTTGCACACCGTCTAACCCTTCAAGCAGAGGTGTCATCAATACCGTTTGCGGACGTTGGCCCTGTCCTTTTTGCAACTCACGTCCCATCAATAAATTGAAACGTTGGTCGGTACCCCCTAATTCAACATCTGATTCAAGGGCGACAGAATCCCAACCTTGTACCAGCGGATACAAGAATTCATGAATGGCAATGGGCTGACCATTTGCGTAACGTTTTTTAAAGTCATCACGCTCAAGCATACGGGCAACGGTTTGACTGGATGCTAGCTTGATCATGCCTGATGCCCCTAACGCTTCCATCCACTCTGAGTTAAAACGTATGGTCGTCTTAGTAGGGTCTAGAATTTTAAATACTTGCTCTTTGTACGTTTCGGCGTTGGCCAATACATCTTCACGGGTTAATGGCTTACGGGTGACATTTTTACCCGTAGGATCACCAATCATGCCGGTAAAGTCACCGATAAGAAAAATAACTTCATGCCCAAGCTGTTGAAAAGCCCGAAGTTTATTGATAAGTACCGTGTGCCCAAGATGCAAATCTGGAGCGGTAGGATCAAAGCCAGCTTTTATTTTTAACGGTTTGCCTTCTTTCAACTTGGCAATCAGCTCTTCTTCTAACAATATTTCTTCAGCACCGCGCTGAAGCTCAGCAAATGCGCTTTGCCAATCTGCCATTTTAAACCCTTACTAATGTGTTAACTCTAGAAATTTTAATCCGCCATTTTACGTTGCAGCGCTTGGTATTGAAAGGCCGTATAAGGATTAATCAGAGGATTCTTCAATTCTTACAGTACCGAAAATGTATAAAAAACAACCTCCCCCTAGAAAATACACCCTAATCATTATATTCTGCACACTTCAAAGTTGTATGAGTTGAATTTTCCTGTGGTACAAAAAGCCTTTTCACAATTACCTAAAGCACATAAATGGGCGGTTATTTCCCTCGCGTCTATTGTCCTTATTCTCGCCTTGTTCCCATCGGATCGTGCTAGCGCATCGCGCAATACCGAAGCCGCGCTTCTCGAGATAGGCAAACGTTACGAGTTGCCCATAAGCACCGAAAACCTATCAACTGAGCATGAGAATGAACTGAGTGACGAGCTTGAATGGAAGACTTTTCAAGTTAAGCGAGGAGACACTCTAGCTAAAATATTCGCTCGTGCAGGGTTATCTGCCCGTGATACATACAATGTCAGTAGCGCAGGTGATTTGGCCAAAAAGCTTCTTAAAATACGCCCAGGCCAGTTAGTGTCATTACAATTGGATGAGCATGGCGAATTTGCAGGGCTTGGGTATGCCTATTCAAATACTGAAACCTTGCTTATCAAACCAAATCAAGAAGGAAAACTTGTCTCCAGCGTAGATGAGAAAACCGTTGATACACGTTTAAATTACGCTCAAGGTGAAATTAACAGTAGCTTTTGGAATGCGGGTGTTAAAGCCCATTTATCAGAAAGCCAAATTATGAGCTTAGCGGCAATTTTTGGTTGGGATATCGATTTTGCGTTAGAAATCCGCCAAGGTGATAATTTTAACGTGGTTTTCGAAGAAAAATATATTGATGGCGAATTTGTTGAATATGGTGACATCGTCTCTGCTGAATTCACCAACGGTGGGAACACCTTCACCGCGATCCGCTATTCTGACGGAAATTACTACACTCCGGAAGGGCGAAGCATGCGCAAGAGCTTTTTACGCGCACCAGTCAGTTTCAAATACATCAGCTCTAGTTTCACAAAACGTCGTTTTCACCCAGTACAAAAACGTTGGAAAGCACACCGTGGTGTGGATTACGCTGCCAATCGAGGCACGCCAGTAATGGCTGCTGGCGATGGCAAAGTTATCCGTTCCTCGTACGATAAATACAATGGAAACCATGTGTTTATTCAGCATGGCGAAAAGTATGTGACCAAATATTTACACTTTACCAAGCGTAACGTAAAAGTCGGTCAAACGGTCAAGCAAGGCGATGTAATTGGTACCGTTGGCTCTACCGGATTGGCATCAGGCCCACATCTACACTATGAATTTTTAGTTGATGGTGTGCACCGCAACCCAAGAACGGTATCATTACCAAAGGCCTTACCTATTGCCAAAAAAGAGCGTGACGCATTCGAATTGGTCGCCAAAGAACAGCTTGAATTACTCAGTAACAGCAAGCGTATCATGTTGGCAATGAACTAATTGTACGCCCATTTCCCAGCAGCCTGTATAGTCAGCGGGAAGGCAAAAAATGAATAAGTTCTCGCTGGCAAGCGTTCCCTTTCTCGGCCTTTTGCCTCTTTCAATGGTGAGTGAGTCACATTATGACGCCTAAAAAAAACAGTCGAGCTCTGGACAGTATTGATTTAGATATCATTGCCTCGTTATTCGAAGATGCCCGCACTACTAACAAAGAAATAGCAAAACGTGTCGGGCTAGCGCCTTCATCATGTTTAGAGCGTATCAAACGCTTACAAGCTGACAACATCATTCAGGGCGCCTCGCTGCAAGTCGATTTGAATGCGTTAGGCGGCCATATTCAAGCGATGATTTCTATTCGTTTATCTGATCACAACCGTTTGGCAGTTGATGATTTTGTTGCTGACTTGCTGCCGCAACCTGAGGTGCTAAGTGTGTTTCATATGGGCGGCAATATTGACTTTTTATTGCATGTCACGGTTTCCGATTCCAGCCATTTGCGTGACTTCGTGTTCAATCAACTTACCGCTAGACCTGAAATAAACCACGTTGAAAGCGCCCTTGTATATGAACATAGACGCTCGCAAAAGCTACCTAAGTTCTAACCTGAAAAACCCGAGTTCTAACCAGAAATATCCGCTACATAAGTCGCTATAATTCAAAGTAGTGGGTAAAACATTTATATAGCTGGGTACCACTTAAAATAGACGCAGACGGGAAATGCAAAATAGGAATAAGATCGCACTGTGCAAGGATCAACTCCGTTGCATTCGGGGTATCGAGTTCATCCACATTCAGTAATTTCGCTAATGGCTGGCCTTGTTTTATCATTTCACCAGGCTTAGCTAAATACTCGACCATACCACCTTGTTGGGTATACAACACTTTATAGTTTTTCAAGTATGTAGCAACTCTGCGCATAGTTTGCGGATAAATATCACTTTCGATTAGGCATCCTTTTGCATTGAGGTAAGACAAAATACTATTGGCGTCATATTCACCGTCAGTAAAACTAATCACTTCCTGGCTGCCCATTTCCAGTGTGAACGCCTCAACTCCGAATTCGACCGCTTTTTGGCGCTTATCACTGAGTAGAGTTTGCAATGTCCACCACGGGCAAAACGTGGCTTCATCTAACGCACCCGCAAATTTATTAGGGATTAAAATAACATGAGGGATATTAAACATCGTTGCTGACGCTTGCGCATATTCGGGCACATAAATATGCCGTGTCGACACAGGCCCGTTGTGTAAATCAAGTACAAAATCTGCGTCAAAGGCGAGTTGCTGCAGCTTCAAGTTGAGACGCTGGGCGAGCCCAATACCCCAAGATTCTTGTAATTTTTCAGCCAAAATGTCCTTTATTTGCTGACGAAAACGCTGCTTGATTTGTGGAACAGATTCATCATCTTGCACACTTTGGGCAAACTCTTGGATCAAGCTTTCATCATAAAAATAGCCTCGATTCCAGTTTGTACCATTGACCGGATCAAATCGTCCTAAGGTATACTCCCCCGCCTTAATATTGGTGCCAACAGGGTTACAATTCGGCACTAATATGACTTCACCGCAAATTGGCTGTTGCTTCAGTCGTTGAATAAGGTGGTATATCACCACGTTGCCTTGAACCTCAGCGCCGTGTATTGAGCTTTGAATGTAAACTTTCGGGCCAGGCTTCTCGCCAATAAAACGGTACAGGGGAACGTTCATATTTCGCCCTGATGCATTTTGTGCCACCACTATGTATTCTTTTTTAAATTGGTTGCTCACATTCAAACTCGTGGTTGTACGCTACTTTGTAATGGCTGTTTGTACCCAACAGCTGAAGCATCACAAAGCGCATCATGGATTAAGGAAATCAAGCTCATCAGATGGGTTAATGCTCAGCACGTTTCTTTTCAATGATGTCTTCAAGACCGTCTTTTTCCCCTTGCGCTTTATCAATGTCATCGCGACCTTGATAATAACGACGGTGAAATGCATGTCGCTCCTGCAGATATCCGATATCTTCAACTTCAGGTTCAGCCTTTAAAACCATACGTTTGTGCTCCGAAAACTGTGGCCAAATAGGTAAATCACGCGTGTTTTCAGGGGGGCTATTAGGTGAACCTGTTTTAATAAACTGGACAAAGTATTGCTGCATCATGTTAGAAACCTGATAATCCGCTTCCTGCCAAAGGTACAAGGGGTTTACGTCTAAATTCCCCAACGCGTATTCTATTTCAGCGGAATGCACGGCACCGCGAGCTTTATTAGCTGGCGGAACTTTTTTCGCCCCTACCATGGCAGGACGCACATGGTCGTAAAAATAATAGTAGCTTGGTGCTGAACTCGTTTTGCTGTGTTGATAAGCCCAGTTATAGGTCGCTATCCCCATAAAGCGATCACTGGCCAAAGCCTGGGCTGAAGCTTTAACTTGTTCACTGTTTTGTCCGGGATACAGCACAAGTACCTTTTTAGTATTATCAGGGTAAAGACGCTTTATCTTATCCACATAATGCTCAACAGTGGGCTCGCCATCCATCATGATCTGTTGATAATTACCCTCTTGAGAGTTATCACCAAGTAGTAGAGGTACGTTTGCCTGTTGACCTTTAGCATACAAAGTAGCGGATGACTCAGGAAAGAACCTACCATCTACATTAGGCTTAAAATAAATGAAGCCGCCCTTAGTCACTTTATCAAGCAGGGTTTGCGCAGGCATCTTTCGAAGCGCCGTCATACGTTCTTCAGGAAGAGTTAAGCCTTGTCCTGGGGTGTTTTTAAGTGCAGCCGTAGTTACTTCGCTACCGTATCGCTCAGCATCCTCAAGGCTCAAAGGGTCAAGCGGAGGGCCTACTACTGAACCACTCTCGCCAATGGCACCAGCAATATAAGACTTGGCCGAAGGAGCTACCATTAACGCTGAAACCGAAATAGAACCTGCTGACTCCCCTGCAATAGTAATACGCTTAGGATCACCCCCAAACTGCTGAATATTCTCAGCAACCCATTTCAAAGCAGCTTGTTGATCCATCAAGCCGTAATTACCCGAGCCTTGATAGTCTGTTTGATTAGATAACCCTTTGTGTGCGAGAAAGCCAAAGACACCAAGACGATAATTGGCAGTAATCACCACAATGTCGTTTTGGGCCATTGAAGTACCGTCGTAACGTTTTTCATCTGCGCTGCCTGCAATAAAACCTCCGCCGTGAAAGTATAATAACACCGGTAATTTCGCCGTCTTCGCTGTGCTTGGCGTCCATATATTTAGGTATAAGCTGTCTTCGCTAATGTCGTTTGAGCGAAATTGCATATCACTGTATATGGGGTTTTGCATTGCTCGTGGCGCAAACGCTGTGGCTGCACGCACACCTTGCCATGCCTTCACCGGCTGAGGAGGTTGCCAACGAAGTTCTCCCACAGGTGGCGCGGCAAAAGGAACGCCCTTGAATGCCAAAATGTTAGTTTGCTCATTTTTCTCGCCGGATAGCGCACCATAGGCAGTGTTAACCTGTGTTGCGAGTGCAACAGGGGAAAAAATAACTAAAAAGAAAGAAAATAAAGCCGATTTCATGAGCGTTCCTTTTGCTAATAAAGTGCCGGTAGCGAATAGAGTGCCAGCGACAGCACAGTCCTATCGCCGGCAGAGAAACATTAGAGCAATGGCTCGTTTGGTAGATCTTCACCGTCACTGTCAGGCTCAGTGGGCATCGCGCCTGCTTCCACTTCGATGCCATCAACGCGTTGCAGACCTCGCGGTAGTTTATTACCACGTCGACCTCTTTCACCTTGATAATGCGTCAGGTCATCGGCAGTGAGCGTCATGCCGCGTTTACCTGCCAGCACTTTTACATTTGCACCTTGAGGAACAACCGCTAACACTTTAACGAACTCCTCGCGAGCCTGTGATTTGGCAGACGGAATACTGATAATTTTATTACCCTTACCTTTACCTAAACTAGGTAAGTCACGTAATGGAAACATCAGCATTCGACCTTCATTTGAAATGGCTAAACACCAGTCTGAAGCTAAATCGTGCACCGGCTGCGGTGAAATGACTTTAGCCGACTTAGGCAAAGACAAATATGCCTTACCCGCTCGGTTCTTGCTGATCATGTCGGCAAACTTGCCAACAAAACCGTAGCCAGCATCAGAAGCAATTAGGTATTGCTGTTCATCTTGCCCCATCACAACGTGTTCAACGGTTTCGCCACTGACGATACTGAAACGCCCTGTGATGGGCTCTCCTTGGCTTCGCGCTGAGGGTAAAACGTGAGCATCACAAGAGAACGCGCGCCCAGATGTGTCCATAAACACCGCTTGCTGATTACTGCGGCCTTTGCTGCTTGCAAGGTATTTATCCCCTGCTTTATAACTTAAGCCAGCCACATCAACATCATGACCTTTGGCACAGCGTGCCCAGCCTTTTTCAGATAACACCACCGTTACCGCTTCAGAGGGAATTAACTCCTTTTCAGTTAAGGCTTTTGACTCGGAGCGTTCAATTATCGGTGAGCGTCTGTCATCACCGTATAGCTCAGCTGCTGCTAAAATTTCTTTTTTGATCAGAGTCTTAAGACGGCGATCAGAACCTAAAATCAATTGTAGCTCGTCCCGCTCTTTGGCGAGCTCATCTTGCTCACCTTTAATTTTCATTTCTTCAAGCTTAGCTAAATGGCGTAGTTTTAACTCTAAAATTGCTTCGGCTTGTATATCAGATAACGAAAAGGTGTCCATCAAGACTTGTTTTGGCTTTTCTTCGTAGCGAATAATACGAATCACTTCATCGATATTTAAAAAGGCAATCATTAAGCCTTCTAAAATATGTAAGCGCGCCAATACTTTATCTAAGCGGAACTGTAAGCGCCTAACGACTGTGTCTTTCCTAAACACTAACCATTCAGACAAGATCATGCGCAGATCTTTAACTTGCGGGCGACCATCTAAACCAATCATGTTGATGTTAACGCGATAGTTCTTTTCTAGATCTGTGGTAGCGAACAAGTGCTGCATTAATTGCTCAACGTCGACACGGTTTGAGCGCGGTGTAATCAACAAACGTGTGGGGTTTTCGTGATCAGACTCGTCTCGTAAATCGCTGACCATAGGGAGTTTCTTTGCCTGCATTTGGGCAGCAATTTGTTCTAATATTTTACCGCCCGATGCCTGATGCGGCAACGCGGTTATAATAATGTCTCCCGCTTCTTCATAATATACAGCACGCATTTTTATCGAGCCACGACCGGTTTCGTACATTTTACGAATGTCGCTTTTCGGCGTAATAATTTCTGCATCTGTAGGGTAATCAGGGCCTTGTACAAACGCTAATAACTCATGCAACTCGGCCTTGCTGTTGTCCAGTAAATGGGCACAGGCATTGGCCACTTCCCGCACGTTGTGCGGCGGAATATCTGTGGCCATACCCACGGCGATACCGGTAATACCATTGAGTAAGATATGCGGTAAACGTGCAGGTAGTATTTTGGGCTCATCAAGTGTGCCGTCGAAATTAGGCTGCCAATCTACCGTTCCCTGACCAAGTTCAGTTAGTAGCACTTCACTGAATTTTGATAATCGTGACTCGGTGTAACGCATCGCAGCAAATGATTTAGGATCATCTGGTGCCCCCCAGTTTCCTTGTCCATCAACCAGCGGGTAACGATAAGAAAACGGCTGAGCCATCAGCACCATAGCTTCATAACAGGCTGAATCACCATGAGGATGAAATTTACCAAGTACATCACCCACAGTACGCGCAGACTTTTTATACTTTGCGTTATTGCTCAAGCCTAACTCTGACATAGCGTACACAATTCGCCGCTGAACAGGCTTTAGGCCGTCGCCAATGTGGGGCAATGCCCGGTCCATGATGACGTACATGGAATAATTAAGGTAAGACTCTTCGGTGAACTGACGCATCGGAAGCTGTTCGATGCCATCTTTATTGATAATAATTTCTTGACTCATAGTCTGCTATATCGGCCGTTGTTATTATTGTTGTTGGGGGTGAAAATGTATTATTCACCCCGCTTTATACGTGGAAAATTGATTACTTCTGGTAGGTTACCCTATAAATAACATTCGCGAAATCATCAGATACTAACAAGCTGCCATCGGGCATAGTTAACATGGCGACAGGTCGCCCCCAAGATGTTTCATCAGCCTGTAACCAACCTTCGATGAAAGGTCTGTATTCAACAATTTCGTTGTTTTTTAATACGGCTTGCATCACTTTATAACCGGATTTTTCAGTGCGGTTCCAGGAACCATGTTCGGCCACAAAAAGGGTATTTTGCGTTTCTGCTGGAAACATATCGCCGTGATAAAAATGGATACCTAAGGGGGCTACATGTGCTCCAAGATTAAGTGCTGGCGCCACATAATCTTCGGCATTTTTGCCCGTGCCGAATTCAGGATCAGCAATCGTTCCACCGTGATAATATGGATATCCATAGTGAGCACCCACTTCGTCCACTCTATTTATTTCACAAGGCGGAATATCGTCACCCATCATGTCACGGCCGTTATCGCTAAACCACATTTGCTGTGTTTGCGGGTGCCAATCAAACCCTACGCTGTTGCGAACGCCCTTCGCTACCCACTTACGCTCTTTGGTCTGTAGGTTATATTTTAAAATAGAGGCGAATTCAGGATTATCAAAGGACTCGCCTTTGTTAGTTTCACATATGTTACAGGGGGCGCCAACGGGAATATATAACCAGTCGTCTGGACCAAAATCGATGTATTTCCAGCCATGGTGTTTTTTATCCGGTAGGCCGTCAATGACCACTTCAGGTGCTGGCAGGTCACGGAAGTTCTTCTCGATATCAGCGTACTTTAAGATGCGGCTAACCTCTGCTACATATAAGTCGCCGTCCTTTATCGTGATGCCTGATGGCATGGTCAAATCTTTGGCTATTTGCAATACCTCATCCACCTTGCCATCTTGGTCTTGATCCACAACAGCGGTTAAGACGCCGCCACCGCGACTACCTACAAATAAAATGCCGTTTTCACTTAATGCCATTTGTCGGGCATTTTTTACGTCCGAGGCGTACACTTCAATGTTGTATCCCTTAGGTAAAGTGAGTTTTTCTAACGGTAAAGACTCAGCCAACCCAGTAAAGCTGACAAAAGAAAGTAGAATCAATCGGCGAAGTATCATAGATTATTTCCTGATAGGGTAAGGTAATAACGATTATAAAGAGTTCTATCTTAACTACAAAGATTGTCGCCAATAAGAAAAATAGTTACCGTTTTTATAATAGGAAGATCTAGCGTTGTGGAAAACACCTTAAGACACTACCTTGCAAACCTCCCTTTTCGTATTTGGCCGTCCCTGCTTATCTGTTTGATGACCTTGCCCGTGTTCTTCTCTGCAAGCGCCCAACAGACAGAAAGTCTAGTGCAGTTGATATCGAAAAATCAGGAGGTCAGCTTGTCTTCCTCCATCAGTATTATGCATGAATCCGGTGCGGAACTCAGTGTTACTCAGGTTCGAGAACAGTTATCTCAGTTTGTTTGGCATTCTGGCGGCAACCCTAACTATGGCTTTTCTGAGCACGGGGTATGGCTTTATACCACCCTTAGCAATGTCACTACCACAGATAAATGGGTGGTCAGCGTGGCATTTTCTCAACTCGATAATGTTGATATGTATATCCTGCAAGATGGGCAAATTATCGCTTCAAGCTTTCAAGGCAAACTGGGCATGCAATCCCACTATCGCTTACCCGTAATGAAAGCAGAGTTGCCCTATGCACAAACGGTTGAATTGTTTATTCGTCTGCAAAGTCAGCACAGCAGTTTAGTGGCGCCCATTAGCATCATGTCAAACAGTTCACATGAAATGCAAAACTTCTACGACAGCCTGTTGTGGGGCTTGTTTTATGGTGGGTTAATCATACTGGCCATATACAATTTAGTTGTGTATTTCGCTTTACGTGAAGTCAGTTTATTAGCCTATGTAGGGTACATTTGTACTGTACTCGTTTGGCAATTTGTTTGGGGTGGTCACGCCAGTATGATTCTTCCCCAGGGGCTGTCTCATTGGTTTGACATGCATACTGACATTATATTTGTGTTGATTGGTATAGGGTCTGGGGTTTTTACGCTTGTATTTTTAGAAGCCAAACATACGGCTCCTAAAACCTTACCTTTTATTAAGGTCAGTATTGGCCTATTAGCTGTCATGGGACTGTGTTCCATGATTAATATATTCCCACCGATTTGGCAAAATGCTGCTGTGTATGTGGTTAGTATGCTTGCTATTAGTTGCTACACCTACGCTGGATTTGAGAGTTATTCGAATCGCTTTTACGCTGCCCGCTACTTTATATTCGCTTGGAGCATTTTAGCCACCTGCGCGCTAATCGGCATGTTTAGCTTAGTGGATATGTTGCCTTCTAATTTTATTACCACCTATTGCTTCCAATTTGGCGTATTTTTTGAGTCAGCGTTATTTTCACTCGCTTTAATGGATAAAAGCCGCCACCAATTGCAACTTGAAGTACAGCAGGCCACGAATGATTTGCGTAATAACATTGAATTGGTTGAAGAACAGAATGTGCGCTTAGACATAGCTCGAAAAGAAGCGGTGGCGGCAAGCAATGTTAAATCACAGTTTTTAGCCAACATGAGTCATGAGATTAGGACGCCATTAAATGCTATTTTAGGGTTTAGTAAAGAGCTGCAGCAAGGTGATTTTTCAGCTGATAAACGCGACCAAATCAATATCATCAATGCTGCCGCTGACAACTTAATGACCATAGTCAACGATGTACTCGATGTCTCTAAAATTGAAGCGGGCAAATTACAAATTAATAGCCACCCATTTTCGATTAATGAGCTTCTTGAAGAAATGATCGGTGTCATGGCAAAGTCTGCGCATTTGAAAGGCCTTGAATTTGTTTACGATATCGAACCACTGCCTCTTAAGTTGATTGGAGACAGTTACCGCATACGACAGATTTTAAATAACTTGTTGGGTAACGCGCTCAAATTTACAGACACAGGGCATATTGGTTTATCCGCCTCAGGGAAATTGTTAGAACACGGTATTTTCGAACTAATCATTAAGATAGAAGATACAGGTATTGGTATCAGTCGTGAGGACAAGCGTAAGCTATTTACCGCATTTTCACAGGTAGACGACGCTCTTAATCGCTCATATCAAGGCACTGGCTTAGGCTTGGTCATCTGCAAAGAGTTGGTGAAATTGATGCATGGTCAACTCTCTTTACAAAGCTCCCCTGGCCAAGGCAGTGTATTTAATGTGACCGTGCGCATGAATATACTTAACACCAAGCCCAGCATCTCAGCCAACAGTGAATGGCAAAATCAAACTGTTCTACTTTACGAGCCGTACCCCAATGCACGCTTCACTGCCAGTAAGCTTTTGCACTCTTTAGGCGCAAAGGTAACCAGTGCTGATTCTATTGCATTTTTGCAAACCTGTACGCAGCCTTTTGACTATTTGATTTATTGTATCCATCCGCAATATCCGATTGCCAATGAGAAAGCCTTTGTCTGTGCTGAACACATCAAAGCAAAGCGCAAACTTTTACTGTGCTCAGGCGAAGATTCTTGTTGTCGTTTTTCCAAATTTACTGAGCAGTTTTCTCCCCAGCTACGCTTACCATTAACACCTGGAAAATTGAAAGAAGTCATGCACAAACCAGCGCAAGCGCCGGTTAACGAGCTACAGCAGAGACTAGAAAGTCTGCCCCCCGTGACTGTACTCGCAGTAGACGATATGGAAATGAACCTGCGCCTATTAAGCACCTGGCTTAAATCTTCTCGCCTTACCCTTAAATTGGCATTTAGCGGGCAAGACGCAGTGACGCTTTGCCAAGAAAATGAATACGATTTGATTTTAATGGATGTGCAAATGCCAAACATGGATGGCCTGCAAGCGACTCAGTTAATTCGTAAAACCAAGCTCAATTTCGGCACCCCTATCATTGCAGTGACGGCGCATGCATTTAAAGAAGAACAGCAGCGTTTACTCAATAGCGGTATGGACGATTACCTCCCCAAACCATTGGACCTATCCGATCTGGTAGATCTAATCAATCGTTGGTGTCACCAAGGTGAGGATGATGAACCCCAGGCGGAGATATTTAATTGGCCATTGGCTTTAAAACGAGCGAATCAAAATGCTGATGCTGCACGTGATTTATTTGCCCAGTTCATCGAGCAACTACCTGAGTTCGAAAGCAAATTTTCTCACCTGCAACGCCAGCCAAACCACGAGGAATTACAACCCTTAGTGCATGCGTTGCACGGTATATGTTGTTACACGGGGGCTGTGGGACTGCATGCCAGTTGCTCTGAGTTAGAAGGCCAGTTAAAGCGACAGCAATATAACCACGTTCCTAGCTTGTTAGATAAACTCATCAAGGACATTCAAACCTTGCGTCACCAAGCAAACGAGATAAAACTCACCATGCTCGAATAACCAGTTAGTAGCCAATAAACATAAAATACCAAGTGTGTTTTATTTTTGTTGGCTTAAAACAAACTCCTGACATTCCCGCAATAATTGCACAAATTCTTGTTCACTGCGGTCTAGCTCAGACACATTAATGTATAGATCGTAACCTAGGCGCTCGCGCAATTTTGTCATCCGGTTCGCCAACATGGCTTGAGCTCCCATAAGCACAGTACCGTCGGGCAGTTTGTGTTTATCATCTTCGACTAGATTGGCACTAAAGCTTAGTCCCGACGCGCTGTCGGCTTTGTCTCCGAGTAACAGCAGAGAACGCTGCTCCATTAAAAGATGGATCATTAATTTGATAGGTGTGGTGGTTAAAAAAGGACGATAGTCTTTTAATTTTATCCCCACCAAGCTTAAATCTTCCAACGCTAAATCACGGTGCGCCCGGGGAACATCGATACGTTGAATATTACTCCAGTTAACATGCCACTGCCCTTTACGATGCTGATAGCATATAGACTCATGGGATAACTCAAGACTAAAAATAGGTTCACGAAATTTAAACCAAGCGATAAGTAACGCCACAATTCCCGCGCTGGTGACAAATACCCCGGCTAAAAAAAACGCCTCCGGTAACCAAGCAAAAATCCCCGCCGCCACCAGCAACGCAGTCATGCCAAATAGGCTGGTTGTTAGCACATTGCGTTTAGCCGAGGCGCGAATTTGTATTATATCTTGCATGTTATTCCTATGACTAAACCCAAAAGCAAAAGTACATCAAGCCCATTAATATGCCCCAAAGAACAATAAGGCGCATGCGTAAACATCGAGGACAATCTGATTTAAACAGACCGGACAAGGTGATTTTATCATTTGGTTTGACACGTTTTTTTGCTGGTAACAATTCAATTGTCCACAAGATGGAGATGGCTCAAAGTGCCAATATTCTACCTGATTACGGCCCAGGTAAAATACGCTATTTACCCATTCATATTCCGTTAAGCAAATAAACCGTACGATTTGTTATACAAATTTAAAGATTTGTCACTAGAATAAAGCTCATGCAATTGTTCAGACTTGGCATTTATGTCGTGTCGGTATCAAGTGAAGTAGAACAAGCAAGGATGAGACTGTTCTTTATTTTTAAGCTGACCGCTTAGCTTAATCGGGGCGACACCCGCAGGCAGTCATTCGTTCAAGGTTGTTATATGCAAGCTGTAAAAAGACATATCGTTAGTAAATTAGCCCAACGTATTTTATTCACCACCTTCTCTGTTTTTAGTTCACTCAACATAAGTAACGCTTTTGCGGAATCACTGTGGATCACTTCGTCGCAAGCCAAAGCGAGTAAAACAGAGGAAAGCACTAAAGTCTCGGTGTCAAAAGGCAACTTTCAATCCTTAGACAGCTCGTCATTGCAGCAACGTTTCAGCAATAAAAGTACAGAGCTTACTTTAGCCATACCGCTACCTGATGGCACCTTAGCCGACTTTACGTTAACCCCGTCATCTGTTATGTCTAGTGAGCTAGCTGCGCGCTACCCACAATTTATGTCATACGACGCAGTGCAAGTTAATGCTCCACACAATATTGGGCGTTTTAGCCTGACCCATAAAGGCCTTACAGGTATTTTCCGCCAACAAGGCCAATGGGCGCTATTAAGCCCTCTTTATGAAGGTAATGACGAACAATACGTCAGCTACTACTACCTCGATTCTGAGGGCGAAAGTTTAATCCCCAAAGGCATGGACGATTCAATCGATTCGCTTTCACTCCACGAAGAGGACAGGACCGCTAGCCTAACTACGGCCCAGAAAACCACAGGCGATACCCTCACCACATATCGCTTAGCCCTTAGCGCAACGGGTGAATACACTCAAGCCGTGGGAGGATCAAAGGCAGATGCAGTGGCCGAAATGATTACGCTAGTCAATCGTGTCAATCAGATTTTACTGGTGGATACAGCCATACAGTTTGAGTTAATCGATAACGAAGACATTATTTATACTGATGCCGCAACCGACCCCTATACCAATAGCGACGCAAACGAAGACATAGACACCAATCAGCAAGTTGTCGATGATGCTATCGGCACGGAAAATTATGATATAGGGCACTTACTAGCCACAAACCCTGGTGGTCTCGCCTTTGTTGGAGTGGTATGCCTTAACACCCACAAAGCTAGGGGTTATACGGGTAATACTAGCCCTCAAGGCGAGCGTTTCTATATTGATTTGGTGATCCACGAACTAGGCCACCAACTGGATGCCACTCATTCGTTTAATGCTCAGGATTTTGATAATTGTGATGAAGAGCAGCGCAGCAGCTCAAGTGCATTTGAACCAGGCAGTGGCTCTACGATTATGTCTTACGCGGGGATATGTGGTGGGCAAAATCTTCAGTTTAATAGCGATCCCTACTTTCATGCTGGCTCAGTAGAACAAATTCGCGATTTCGTAGACACAGGACGCGGCCGCTTGTGCGGTACTACGACTAACTTGAGCAATGCGGCACCAGAGGTAACTGTCGACTCGACTAGCTATAATATCCCTGCCAATACGCCGTTTGTACTGGACGCGCAAGCAAGCGATGACGAGACGTTAAACTACACGTGGGAGCAAATAGATGCCGGTGGCGAAACAGGCGGCACCGCCGACGCCAGTGAAATGCGCAGTGACAATGGCGCGAACCCTCTGTTTCGCTCTTATGCTGCAGTAGCTGAAAGCTCCCGTTACTTCCCTGCATTAGAGGATGTGTTAAACGATACTGTCAGTTTCGGTGAAGCCTATCCCACAACCGATCGAGAACTCACTTTTCGCATAACGGCAAAAGACAATCGAGGCGGCGTCGATACGGCAGATGTGACCTTAGACGTCACAAACACTGGCTCAGCATTCACCGTTACTCAACCTACCGGGACATCAGTCTGGCAAGGCAATACCGCGCAGACCATTGCATGGAATACCGCCAGTACACAAAACGCGCCAATCAATTGCCAATCCGTGGCTATTAATGCTGATTTAGATGGTGATAACGTCTTTGACAGTGTGCTCATCAGCGATACGCCGAATGATGGTGAGCAAGTCATCTTTGCGCCAAATACGATCACAGCAAATGCTAGAGTCATGGTGAGCTGTGTTGATAATGTGTTTTATGCAGTCAACCCTGGCAGTTTTACGATCACTCAAGGTAGTTCAAATGTGGCTCCAGTGATCGATGGCCAAGCCGTACTCAGCGTTAGCGAAGAAGGCAGTATTGCCGTTACCCTAGACGATTTACAGGTAACAGACCCAGACTCTACCTATCCTGATAATTTCACCTTAGCGTTGCAAGCAGGCAATAATTACAGTATCGAAAATACCAACACAGTCGTACCTGATGCCAATTTCAGTGGTGAGCTATCGGTCTCGGTGACGGTTAATGATGGGATTGATGACTCAACTGCATTCCCTTTGGTGGTTACGGTTAACCCAGTCAATGATGCCCCGCAAGCGACAAATGACACCCAGACGGTTGCTCAAGATAGTGCCGCGACACTCATTAATGTATTGAATAATGACACGGATATTGACGGGGACACGTTAAGCATTAGCGATATTAGTTATTCAGGCTCGGGGACTGTGAGTATCAGTGGTGAGCAAATTAGCTATCAACCTGCATCAGGTTTTTCAGGTAACGAAAGCCTGTCTTATACCGTGAGTGACGGTAGCGAAACTGATACCGGGACCTTAACCATAACCGTTACTGCAACGCCTACCAATAACACACCGGCCAGCGGCAACAGCTCAGGCGGCGGTGGTTCCCTTGGTTATTTTTGGCTAGGCTTGTTGAGTATAACCACACTTATGCGCCGACGTATTCGGGATCTGTCTTAATGGCAAGAAAGATTACATCGAGTGACATATTAGTGCCTCTTTTGCTTATAAGCCTGATGAACGTAGCGGCCTGCACCTCTTTTTCTAAAGGAAGCGAAAAAGGCAGTGACGCGCCGCTAAGCTCGGGAGAGAGTAATAGCTCTCATCAGCAAGGTGGGTCATCCCATCCTATAAAAACATTACAGAAGACCAAAGTGACTAACCATCCACACCCATTAAGTTGGGTTCAGGGCGCAGATCCGCTTAGTGATGCACGCCAAGCCATCAAGGCCAACGATTTACGGTTTTTGGCCTTCGCTGGGCGTGCGATTGCTATTCCTGGGGTTAACTTGGCTGAATACCCTATTGAGTACTTAGAGCAACATTGCGGATACCGCACCCTAAAAGGAACTGGTGATACTTTACGCGTGGGAGAGCAAACAAGCCTGCGCTCCCTAGCCCACGATTACGCCATAGTGTACAACCAAACGATACTCGCTTCCTGCCTGTAACATCGCTTCAGGTAGGGGCTATCGGCGCTGCGTAACCTCAAAATAAACTCAAAAAAACCTCAAAATTGACTTATTTGTAACCCAGAAAATAAAAACTGGCGTAGTCTTTTCTTAAACGCATGCCTTATCGACAACACGCTTCAAGGCACATCCTTTTCAGGCTTCATTTTTTCGTTTTTACTTTTATCAAGCTAACAGCCATTGCGTTCATCTATTTTCGCTTTTTCCTCTAAATATAGGGATAAGGCTTAAAACTAAGTCACCTCAGGGTGAGGTGATAACAAGGAGAGTAAACGACATGAAAAGTATAAAAAAGGCATTTTTAATTGGCACCTTAGCATTATCAATATCTACAATTGCGCTTGCCCAAGAATCTAGTTACAGCTTTGGAACAGTTTGGGAAGCACATGGTATTCGGGTGCTACCCGGTCAATTTGAAAACTACATGGACCACTTAGCAGGTAGTTGGAAAGATGTGTATGAGTTCGCCAAAAAAGAAGGCCATGTGGTGGATTATCACGTATTGGCATCCAATCATGCCCGTGTGGGTGAGCCCGACTTGATTTTAGTGATTGAGTACAAAGACTATGTCAAAACCGCTGAGTACGAAGCATTTCAAAAGAAAATTGACGAAATGTTATCTACTAACGAACGCCAAGCAGATAAAGAGTTTGGCGACAGAGGAAGCATGCGGGAGACCTTGAGCTCTTACCAATATCATGAATTAAACCTCAAATAGCGGGTACTTTAACGAGCACTCAAGTCAATTGCGCGAAATATCATTGCGCAATTGACGTTCATATAAAGACCGTTACTAATTCAGGTCATATTGATGCAACCCCGTTTCTTTCATCGCTCGCTCCTTACTTTATTTTTAGTTGTGTTATGCGCACCAGCACTGAGTTACGAGATAGAGCCTCTTGACGATGGCTTGTATCGATTTGTTGATGACCGCCACCGCTCCGTATTTCTAATCACAGAGGACGGTGCTTTGGTAACAGACCCCATGAACACAAAGGCAGCCACTTGGCTTAAAAATCAAATCAAACAGCGCTTCAATGTACCGGTCAAGTATGTTGTTTATAGTCATAATCATTCTGACCATATCTATGGTGCCGAAGTATTCAACCACCCTGATACGGTTTTTATCGCCCACCAGTTAGCTGCTCAAGACATACATAACACAAGCGCAAATACAGTTGCGCCAGATATCACCTTTGAGAACGACATGCTGCTAACCCTAGGAACAAATACCGTTCGCCTTACTTATCATGGACCTAATGACGGCAGAGGCTCTATTAGCATGTTATTTGAACAACAACAGTTACTCTTTGTTGTAGACTGGATCGTCATTGGCAGAATGCCATGGCAAAAATTGTGGAGCTACGATATTCAAGGCATGATCAACTCTACACAGGAAATTCTGAAGTATGACTTTACCACCTTTGTTGGGGGCCACGCTGACATTGGCAGTAAACAAGATGTGGCACGTTACCTAAGTTATCTAAAGCAACTATACAGTCAGGTCACGCAAGGGGCACTTGCAGGTAAATCAGTGACAGAAATTCAAGCTTCAGTCGACTTAAGCGAGTTTGATGATTTTGCCAATTATGAAGCATGGCTCCCGTTAAACGTCGAAGGGGTCTATGAGCGTCTAATGGAAGAATCGGGCATGGGCTGGCGACCAGATGTATCCCAGCCAAAATGAACCCAAAAGGATCTTTTACTAACCAGTAATTTTGCATATAAAATGCGCCCACTACATCTCTTTATATGAGTAAAGCACATGCAAGATACAGTAAATATCGAAGATTTGATCGTTGGCGGCGGCAAAGAAGCCAAGCGCGGAGCACTTATAACCGTGCATTATCGTGGTTACTTAGAAGATGGTACTGAGTTCGACTCGTCTCATAAGAATAATGCACCTTTTCAGGTAGTGCTCAGCAACAAGCGCGTCATTCAAGGTTGGATACTTGGACTTGCAGGCATGAAAGAAGGCGGAAAGCGCAAGTTGTGGGTACCGGCATCACTTGCCTACGGTGAGCGCCAAATTGGCAATATGATCCCACCACACTCGGATTTAACGTTCGAGATCGAACTACTCGAAGTGCTCACCCGAGACTAACTCGCTTTTACGTTTGGCCAGCCATGACTCGCAAAATACTGCGTTAACAAAAAACTGGCCAATATCACAGAAATACAGGGTACAAAGACAAGACCAACAGTCCGGCCATAGTGAAATTGAAGATTCTAAGCCGTTTTTCTTGGGTTAAAAAAACCTGTATTTTTTGCCCTAAGATTGTCCAACCACTGATACAGGGAAAGTTCACTGCTCCAAACACACATGCGACCATTACCACAGCTAACACGCTCTTGGTGGGTGCATACACGCTGATTGCGGTTAGCGCCATTGTCCACGCTTTCGGGTTGACCCATTGAAACATCACGGCTTGTACAAAGGTCATGGGCTTGGCGTCGCCCTTCACGCCGTTTGTGGCTTTTGAAGAAGTCGCTATTTTGTATGCCAAATAAAGTAAATAGGCGACACTGAGTACTTTTAAAATTTGGTAAGAAATAGGAAATGCATCAAATAGCTGCATAATTCCAAGCCCGACTAGCACCACCATTAACGTAAAGCCTAGCGACACACCAAACATATGCGGCAAAGAACGCTTAATACCGAAGTTTGCGCCTGATGCCATCAACATAAGGTTATTCGGCCCTGGGGTTATCGAAGACACAAGTGCAAAAAGCACTAGGGCGCTGAGTATATCAAATGTCATAAACGCTAAACTCCTCTAAACCAAAATTTACCTAAAGAATAATACGTGCAATTATAAAGAGCTATAAGTGAAATTGCTGCGCTATAATCAGCGCAAAACAAACCAAACACACAACAAATGAATAGAAAAGACACAGTTAACGAAAGAATATTGCATGTGCTAACTTTACACGGGCGGATCCCGAATACTGAACTCGCGGAAAAAATCGGCTTATCAGCCTCGGCGTGTTTACGCAGGGTACAAGAGCTGGAGAATAACGGAGTTATTAAAGGTTACCGCGCGATACTTGACAGTGAGTTACTGGGCAACGGTTTTATTGCCTACGTTACTGTTGGCCTAGGCCAGCATACCAAAGCTTCGCAGGCCGCTTTCGAGCAAGCGATTGCTGATGCAACAGAAGTTAAAGAGTGCCATAACGTGACTGGGTCATTTGAATATATTTTACGAGTTGAAACGCGTAATTTAAAAACCTACAAAACCTTTCACACCGACACGCTCGGTACACTTGAGCAAGTCAGTACTATCACCACACATGTGGTGATGGACTCGCCAAAAGATCAACGAGTCTAGCGACATAAAAGCAGGTTATTGCCCAAAACGATGACCTGCCAAACAACGCCATAAACATTAAAGTCGCCTCAAAATAACACACAGTGTTGGAAGGATTACCATCGATGTTCTAGGGTATTATTGTACACACTTGAAAGACAAGCATGTACTCATCGGCGCTTGCGAAGTTTCGATATACCCGCCTCAATTTACGAAGAGACAGTACCTTTCACAATCTAAATTGCGCTCTGCCCAGCGTGATCTTACTTGTTCTCTATTTGGGTTGTCTCCCTCAGAAGGATTTGAACATGAAAACATGTGAACACGTTACCCCGAGCATTTGCTCTCTCCCCCTAGTAGAACCGCGTAAACTTGCAGCTAATATTGACAGAAACCGTGAATCATTGGTTCGTTACATCGAGAAAAAATGGGTCAATCACACCTCGCTACATTTCTACTTTATGCAAGATCAGCCACAGTTAAAAGGAGCAGAAAATCAATTACAAGCAGTCAGAGATGCATTCAAAGATTGGAAAGCATTAGGGATAGGATTAGATTTCATAGAAGTCGCTCGAGCCTCAGAGGCTGAGTTTAGAATAGGCTTTACTCCTGGGAGTTCATGGTCTTATGTGGGCAGGGATTGCATTGACTTGGTCCCAAACCCACAAGAACAAACTATGAATTTTGGCTGGGACCTCACCACGCCATACGGACGTGACACGGCACTACACGAAATTGGCCATGCTTTGGGGTTCCCTCATGAACATCAGAACCACAAAGCAGGAATTGTTTGGGATGAAGATGCCGTTTATGCAAGCTTCGCGGCCTATCCTAATTATTGGGATCGGGCTACAACCTACCATAATATTATTCGTAAGATCTCCCCGCAAGATGCAACAGGTTCCCCTTGGGACAAAGATTCCATCATGCATTATCAATTTGACGCAGGTTTAATTCTCTCCCCTACTGAATTTCGAAATGCGCCGCTTGTTCCAGCTCCCGGCCTGTCAGATATGGATATACAAGAGGCACTTAAATTCTACCCAAATAATAGTGCCTCTCAATGGCCTAAATTGACGCCGTTTCTATCGCATAAGCTCGATATTATGCCAAGTGAACAGCTAGATTTTATTATTGAGCCTGACATCAGCCGCACCTACAATATACAAACATTTGGTAGTTTAGATACCGTTATAGTGCTGTTTGAAGATGATGACGCAGAGCCTATCTATTTAGCTGGAGATGATGATAGTGGCACTAATTACAACGCTAAAATAGCGTTAAGACTGATCAATGGCCGACGATACTATTTACGCTTACGATTATATAGTGCAGGGGCGTCTGGTGAAGGTGGTATCATGCTCTGGTAATAATCTAGGCCAGAATGTAAAAACTCTGGCCTTATTTGAGTCTTCTGAATTTCACTATTCTGTTATACCAACCCGCATTAATAAGTGACCTCCTCAGAATGCGTCCAGCGGTTTTTGATTAAGGCGTCGCTATGAAGTAATGGTTGCTCCCCTCACTAAAATGCAACATCCCGTAGCTAAAAATTAACATTCATCGCTAAAGCGCTTGCCCCGTAGCGCTTTGCTTTATAGGATTAAGCTCCCTATTATCTCACATGGATGTAACATGTTTTACCACCTTGCCACTGTGCTACTGGCTGCATTATTCTTTGCCCAAGGCAAATACGTCAGGCGCGTGACACCCAAGCTACCTGAGCCAGAGGGTTTAAGAAAAGGGATTTACGGCAATGGTTCCCCCACGTCTTTGTTAATAATGGGTGACTCTTCCGCTGCGGGCGTTGGGGTTGAACTGCAGCAATACGCACTGGCCGGTAGTATGTTAAATGCCTTGGGTTCGCACTATCAGGTTGCTTGGGAACTCATGGCAAAAACTGGGGATACATCAACCCAACTACTTGAAAAGATCCAACAGCTAGAGACCCATCAACATTATGAAACGGTTGTTATCTCTATCGGTGTGAATGACGTGACAGGGCTAACATCTTCTACGAAATGGACACACAATCTTAGTTTAATCGCTCACACCTTGAAGGAGAAACTGGGGGCGAAACGCGTGCTGTTTTCGAGCCTGCCACCTATGCATTTATTTCCAGCTTTACCTCAGCCGTTACGCTGGTGGCTGGGCACAAGAGCAAAGCAATTAAATGCTTTAGCACAAGTCGTCTGTCAGTCTCAACCATATTGCCACTTTATCAGCGCACCTTTTCCAATAGATCAGCGCTTTATCGCTCAGGATGGCTTTCATCCTGGCCCGTTAGCCTATCAACTTTGGGGAGAGTATCTGGCAAGGGTACTGCAGGAACAACTAACAAAACACTATTAATCATCCAAAACATATGAATAATCATATATAGGTTAGTGCAAATTATTTCGCTAATCTAATAGTTTAGATTCTCAACAATACGCTGCTTTTTACCCTTGTAAGCCTCGAACAAAGCATTGTGCGCAACCTGTGAAAACGTATCATCCCGCTTTGCGTATTGCTGGATCCAGTCAATTAGCATGGGCAAATTCGCATCTTGCGCTTCTTTTGACGCGTACTTATGTGATTCCCACGGCCGGCTTCGCGCATTATTAACACAGGCTTCTAAGGGTAAATCCATATAAATGAGCTCAGATGCTTGCTCAACCAGTTCGCTCAGCAAATCACTATAACAGCCTTCAATAACCCAATTCTTTTGCGTTCGAGTAAAGGCATTAATACTCAGCATAGAATCTGCAACGGGCGCCCGCTCTGGAACATCGGTGGGCAACCAAGCAAGTGTGTCTAAGTCAAGATGCGCTATTTTCAACCCGTTGGCTAAGTGCTTAGCCAAGGTTGACTTGCCTGAACCTGAGTTACCAAAAATAACGATACGCGTTGGTTCATTATCCTGTGTTGTCATAGCCTTCCCTGTTTACGTCTAAGGTTACTTATGCTGAAAAACGAATTTATCATGAGTTAATGACAAATTGACGAATCATTACAATAGATTTCGCTTTATTCGTCATAAGTTTGATAAAATCGCCGCGGTTTTCTCAACATAGGCGCAGGGCATATGAAATTCGAAGGTAGTCACATTCTTTCTGTTAACCAATTCGATCGTGAATCGATAGAGCGCGTGTTTGATGTTGCCAATCAAATGGTGCCCTATGCAAAACGACAGAAACGTACCACTGTGCTAGAAGGGGCCATTCTTGGTAACTTATTTTTTGAGCCCAGTACCCGTACCCGAGTCAGTTTTGGCACTGCTTTTAATTTGCTTGGTGGCGAAGTGCGCGAAACCACAGGCATGAGTAATTCTGCGTTAGCTAAAGGTGAGTCATTGTACGATACCGCCCGCGTTCTCAGCGGTTATTCTGATATTATTACCATGCGCCACCCTGACTCAGGCTCAGTGGCTGAATTCTCTCAAGGTAGTCGCGTACCTGTGATAAATGGCGGTGACGGAGCCAACGAACACCCCACTCAAGCCTTACTTGATTTGTACACCATTCAAAAAGAGCTGCTTTATCATGGAGGAAACATTGATGGTCTACATATCGCTATGATGGGAGATTTGAAATTCGGAAGAACAGTTCATTCTCTTAGCAAGTTACTTTGCTTGTTTAAGAATATTCGTTTCACTTTGATTTCTCCAAAAGAACTGGCCATGCCAGATTCGATTCTAAGCGCAATAGCAGATGCTGGTCACCGCTACACCATCAGTGAAACCATTGAAGGTAACTTTGATGCGGATATCTGTTATCAAACACGTGTACAAGAAGAGCGCTTTGGCTCACAAGAAGAAGCAAACTTGTATCGGGGTAAGTTCCGCTTAAACCAGCAAATTTACACTAAACATTTTCAATCAAAAACGGTGATCATGCACCCTTTGCCCAGAGATTCACGCACTGAGGCTAACGAGCTAGACAATGATTTGAATATGAACCCTAATCTCGCTATTTTCCGCCAAACCGACAATGGCGTATTGGTGCGTATGGCCTTATTCGCCTTAACGTTAGGGGTAGAAGACATCGTCAGTAAATTCGACAAAGAAGTGCATTGGTACAGCGGCCACTAAAACCGCCTGTGTCACTTAGCCATTTCTAAACGTAATAAGAGAAGATGAACAATATGCAAAAGTCAGAACAATTATTCAGCCGTGCTCAAAAGCACATCCCAGGTGGCGTCAACTCTCCCGTGCGCGCATTTAAAGCCGTTGGTGGTACCCCACCGTTTATTGAAAAAGCCGATGGCCCTTATTTATATGACGCTGACGGAAAACAATATATTGATTACGTCCAGTCGTGGGGGCCGATGGTGCTAGGCCACAACAATCCACAAATCCGCCAAGCGGTGATCGATGCAGCTCATAAGGGCCTGAGTTTTGGTGCCCCTACTGAAGCCGAAGTGACCATTGCTGATCTTGTCAGCGAGTTAGTCCCTTCGATGGAAATGCTACGCATGGTTAACTCAGGTACCGAAGCGACGATGAGCGCCATTCGTCTGGCGAGAGGATATACCAAGCGCGACAAAATTTTGAAATTTGAAGGCTGTTATCACGGCCATGCAGACGCATTATTGGTTAAAGCTGGCTCTGGTGCGCTGACATTCGGCGTACCAAGCTCACCGGGTATTCCAGCAGATTTTGCTAAGCACACCCTGACGATGGAGTACAATAACATCGACTCGGTTGTTCAAGCATTTGAGCAACACCCAGACGACATCGCGTGTATCATCGTTGAGCCCGTTGCTGGCAACATGAACTGCATTCCTCCAGTTGATGGCTTCTTGCAAGGCTTGCGTGACGTATGTGACAAGTACGGTGCAGTTCTCATTTTTGATGAAGTCATGACTGGCTTTCGTGTGGCTTTAGGTGGCGCGCAAGCTAAGTACAATATTGTGCCGGATCTAACCTGCCTGGGCAAAGTCATCGGTGGTGGAATGCCCGTAGGTGCTTTTGGTGGTAAACGCGAAATTATGCAGCACATTGCACCTTCAGGCCCTGTATATCAAGCAGGCACCCTCTCAGGTAACCCTGTGGCAATGGCTGCAGGCTTAGCGGCATTAAATCAAGTAAAACGCCCTAGCTTATATGATGAGTTGAGCGATGCGACCAAAACGCTGGCTGAAGGTATTAAGACGATTGCCAATGGTCTGGGTATTCCAATGAGTGTTAACTACGCTGGCAGCATGTTTGGTTTATTCTTCACTGATGTAGAGCGCGTGACAAACTACCAACAAGCAATTAACTGCAACACAGAACAGTTCAATCATTTCTACCACGGCATGCTCGAAAATGGCGTATATCTGGCTCCCGCGTCTTATGAAGCAGGTTTTGTATCCGCTGGGCATACACCCGAAATTATTCAACAAACCCTACAAATTGCTGAGAAGGTTCTGGCTGACGTGGCCAAAAAGTTCGGTTAATGTAGCAGTACACTCCACTCGCTAGCGAAGCTATGTAAGTTTTATGTTTGAATCTGTCTTGCAGCCCTTACCCCTTGCTTTGCTAGCGCTGTGCGCTATTTTCTTGATCATAATTGTTTTTTTACTATATAAACTATCCAAACTCGGTACATTTACACCTCACAAAACCTCTGTAAAGCTGCGCAGTGTTAATCAAAAAAAGCAGACTGACGTTACCTCTGATCGCTTCGAACAAAAAGCCGATGAGGCCCTACGTTTACGTCACACGTTTCAAAAATTCGTACCAAAACAGTTTGTAGATCACTTTGCCAAGCATGGCGCGACAGTCCTAGAGTTAGGTCACGCAGTGGAAGACGATGTGGCCATTTTGTTTTGTGATATTCGTGGTTTTACCGGCCTATCAGAGAAAATGAGTCCCCAAGAATTAATGCGCTTTCTAAACTCATATTTCTTGAGGATGAACGATCCCATCCACCTCAATTCTGGTTTCATTGATAAATTTATTGGCGATGCCATTATGGCGTTGTTTGACCATCCAGATGGGGGCGATGAAGACAAAGCCCAAGACGCCCTTTGTGCCGCGCTCGACTTGCGTCGAGCCCTAGCTATATACAATCAACACAGGCAAAACAGTGGCTATGCATCAATAGATATGGGTATTGGCATTCATTTTGGTCCGGTAGTACTAGGCACCGTTGGCTCAGATGACCGCATGGACACCACCGTCATTGGCGATAGCGTCAATATTGCTTATCGCATTGAAGCGTTAGCACCCATTTACCAATGTGATATCGTTGTAAGCGCGCAAGCGCTACAACAAGCCGCACAACCTGAGCGCTTCACCTCAAGACTGCTCGATTGGGTGAAAGTGAAGGGGCGCAGTAACGCGTTAGAAATTCATGAGGTAATTGCCCATTTATCAAATGAACAGCAGCAATTAAAACTGAAGAACTCGGCACTGATTAAACAAGGCTTGAGCCATCGCTTTAAGCAAAACTGGGCTCAGGCAATTAACTGCTTTGAGCAGGCCAGCAAACTGAACCCTGATGATCATTTGCCCCGCCTACATATTTTGCAATGCCAGCAACTGGCAGAAAGCCCCTTGCCAAAAAACTGGGACGGCACAGTGCAGTTATAGAATGCCTTTTGTAAATGGGGGAAGTCGCTGGAGTTAAGCGGTAAAAAAGAGGGCAACCATTGAGCTGCCCTTAAAAGTTCACGGAACACATACATTAAGCCCGAAAAGGCGGCCTTATAATAGAAGCTTTGTATGACAAAATCATGGCTGATACATTACGTTAACGTGACACGTTCTACTGACGGTGACTAGCTTGCGCGTTGCTTAATAAAGGTTAGTGATGGTGCAAAAAAAGCCGCCCCGGTTTCGGCACTGGTATAATCTAAAAAGCGATCATACTCACCGTTCTCATCATGCATAATCATACTACGCAACATGTGCTCAAAGGGCTTGGGACTGCGAGCGCAGCTGACAAAAAATAACCCCTGAACATGCATATCGCCGTAAGGCATACTTTGGCGCAGAATACGCATAGCTTGGTTTTGTTTGTCTGTGATTTGAGTACAGTCATAGTGACTTCGAGGAGATTTGAACGCTTCACTCAGTGGGCTATTATCTGATTTTTTACGGCCCATAATGTATTCTTGATGATAAATCGACAACTGCTCCCATTTAGCAATATTGTGCTGATAGCGCTGCACGTGTATATAGCTGCCGCCGGCAAAATCAGGGTCAAGATCACCGACTAGAGCGATATCTAATTTGTGCATGCCCTTAGGGTTGTCATCAGCATAAATAAATCCGGTTAAATCACGACCGTCTAAATATCTGAATCCGCGTATATCTTCAATCAAATCCACATGATTTCCTAGTAAGCGCATGATTTCCATGGCTAAGGCATGACAGATATCAGCCCTATCAGCTCGAATTTGAATAAATAAATCGCAAGGGGCAACAGGGGCACTACGATCATCGCAATGCATATCAGGAAAAGGTGCCAGTTCAACTGGTATTAAACCTGGGTACACGTCATGCCAATAGCTGCTGCCGATGGCAACAACACCTGTCACCATCGCTTCATAATGCTCATCCTCATAATGAGCAAATAAGTCAACAATTTGTGCGATTTTGATACGCATGGCGCGATCATCATCGTCGTTCACATTGAGCATTAAATACAGGGCATGCAAGCTTGCTTCAGCACAAATCCCTTTTTGTGGTTGTGGCATATATTTCTTAGTGTCAGTGTAGTTTTAGTCAGGCGCAGCGTTCAACTTGAGAACTCGGTTCCGCTGAATCTAGATGCCCTCTTGTGCGGGGCTTTACGCTAGCCACTAATATACGCGATTTTGGCCATTACGCATAATTCCAGCAATGAGAAAGCACAAGAATCGATATTCAATGGCCTGAATATAGGTATGTCGCCTTTTTCCTCATCAGTAAAGCTCGCTCATTGACCATGAGCGAACCTACAAATGACGCTGAAAAACACGATTCATGTGGACTAAAACGGATAATTCAGTCTAACGCCCAAGGTGAACTGATAAGCACTTTGTGTTTTTAACTTGTCTAAGGCGAGGGTTAAATCTACCCATTTCGTATCAAGCACAATGTGCGGGGTAGCACGCTCAACATCCACCAGCAAGGTTACCCGACTTTCTTCAGTAACAGACGCACTGACTCCGAGCAGATAGAAGGATTGATTACCGATATAGTTGAGTTGCGAGTGTAAGGCCATCCCGTCAAATTGATAGACGGCTTCTACATTTACTCGCTTAGGTAAGCGGTACTCATAAGAAGCACTGGTTTCGATACCACTGTACAAAGGCTTGAAACCTGTAATTCCACTGGCTCTGGTGTATTGATTGTCAGTATCAACTACGCCATCACTAAAGCCTGCGTCATCCAAAGTAAAACGCGAATATAGGTCCTGCGCGTCAAGGCGTAACATCAGTTTTGATGTAACTTGCCACGCTAAGGTAATATCCAAGGTGTAGCCGGTTCCACTGTTATTCCAGCGTTCGCCATTGACGTTGGGGCGTTTCAAAAAATTGTTGTCAGTGTAGTGCTCGGTTAACTGACCGCTACCTTGCAACTCACTTTCGCTGTTTTGGGAAAGCACACCGCGTAGTGTGGAATCACGTGTTTCAGTAATCGCCCAATAACCCAGTTTAATATGACTGAAGAAATCTTCGTTCTGCCACTGGTAACCTAGGCGTAAGCCTTTTGCGTGACTTTCTTGCAGTGAGAGCGCAAGGTCGTACGTTCGCTGCGAATCAGCCGGCAGGCTGGCTCGGTCGGCATAAAAGGCGTAAGCAGTATCAGGATTCGTATCAACAAAATAATCAACTCGGTACGCGGGGTTAATACTCCAATTATTAATTATCACTTCGCTGCCCAGCTCACTTTGGCTAAACGCTAGGTCCGCATCATGCTTAGGCTGAGTACGCCACTCATCCTCAACCAATTGCTTGATTGGCAAAATATCACTGTAGGACTGACTCGTGAAATACGCGCTGACCTGATTCGAGGGAGAAAACCGGTAGGATTGCTCTTGTGCAAGCACATCACCATGGCACATCGCTATTCCAGCACATGCCACTGGAATACATTTAAATATGTTTAGTTTTAGCATCATCAATTACGAAGGAATTAACTACGAAAGAAGCATGTCACTCACCAAGTGAGTGACATGCTTTTAAAGGTTATGAAAATGAGTACGGTAACTACAGGCTTTCTACTGTTTCATCAGCATAAAGCACCATAATAACCCCGTCTCGGTCAACGATCTCAGCAGCAACTTCTGCGTTTGAGCCCACAATAATTTGACCAAGACTTGCTTCGCCTTCGGCATCAGCCTGAGCTTGTACATTACTCAGTACTAACGTCACATTTTCGTTGTTTCTGACGACGTAAGCGTCTTCTTGCTCAGTGTTGGCGTTAACCGTGAACGAGCGCTGAGTATCTTCATCTGGGATTTGGTACTGCACATCTAATGAGAACTGCCCTTCTTCTCGTGCACTGCGTTGACCTTGCAATGTCAAATCCAACACATAGTCGCCTAATGTCACACCTACAGACAAGGCCGCATTCACATCAAAATAGGTTTCATCGTCTTCTAGCTTAGTTTTTGAGTCGGGCTCAGCAATAACAACATCAAAACTGGTGCTCGCTCCAGCTGCTAAAGTCGAAAGCTCTTCGGCATTTAAGCGAATGTTATAAATCCCTTGCTCAGCAACGGTATAACTATCAAAGCTGTATTGAAGTTCAGAGAACGAAACGCCATCCTTGTACTCCATCAAACCGGAAAACACATCTAACGCATTGCTTACTGTTAGCGGATCATAGCCGATAGTAATTTCATCAAAAAAACTATCCCATTGTTCGTTGGCAGAAAGATAATAATTAGAGCTTGGACTTTCGACTATTTCACCAGAGCCATAGTTAATTAAATTACCTTCGCTATCAAAATATTCACCATAAAAAACATTGACGGCATATCCATCAGCAATACCGTCACCGTTACTATCTCCTGGGATTAGAATCAAACGCTGAGCTTGACTATCCTGTTGATAGAAAGTCGCCTGCATATTCACCAATAGCAATGGTTTATCAAGGTTTCTAGCTGTTTTTTCGACACTAATGTACTGTTTAAACACCTCGCCATTTTCATCCGTAGATAATATCGAAACCTCATGATTTCCGGCATCATCTTCAACATAATGTATGGTAGTCATAAGTTGTTCAGCTAATGTCGCGGTTACCGTATTAGCATCTTCACTGACATCAATATTCAAGGCATCTTCAATGCGAGCTTGATAGAGTATGCCGCTGAACGACACATCCGCCCCTGGGGTGATTTGAGCTATATTTTCTTCTGTCCACAGCACAGCCGCGTTACCTAAATCCGGCAAGAAAAATTCATAAGGACTAGGGTAATCTTCGCGAGCAACTACGAAAAGTTCCGCTGCGTTATTCGCCTCGTACATCAAATCGGGATATAGCCAACTCACTTGCGTTAGCTCTTCGAAACTGTAGTAGAAGCCGACAGAATATGTCGTACGTGAAACAACATTGCCTTGAGTATCGATTATCTCGCCTTGCTCGTTAAACATGTTGTCTCGGTCGATTTCAATATCTTCTTGGCTGTTAGAGCTAAGTTGTAGCCAATAGACTTCAAATCCACCGACGCTATCGTCATCGTTAAACACTGGCTCTACCGTTTGCGACGTAATGTAAAACCCACCGTCCTCATACTTGTAGGCCTTTGTGATAAAAAAGGATTCAGAGGGATTGCCGTTAAAGCCACCACTACTGACTATGACAGCTTCGTAACCGTTACCGAAAAAGTCTTCACTTGGCACATCAGCCGCATAAGTAAGCGTCTGTTTATAGGCACCTTCACTGAAGCTCAGTGGCTCAAATACACTTATGCTGGTATAACCCAGATGCCCTGTTTCTTCGGGTACAATCGTTTTTAAGGTCAAGCCGTCTTCCGACACTTGAATACCATACACGTCATCTATTTCACGGCCAATATAAGTAAATTCAGGGGCTTGGTAGCCATCAGCATTAGCCACATCGACTGTAAGTGAAGCTCGAACCTCATTGCCGCTAAGTGAACTGAAGCTGCCAGCTAAACTGATCATCTCTGGCAAAGCGACAACTTCCGACTGAGGGATATACAAATTGCCATTGTAAACTTGGTGGTCGTAATCTTCGCTTAGACGAGCAATTTCTAACGGCAGTAATCTAGCTGAGACTTGACCGCTAAATGTCACTGGGTCTGTTACGCTATCACTGGCTTTTTGCGCCAAGGTCACATCAAGGGCTAACTCCCCTGCGATGGGCATAACATCTACATCGCGACCTTGTAAGTAATCTAGGCTTTCAGCTGATTCTGCAAGCTCAAGTACTATTTGACTGCCCTGTGTTATCGAAAAGCTCGCCTGGGTATTGTCTAATGCTCCGTCAATCGCTAGCGTCACCTTTGTGCCTGTTTCGTCTAGTACAACGCTCGCATTGAGGCTAACTACCTGCCCGTCCGCAGAAGATGCATCTATAGCAAATAAATAGTTGGCTTCGTCATAGGTAATATTGCCAGTCACACCTTCAGCATCGATGAGTTCGCTGATGACGAAAACTGTTTGTGTTTCGCTCTCATCTTCTAGCGTTATGCTAAGTTGCGTCACCGCATGAGCCACTTGACTGAGCAGCTCAAAGTCATCCGCTTGGGCTTCAATCATTTGCCCGGCATCATCAAGTAATGTGAGATATTCTTCACCTAAGGTGGTGACTGCTGCATTCTCGTCACTTTGCAAATCAAACAAATTCGCCAATACCCGCACGTCATCTACCATGGCTTTAGCTTTGGCTACAGCATCGCCTTGGGTAACAGTATCAGCGCCAACAGCTACTCGGCCACCATTGCCAGCAAGTAAGATATTGTTTTGCTGTTCGTTTGCTAACTTTACATCCAATTGCGATAACGAGGTCAATAGCTCTTGCGTATCTGTTAATTCAGCGTTGTCGGCAACGTTCTGAGCAACCGTATTGGCCGCAGATTGTGCGCCCGATAGGACATCGCTGATCGCCAACTCAAAATCGTCATCTGCATCTTGGCTATTAAGTAGTTGTCCATTACCTTCCATCAGATCATTCGCAAGTGCCGCAAACTTTTCAGACATCACATTTTCTGCACTACTTTCACCAGCAAATAAGGCTTGAGCGATACCGGCGTTAATCAGCCCATAACGTAACTCATTGGCGTTATCTTCAGCAGCAACTTGCGCACTATCTTCAATTGAGGTTGGCGTTTGAGTGGCGAGGCTGCCTTGAATTCCAAAGGTATTGGCAATAATAGCGTTTTGCTCGCTGACCACATCTGCACTGATAGATTCTTGCTGCTCAACCAATATGGTCGCTAAGTGAGTCAGCGCAGAAACGTTAATTTGTGTTTCCTCACCTGAGGTGACATTCGCTACAGAAGATAAGGTGAAGTTTGGATCCAGTGCGGTTAAATCGACGGTTTCACCAAACTCAGCACTGCCACAACCGGAAGGGGCATCGCACACCATAGTCGTGGGGGCTTCGCTGTCCACAGACAGTTCAATTTTAATCGGCCCTGTGTAATCAAGTACGGTAAAGGTATACCCACCCTGCGCATCTGTCTTGATTCCGCTGTCTTTAAGCTCTTCGCTAGTCAGCGCAACTGGCTCACCATCCACGTATTTAAATACGGTCACAACCGCATTGGCTAATAGACCTTTAATCGCTTGACCACTAATGGTGGTTTCCACTGGGGCAGGTGCGACAACGACAGGTGTATCGATACTATCGTTAGAAGAACCTCCACATGCACTGAGCAACGCTGCTACTGACATGGAAACTAACGTCTTGTGTGCTTTCATACTTATCCTTAATCAACTTCTAGCATTTTTTATTATCATTCGCTGATTTTGCTCCAGTCCATCCCATAAACGCTTCTCAAAATGGAATAAAACAAAACTCAGCGGTGTTCTCTTTGAATCGAAGTCAAAGATTAAAACGTTAGAAAGTATTACATCGCTTTTAGTGTCGCTAAAAAGTCACTAATAGGCTTATAAACAAAGGGCTGCGGCGATTTAGATCAGGTAAAAGTATGAATTAGCACAATAAATGAGTGAACTTTAATAGTTTCCTAGACTGCTGAAATTTTGCATACTTAGTTTTTGTAAGCCTTTGACACACGGACGTTTTGTGCAGTTTTTTACTCTTTTTATCAGCCTAATTTTATGCAGTTTTTCAGCGTTATCCGTACCACAAACAGAGCAACAAGCGGTAAAGCGAGATTTTTACTTCGATAACATTTCACTAGAACAAGGACTAAACCAAGCATCTGTTTATAGTCTAGCGAATGACCAATATGGCTTTACTTGGATTGGCACTCAAGACGGACTCCATCGTTTTGATGGTAATAGGGTTACCTTAGTTGATCTCAGCCCTAGTTCCTTGCCTAAGTATCGTTACATTCGCGACATTAAGGCTTTCGATGAGCACCTTTTTGTTGCCACGCTTGATGGTTTGGTCGTCATTGACCAATTAACAGGCAACAAGCAATATGTGGAGCTAACCGGCGCTGGCGTGTACTCCATTACTCAAGTAAGGGATACATTTTGGTTGGGGACGGATCGCGGTATTTATATACTGAACAACGCACTTCATATTGAAGCATTTTATGGTGGTGAAAGCTCGCCCCACTCTCTCCCCATCAACTATTGCGACAAAGCTAAGCAAACTGAGGAGTGTCACTTCTTCGTACGTAAAATTCTTTATGACACAGAGCGCGAAAAGGTATGGTTTAGTGGCAATAACGAACTGTTTACATACAGCCTAGAAGACCAACAATTTAGCCGTCAGCTATTGAGTCATCAATCCACTCAAAATAACCATATTCAAGATATGTTACTCGATACAGAAGATGGGCTTTGGTTAGCAACCGATAACGGTCTACATTTGATAAGCGCTTCAGGTGAGCACCAGCACATATATGCAGATTCAGATATACCGGGCACCCTATCAGCTAACCGAGTACTTACACTGGCGTTAGATATAAACAATACTCTGTGGGTAGGCACGCGTCTTGGGTTAAACTTTCGCTCACTTGATGCGAAACAGCCTTTACAACGTGGCTGGACTAACATCTACAACAACAACTTAAGCAATCATTCACTGCTTAGCAACACGGTACGCAAAATAGTCCTTGATGAAGCTGGACGTATCTGGGTAGGAACAAACCGCGGTTTATCGGTCACCAATTTACAACGTAAGCAAGTAGCCATTTACCGAGCTACAGACAGTCAAACTTACAATAACTATATCCTCTCTTTTACTGAGCATCAGCCTGGCGAGTTTTGGGTAGGCACGTTAGCTGGGTTGTATTTGTTCGATGAGAGTCGCGCTCTACCGATTCCCGCGTTAGCCAAAAATGTTATTTATGACACCTTGCAAATCGGTGACTTTTTATGGGTTGCAGCGCGCAATAACCTGTATCAAATACATGCACGCACCCATGAAGTTATTCAACATTTTGACGAAACGAACTCTCCTATTGGCGCTTCATATAACTACAAATTGGCCTTTAAAAACGATACGTTGTGGATTGGCTCAACAGTAGGTTTAGTTTCTTTTGATACCAACAATCGGACATGGCAAGTTTGGGCAAGCGAACATGCCATTGGCAGAAAAGATATTTATACATTGACGATAAAGGACACAGAAGTGCTAATTGGCACAGGTGCTGGTTTAAGTATTTTTGATTTAAGCAATCATCAGTTTCGCCATTTCGATGAGCATAACTCTGAATTAAAGACCGATTGGGTGTTCGATATTACTCCTTGGCGTGACGAGAAGTATTTTGTTGCCACCGATGGTGGGGTATATATTTTCGATAAAAAGCTCAGCAGCTTTGAGTATCTAGGGATCACTCAGGGTAACGCTTATTCTATTGTGATGCCAAAACCAGCGCCTGATTTACAAGATGACACGCTTTGGGTGACCTCGAACAATGGTGTGTATAAGTATTCTGTTCAATCAGGCGTGGCTTTAGTCTTTAAAGAAGAGCATGGTTTATCAAGTAACGAACATAATCTCAATGCAGCCTTACTGGATAGTCAACAGCGATTAGTGTTGGGAACAATTAATGGTTTTGTAGTGTTTGACCCAAAGACCTTTATCACCAATGAGGCACCGTCTTATTCACGGGTTATTTCGAGCATTGATTACGCTGAAGACACCTACGACCTGTGGCAAAAAGTCCCGCAAATCACTTCTGTGCCTATGTTTTTGACCCAGCAATTAACTCTCGATTGGACCGTGCAAGATTTCACTCTCACTTTTAGCAATCCCTACTTTGGCTTAGTTTCGCCTGAGGCTAAAAATATAGATTATCGCACGCCGAATTTAAGCTTGAGTCGGCTGGAAAATGGTCAATTCACTATCCCTTTATCAACCAAGAACGATGACGTGCTTAGCGTGGAAAAAAAAGGGCATCCTTTACTTTCCCCCATCGCCTATTTCGGTTACCTAATCTTAGTTTCGCTACTTATCTTTATCATACTCAAATGGCTGTACGATCGGCGTTATACACGTATGCTGGTAAATAAAAATCGTATGATTTCTGAACAACACACCCAAATCAAACAACACCTAACCTTCAAGGAAAACTTGTACTTACAAATCCAACACAGTTTTAAATCTCCTATATTTGCCAGTATTGGTTTATCTAAACAAATAGACAAACGTTTGCAGCAGAGCGAAATACTCACTCATGGCGACATCGATAGCCTTAAACGTAAGAACCATAAGTTGCAAAGCGCCCTCAACGACACCTCTGAGTTGATTGATGAACTTTTACAATTAAGTAAACAAGGCTACCAAACGCCGATATTTACTCTGCAAGCAATACGCCCAACAATACGTAAAACCATTGAATTATTGCAACCTATCGCCCATGACACTGGTGTTTCGATCGAGGTGGAAATCGCCTCGTCCATTCACAACGAATTGAGCCTACTCGCCCCAGAAAAAGCCTTGTTTCTGATCCTAGAAAACCTGCTCAGCAATGCCATCAAGTTTTCAGAACAAGGTGGTGTAGTAAATGTATTTGCTGAACTACAAGGCGCACAGTTGCAGGTCAATATTCGAGATAAAGGATGCGGATTTGATGAGCAAGATTTAGAGAAAATTTTTCAGTTACATTATCGCTCTAATAGTAATTCATACAAAAGTAGGGGATCCGGTGTAGGCTTAACCAATGTAAAGTCTTTGCTCGATATTCTTAGTGGCAGCATTGATTTTGTTACTAAAAACAACAACAAAGGCACGAATGTTTGGATTAAAATCCCCCTTAGCGAGACGTGATCTAAGTAGGTTATCGTTGAACGTTTCACAACCATTTTTCAACACTGTTTGTAACGATGTTAATTGATCATTATTTCACAGAATTAGACAAGTTAACGGAAAACACCCGAAAAGTGATGATCATTGACGACGACAGTTCAATGACCGACTACCTTGAAGAATTATGCTTGGACCTTAAGGTAGAACCTTTTGTTTTTCATGATGCACTCGTTGCCCTTGATAATATCTCGTTGGTCAATCCATCTCTAATTATCGTAGATTGGTTAATGCAGCCGATGAATGGCTTGAACTTCATGCGGGCTGTGCGAAGAAAACACTCTAAAACCGTATTCATCTTATTTTTAACCGGTTCAGCGCAAAATGACACCCATAAAAAAGCGCTGCAGCACGGGGCTACTGTTTTCTTAGAGAAAGCAGAACGCTATAGCGATATCCTAGAAGAGCAAATCAAAACACTTCTTTCAGCTACACCCAGCATGACACAGAGCGAACAAGCTCATCTGAGTGCGCTGGCCATGGATGATAAAGAATTAGCGGTTTTACTGGATTTTCATCAAGCGGCGCAAAAGCGTATTAAATCTGGTGACAAGCTAAAAGACATATACGCTTTGATGACTCAACCGAAAAGTAAACTGCATCCGCTACTTAACAAATATTTTCAGTTATCTAGCCAAGAATACATTATCAGTTATCGACTCTATTTAGCATCTAAACTATTACGCCAATTACCTTCAACACAAGATGTATCAGACGCGCTGGGATACTCTAACTCTGCCAATTTTAGTAATGCGTTTAAAGCGAAATATACCGCGCCCCCTTTAAAATTTCTTAAAACTCTAAGCAAATAAAACGAAAAAGCCTCGCTTGATAAGCGAGGCTTTGATTTTTACTTCACACTCTAGAAAGAATGCGCAGTGGGTATTATTATTATTATTATTGTTTGCCCACTATGTGTGTTTTGTTTATCTGAACGCGTGATTAACGACCGGTCGTGAAGTCTGGATAAGCTTCTAAACCACATTCACTAATATCAACACCCTCAAATTCTTCTTCTTCAGAGACTCTGATACCCATTACCGCTTTCAGGATTGCCCACACTATCAAGCTAGCAAAGAACACCCATACAAAGATGGTAAGTGCACCAACAAATTGACCTAGGTACGTTGCGCCGTCGTTTGTTGCAGGTACAACCATTACACCGAAGAAACCAACTACACCGTGAACCGAGATAGCGCCCACTGGATCATCAATTTTCAGTTTATCTAGGCTAATGATTGAGAACACTACAATCACGCCACCGATTGCGCCGATAATGGTCGCACCTAGAGCAGATGGTGTTGAAGGTTCAGCGGTAATCGCTACCAAACCTGCTAACGCACCGTTAAGTACCATGGTTAAGTCTGCTTTTTTGAACAAAACTTTAGCAAGTAATAAAGCAGCCACGGCACCACCAGCAGCGGCAGCGTTGGTGTTCAAGAACACCATGGCAACTGAGTTAGCGTTAGCAATATCGCCTAACTTCAATACTGAACCGCCGTTAAAACCAAACCAGCCCATCCATAAAATGAACGTACCTAATGTCGCCATTGGTAAGTTAGCACCTGGAATAGCGTTCACTTTACCATCAGCGGTGTATTTACCTTTACGAGCACCAAGTAGCAATACTCCTGCAAGTGCTGCAGCGGCACCAGCCATATGTACGATACCTGAACCAGCAAAATCAGAGAATCCGAAATCATCGCCTAAGCTGTACATTCCGAAAACAGAGTTACCGCCCCATGTCCAACCGCCTTCCATAGGATAGATAAAAGCTGTCATCACAACAGCAAAAGCAAGAAATGCCCACAGCTTCATACGCTCAGCCACTGCGCCAGATACAATTGACATCGCAGTTGCAACAAATACGACTTGGAAGAAGAAATCTGATGCGCCTGAGTATATAGAGCCGCCTTCAAAACCATCTTCTCGACCAGCGAATTCGCCTAGCGTTTCTGTTACATCAACGCTTTCGATGCCAGTTAAGAAATAGTCGCCACCGTACATAATGGCGTAACCGCACACTAGGTACATAAGGCAAGAAATCGCAAACAAAGCGATGTTTTTCGTGAGTATTTCAGTGGTATTTTTTGAGCGAACTAAGCCTGCTTCTAACATTGAGAAGCCGGCTGCCATCCACATAACGAGTGCGCCACACACTAGGAAATAAAACGTATCCATAGCGTATTGTAGGTGAAATGCTTGTTCCATTATTATTATCCTCTGTATCTCTAAATAGCTTCGCCGTCGGTCTCACCCGTACGAATTCTAACTGCGTGCTCTAAGTCATAAACAAAGACTTTACCGTCACCGATTTTGCCTGTTTTGGCCGCGCCAACGATGGCTTCTACTAGGCGTTCAACTTGATCGTCTTGAACCGCGACCTCTAGTTTCACTTTAGGCAGGAAATCCACTTGATATTCTGCGCCACGATATAACTCAGTATGACCTTTTTGACGCCCAAAGCCTTTGACTTCGGTAACGGTTAGACCGTCGATCCCTATTTCAGAAATGGCTTCGCGCACATCATCTAGCTTGAATGGCTTGATGATCGCTGTGACTAGTTTCATATTGCTGCTCCCGATAATTATTATGATATTCACGCTTTGTTTGCATTGAATAGAACAAGAGCTATGCCATAAATTTTATTTAATAAAAATCATATAGTTACAATAAAAAAACCGACTTAAATTGATATACTGCGCACAGATTTGGTTCAATTTTGGGCAATTGCACCTAATTGGCGCATAAGGTAGAGAGTATATTTTGTATCATCACGTTTCAGTGATTATTTGCCATCAAATGGATGTAGTTAAAGCAAGATTTATATTCAGATGCGCTAGCGAGAAGTCGAGAAAAACAACGGGAAGCAAAAAACATTAAGCCCAAGTATGGATCATACTGCGGCGCGCATCATCTTTACACTACCTTTACATTCAAAGCGCTGAACTTATCGGTTCATCTGTTACTCTATTCTGTTTTACTGCCTTATGCCCATTAAGGATCGCGTGCTTATAACAGAACACTACCCAATGAAAGTGGATTTCAGCCCTAGCCTGCCACCAAGACCCAAACCGAAAGCGGGTACATTATGGATAATTTTAGCGTCTGTGCTGTTGCATGTAGGCATTCTCTTTCTTGTCGCCCAAACGCCACATGAAATCCCCGACTTCGACACGTCGAAAGACCGCGGACCGAAGCAAAAACCCATTACCGCACGGTTGATCTTTCCGCCTATTGAGGCGCCCACAGAAGCTGAATCCCCCCCCGTTGACAGCCCTGAGCCTCTTAATAGCCCTGAGCCCACAGATAGCCCTGAGCCCACGAACAGCCCTGTTTCAGAGCCCAAAGCCACAGCACAACTCGAAGCGCCACCAGCCGTTGTGCAAACACCTGATCCAGTTGTCTCTTCTGAACCGGAGCCAGAAGCCGTTGTCGAAACAGTTCCATCCCCCTCAAAGACCGAAGTAGCGCAGCCAAAAACAGAAAGTAAAGCAAATTTCATGCAGCAAGACCCTCTAGCGCCGCCTGAAAGCAGCAAGAAACCCACGCTCGCAGAAGGACAAGAGCAAACCGTTGCAGATAAGGTAAAAGGCCAGCTACACAACACTACGCAGCAATCGATCGCTGAGTTAGCAGCAGAAGAAGCGGCACGCTATCGACGTGAGCAAAGCTCTCCTAGCTTGTTAGACAAGCCTGAACTCAGTCAGTTAACTGAAGATGAAAAGCTTGAAAAAGAAAATGAGGTGTTGGCAGATTGCTCCAGTTACACAAACAAGGGCGTGGCTGTATTGGCAGGGTTGATGGGTGGAAACATTAAATGTACCACCACCAATGGTGCGGAATCTTTCATTCAAGACAGACTAAATAAATCAGCCCACCTCCCAGCAATGAAAGATAAAAAAGACAAGTAGTTCACTCATTAATTACCAAATAAACGTTCCCATAGTGACTTCTTGAGCGGTCCGCGTACTTCTCCATTACATGTTTTCGGTACGGGGGGCAGCGCATCTAAAATGGCCGGCACACTAATAGTGTTAGCACATCCAGGGCGGCTAAGCGCTCCACTTGCTTCATCGAAATGCGCTATTCCCAGACCTTTTGGGTAACGCCTAACAAGTGACTTAGGCTGCTGCAGCTTTTGATAGCCAATGAATAACTGCATGGCTCCCGTTGCACCACTTAAATTAATCGGTTCGTTGTTGTCTTTACCCATCCAAGTTGTCACTAAGATGTTATTGTCAAAGCCGCTGAACCAGCTGTCACGATAGTCATCAGTGGTGCCAGTTTTACCCGCCATATTGATGTCGCCAAACGTCTTTCTTATTTGCTTGGCTGTTCCCTCGCGCGTCACTTTATGAAGTGCATAATTTAATAAGTAAGTCGCTTTTAAGTCCGCTCTTTGCTCGCCTCTGGTACTAAACTTCCATAGTGGCTTATCTCTAGGAGAAAGTACGGCAGTAACCGCATGTAAGGGTATATAGCGTCCGTTATTGGCGATTGTTTGATACATTTGGTTGACTTGCATTGGCGAAAAATTTACCGCGCCTAATGTCATAGCAGGGTAAATATCAATAGGTTCGTTCACGCCCAAGCGCCTGATCGTCGAGGCAATATCATCTAAGCCCACTTCCATGCCCAAATTTACTGTCGGCACATTCAGTGATTGAGTGAGGGCGTCAACCAAGGTCACTTGGCCACGGAATTTTTTGTCCGCATTCTTTGGCTCCCACATTTTACCATAGGTGCTTTTTAGCTTAATCGGCTCGTCTGTAAGGGGCGTCGCTAAGTTATATTCAGCTGCGCGTTCCAATGCCGTTAAATAAATCGTCGGCTTAATTAATGAGCCAATGGCACGCTTAGCGTCTAAAGCACGATTAAAACCTTGATACTGAGGATTCGCGTCACCAACAATAGAGCGCACTTCACCACTTTTAATATCAGTGACGACCATAGCGGATTGTAACTGGGTTAATTTCATGCGATTTTGCTGTGCTTTGACGCCCGCAGTCACCGCTTCTTCCGCTTTACGCTGCGCGACTGAATCTAAGGTGGTAAACACTTTCAAGCCCGACTCACGCATGTCTGGATCAGTCAACACTGTTTTAAGCTCTCTGCGCACTAGATTCATAAACGCAGGATGCTTACCTGACTTTAAGCTTGCCCCTGATGCTAAATTCAAAGGCTGGTTAACTGCGTACTCGTATTCATTTCGCTGAAGTTCGTTGTTTTCAAAAAGAATACGCAGTACCAGATTTCTGCGCTCGGTGACACGCTCAGGATAACGTCGAGGGTTATAATAAGATGGACCTTTGATGATCCCCACTAGAGTGGCAATCTCAGATACGTTCAGTTCAGCGATTGGCCGGTCAAAGTAAAATAAGCTGGCTAGGCCAAACCCATGTACCCCTGTATTTCCATTCTGCCCGAGAAACACCTCATTCAAGTAGGCTTCAATAATTTCATTTTTGCTGTAACGCGCGTCGATGATCAGCGCCATGAGTGCTTCCTTCGCCTTGCGTACGAGTGACTTTTCATTGGTTAAAAACAGGTTTTTGACCAATTGTTGCGTCAAGGTACTCCCCCCCTGAACAGCACGACCAGCAGATACATTGGCAATAAGCGCGCGCAAAATCGACAAAGGCGCAATACCGTAATGCTGGTAAAAGTCCTTGTCTTCAACCAATACTAAGGCCTTGATCAAAGACGGTGGTACCCCCTCTAAATTAACCAACATGCGGTCTTCTCGTCCGCTGCTCATCAAGCGGGTAACCAGCCAAGGTTCAAGGTATATTTCATCAAGTGCTTGGTTACTTTTTAGGTTTCGTAAGCTACTGATGCGGCCATTGGCCAAAGTGATGTCTACCGAAATTTCAGACTCTTGCCCGTGAGGGAAATGAAACGCTCTACGCTGAATACGTACCCCTGTTGCTTTTAGTTGATATTCCCCTGTATCGTCAGCGTGGCGTACTTTGCGATACCCCAACAATTCTAGCTCTTCGACGATTTCCTTTATGGTGATTTCTTGCTTGAGCTCTAAATGCATTGGCCGAGCAAAAATTTGCGCGGGTACTTGCCATTTATTACCACTAAATTGCTTTACAATTTGCGCATCTAAATACACTCCGTAGGCGGCAATAACGGCCGCAAGAATAATGAGTAGACGCCACCAATGACGCATTAGCCAACGAAATGGATTTAATTTACTCGGCAACGAAGACGGTTTTTTTTGGGGCTTTTTCGGCATTTATTGAATACTGTGTCAATGGAGAGATTTCTTTGCCCTATTGTGACATATCCTACCTGTGAATACAGGTAGGACTCATATAAATAACCGCACTGCGGGTCTATTTTTACATGACAAAACCACTACAGCGCCAACAAATTTACCGCTATAGTGCCATTCACTACTCCCTCAATCACGGCTTGATTTTACCACAATGTGCGCTCAGTTTGACCCTAAGCGTCGCTTGTTTGTTTTTGTCGTAGCCGGGGCTGATGCAGGATCATCTGGCCAGAAATGCTTTTGATAACGACCTTTCATTTCTTTTTGCACTTCTTTGTAGCTACCTTGCCAAAACCCAGCTAAATCTTGTGTTTTCTGTAGCGGTCGTCCCGCTGGTGAGAGTAAAACCATCTGTACTTTTACATTTCCTCTAGCAACCCTAGGTGTCTCCTTTAAGCCATATACCTCTTGCATTCTGACGGATAAAGACACTCCACCTGCATCGTCGTAATGTAAGCGGATACGGCTGTTACTTGGGACCGTTAAACTAGTGGGCAACAGCTGATTTAACGCCTGCTGATCGATATAATTTAACTGATTAAGCAGCAAAGAATAAAAATCAACTTTAGTCAGTTGTTGCCAACTCAATACATCGTGCAGATACGGCATTAACCACTGCTCTACACTATTTAGCAAGCCAGCTTCACTTACATCTGGCCATTGCCCACCTGGTAGGTGTTGTTTAGCTAAACGCAAACGATAGATAAGTTGTAGTGCCGCCTCGTTAAACGGCAGTCCCATTATACCGCGCGCATCAATTTGCTTGTGCCAAAGCACGATGATTTGCTCACTACTTGGCTTGGCGCTGGGTGTCTTTTGCATCACAATGCCCCCCAAACGCTGCACAGTGTGACTTGAAATAGCCGCCCGAGAGGTATCCCATTCACACCGAGTTTCAACAACGATGAGGTGACTGAAATACTGGTCTATTTGCTGACGACTCAAGGGTTCAGCAAGGGTAATTCGAGCATTTGCTAGACTACTATCGGTCAGTAACATGTTACCGACAGCGAGCCAATCCTGTCCGATTAACGGGTCATGCTCCAAAAGCTGAGCACCAGTGCCATTGACCAGAGTGAAGCGTGTCGCACCACTTGCCTTGCCAATCCAATGTGGAAAGGCGTAGCCCATTAACACAGCCGTGTCTTTTAATGGCCATGGCGTTAACTTACATTCAAGTTTTTTATGCCACTGGCGTATCCCGTGCCAAAGTGGGTGATTTTTCTGTTGCTGTAACAGCGATAGGCGTTCGTAACACAAACTACCCGCTTGATTCCCCATAGGGTCTTTATCTTCTAGTAGGACCGCTAAAGCGCAAGCTAAGCTTTGATGAGCAGGACTCAATTGACGGCTCTTAAGCAACATCGTACCTATATGTACCTGGCTACCAAGCGTGTGCACAGCCTTACCATGCTGACTCACATTCAAATGTTCATCAACTATTTGCAGATCCATCAATACACTATGTGCTTGGGTAATCTGCGCTTCGCTGGGCATATCAATAAGGGCAAAGTCAGTGATCTTTGCCCCCCACATACAGGCTTCGAGCAAAAAGGACGATAAATCCTTGGTCAGTATTTCTGCTTTGTCATGCTCCACTAAGCGTTGATGCTGTTCTTCACTCCATAAACGGTAGCAAACACCCGGCCCCAAGCGCCCAGCACGGCCCGCTCGTTGGGTTGCCGACGCCTTAGAAATCATCCGGTTATGTAACTGGGTTAACCCCTTAGTTAACTGGAAAATAGCTTGCTTCTGCATGCCACTGTCAACCACCACACTAACGCCCTCTATGGTTAAACTGGTCTCTGCAATATTAGTCGCCAGTATAACTTTGCGGCGTCCATGAGGATCTGGTGTTAAGGCTGCTTCTTGCGCCGACATTGCTTGTTGTGAAAACAAACAATGTATTTGGGTGTCTTTCGTCAGCGACTGGGCGAGTACTCTTTCACAACGCCGAATTTCGCCTTGGCCGGGCAGAAACACCAAAATGTCTCCCTGATGTTCAGATGCAGCAAATAATGTGAGGCGCGCAGTTTTATCAACGATTGAGCCTTTGCTGGAATCAGGCCGATAGATGGTTTCAATAGGATAACTTCTGCCGCTACAAGCGATGGACTCGGCACGAGGCAAAAGCTGCCTGATACTTGAGACATCAAGCGTCGCTGACATTACCAATAGGCGCAAATCATCCCGCAGGGCTTCTTTGACTTCTAAGCACAGCGCTAGTGAAAAATCAGCATGCATGCTACGTTCATGAAACTCGTCAAAAATAACCAAACCAATCTCTGATAATTCAGGGTCATTTTGCAGCATTCTAGTTAAAATACCTTCTGTGACAATTTCTAAACGAGTATCTTTACCCACCTTGCTCTCGCCACGTATTCGGTAACCCACGGTTTGACCTACCTCCTCCCCTAATTGCCGCGCTAGAAAATGCGCAATATTGCGGGCAGCAATTCGTCTAGGTTGTAACATAATGATTTTTTGCTTCATAAAAACACTATGGCGCAATAACGCCAAAGGCACTCGAGTTGATTTACCGGCTCCTGGAGGCGCGACTAGAATGACATCTCGGTTATCTAGGTTATTGTTCAATGAAGGTAGAATTTCTTCGACGGGTAATGACGTTTTCACAGAAGGCAAGGCTTTATCTCATACAAGTTATCAACAACGACCCCATAACAAGGCCTTTGATTAGTGTATCCTCTGATGATGTATTTTTCAGATATTTCAGGAGTTCTTCATGCGCGCTTTTTTTGCACTCACCCCACCACCATCAAGCAAACTTGCGATAGACGCTTGGCGAGAAAAGGCGTTTCCGCATTTTAGTAACCCTGTCAAAGCGAGTAACTTACACATAACCTTAGCTTTTTTAGGAGAAATAACCGAGAACCAGTTGGACGCGTTAAGCCAATACGTGGATAGCCATTTGAACATGCAGTGCTTTTCCATCACCTTGGACTATGTAGGTTATTGGTCAAAACCCAAAGCGTTGTGGCTGGGCAATAAAGAGCTACCAAAAGAGCAGCAGGAACTAGTCGACTGTTTACAAAAAGCGGCGGCTTCCTGCGGAATTAAAATGCAAAAACGGGATTATATCTCTCATTTAACCCTTGCCCGAAAATGTCATGAAAATCCTCCAGCAGCATTAATTGAACCGAATTTCACCTTTCAAAACACGGAACTGACATTATACGAATCTGTTTCTAGCCCCCATGGGGTAATGTATAGACCGATATTAAGCTGGCCATTTTCACCACGTTTTTCATTTTAATGCAAAAAATAATACTAATTGAGCTAATCAATAACGATTCGCTATTTACCTTACAATGCAGGCAAGGTAAAACAGGTGCAAATTTTTGAAGTGATGATTTCACCATGGAACAAACATTAAGACTGGTCATCGATTGCCCAGACCAAGTTGGCCTTGTCGCCAGCGTAAGCCAATTTTTAGCTCAACATAACGCCACCATTGTAGAAGCTAGCCACCATACTGACTTGCAAACGGGGCGCTTTTTTATGCGCCATGAAATTTGCACCAATTCGCTTACTATGGATATTGAGCAAATTCGTCTGGCTTTTACCCAAATCGCCGACAAATACTCGATGAATTGGAAGCTGGTAGATTCAAGCAAAAAGCCAAGAATGGCCTTGTTAGCCAGTCATGAATCTCATTGTCTAATGGACTTATTACACCGCTGGCACAGCAAAGAGCTGAACTGTGAGATCCCATGCATTATTGCCAATCATCCACAAATGAAACAATTTGCTGATTGGCATAGCATTCCATTTCATTGGATTGATTTCAAAACCTTAGGAAAAGAGGCTGCATTTGCTCAAATTAGTCAACTACTGAAGCAATACAATATTGATTTAACGGTACTTGCCCGTTTCATGCAAATTCTGCCTGACTCCTTATGCAAAGAATTAGCTGGGCGAGCGATTAATATTCATCACAGCTTTTTGCCTTCATTTGCTGGTGCAAAACCTTATCAGCAAGCCTATGACAGAGGTGTGAAATTAATCGGAGCAACCTGTCATTATGTAACTAGTGACTTAGATGAAGGGCCGATTATTGAACAAGAAGTCATGCGTATTAGCCATAGTGATTCAGCACAAGACATGGTTCGTAAAGGCAAAAATTGTGAAAAAACAGCATTAGCCAATGGTGTTCGTTATCATTTAGAAGATAGAGTGATTATTCACCGCTCTAAAACTGTCGTATTTGCCTAAATAAACGCAAAGCGGCCAAGCCACTTAAGTGAATACTAAAAGTTTGCGACGTACACCAAATTGATATGTTTGTCTGTGCGTCCTTGCCCGGCCCAAGTATGACCCGCGTCGTTTGCTTCCCAAAGGGCGCGCGATAAAGCGACCTCAACATACTGATGCTCTGAGTCCAACATAAAACGCGAACTCAATAACCATTGATTACTCGCAGGAAGTTGAATATCAGCTCCTTGAGAGGTTTCAAGATTGGTGTCCATTTGTCTAATGTACCCCAACCCCAAACTCACATGATGATTTAGGCGATAGCGAGGTAATATAGCCCACTGACGTGTGGTTGTTTTTTGATTATGTGCCCCCCAACTTAGTTCACCTTTGACATAGCCCACTTGAGTATCGACAGAAATCACATCACCAAACTTTTGATGAAAAGTCAGTTGATAATCTCGTTGGTGACACCCGTCGAATTTAATACTTTTTTTATTAAAATCGAGTTCAGTGCTTTGCGGTAACGATTGCTTCAACCATTGTAATGTCTGCTGCCAATTTAACTCAGCTGCAGATAATTGCATGGCAAAACTAATAGTAAAAAGGCAAATAACTAAGCGCAAGGTTCTTACTCTACACCGTTTTAAACAGGCTTTAACTGTAGTTCGCAATGATGGAATAAGGGTATTGGTGCGCATTATTTAGTATACTTTTTGATACTAATAACTTAATAATAACCACTATACTTCTGGCAAATTACCGCATTAATAGTCACAACAACATATGAATTACCTCACTTAGAGGCTATTTACCAAGGTAAGTCCTAGTTTCATGATGCAAACCTATTATTTTCTGTATCAAGGACAAACATCGTATTTTAAATGCTAAAGACCGAGTAAATTGTTGATCATGCTAGATTACAAACGTTCACCACTGCACTTTGCTACCTGCTTTTTAATGCTAAGCTTATGTGCATCGACCTATTGCTTCGCCGCAAATGACAAAGTGAAATGGAATGGTTTTGCTACATTAGGGGCAATCTATAACGATAGCGATGAGTTAGGGTTTCGTCCTAATTTAAAAGTTCCTGGTCGCACAGGTTTGTCTTTAGCACCCGACTCATTGATAGGCCTGCAAGCGAACATCAACATCAATCCAAAATGGGATGCAGTGGTTCAGGCTGTATACCGCGACAAACTCGATGAAAAAGCGATTAACTATTTAGATGTGGCATTTTTACGCTACCGGTTAAATAATCGCTTAGCGTTTCGCGGCGGGCGTATGAATACCGACATTTACTTTTTGTCAGAATATAAATCTGTGGGTTATGCCTACCTTTGGGCTCGTCCACCAGCAGAGTTCTACTCTAAAGTAACATCAGTCTCTCAATTCGAAGGGGGAGATATTCTCTATAAGCGTTCACTCGGTGATGGCTTCTTTATCGCAAAGTTAGGCTATGGCGAAACTGACACATCCATCTCGACTACAGGCAATGGCTTAGAGGTACATTTTACCAATATGCTAATGGCCTCAGCGTCATATCAGCAAAATAACTGGCAGGTTAGAGCATCATTTTTGGATGCAAAAGTAGATGAATTTAGTGCCGACCTTAACATCGTTGACCAAGCTATTGCGGCGTTTCCTCCTAGCATTTGGCCTGGTGGGCCAGGCATACGGGAGCGATTTGATTTTGTCGGTAAAAAGCAGCAATTTTTTGGCTTAGGTTATCGCTATGATGACGACATCTGGCTGCTGCAATCTGAAATTGGTTTCATCAATTCGCAGTGGGATATCGAAAGAGATACAGTATCTGGCTACGTTAGCTTGGGATATCAAAATGACGGTATGACGTATTTTGCTACTGTGTCCGCAGTAGAACCGACTAAAAACAACTTGAGTGATAGTGTTGGAGAAATTTCCCCAAGCGCTCCTGCCGCCATTGCGGCCGCAATCCAGTCATTCAGGCCAATAATACGTGAAGCGCTTGAGCAAAATGTCACTAAGCAGCATACCTTTAGCCTAGGTGTAAAATGGATGCTCTCTGCCTCTTTAGTGGCGAAATTACAGTTAGATCATACTGTTATCGCGGACGATGATTATGCTTTATGGCGTGTATTTAATGAGCCTGAACCGGACCACACTGTCAATGTAGCAAGTCTTAGCTTGAATTGGGTGTTTTAATATGCGCCAGTTCATGCTCCGACTCATCACCTTTTTCTTGTTCGTATCCTTTGCCTATTCAGCACAGGCTTTGGTTGTCGTTGTTGGTAAAAGCAATCCCATTGAAACGCTTAGTAAGACACAAATCATTGACATTTATATGGGCAGGTATGACACCTTTCCAAATGGTGTGGTCGCCAAACCACTGGATCGTGTTGCTGGCAGCGATGAGAAGCAAAAATTTTATCGCTTGCTGGTCAATAAAAGTGAGGAAAAAATTAATGCCTACTGGGCTCGATTGCTCTTTTCGGGTCGTGCTAGCCCTCCCAGTAGCTATGCCACTAATGATGAAATGCTAGATGAATTGCGTCGCTCAGAACAAACAATAGGTTATGTGCTTGAATCAGAGGTGGATGATTCATTGAAAGTGGTTTATCGTTTCGAAAAATAAAGCCTTTCTGAGATTACTTTTTTGAAACGACACGTAGCATTCGCATTAAATATTATTGCTATTGGGCTATTTATCCCCGGCATTACCCTCCCCATGTTTGCATTAAACATGGAAATGTCAGCCCTGTTAAACGCGGCCGGTATTTCATCCACATTAATAGACAAAGAACTATCTATCCTCAATACGGTGCAAGAATTATGGGAAGGAGATCGCTTTCTTGTTGCAGCACTTATTTTTTTATTTTCTGTATGCGTCCCAATACTAAAAACGATATTGATGAGTTTGGCTTACTTTACCCGCAATCTAAACGTCCGAAGAAGCCTAGCTCAGTTTGTATCAGCAATAGGAAAATGGTCGATGGCAGACGTTTTTGTCGTGGCCGTGTTTTTAGCGATTTTATCCACCAACCATGCTGATACCTTATCTCAAGAAACCCTTACGCTATTCGGTTTTACCTTAGGCATTGATATCAGTACTCAAACGCTTTCTGCAGCTGGCGACGGCTTTTTCTATTTTGTTGGTTATTGTTTACTCTCGTTACTTGCCAGCCATATCGCTACATCTCCTTATACATTGAAGCGACTCGATAATGAGTCATAAGTATAAAAAAGGCCGCTTATAGCGGCCTTTCTTGTTGTCACTGCATGTATTTATCGTGCCGGGGTATCATCCGTGATCGGTACAGCGTTCGTGTCACTGTCTAGCTTTTCATTGGCCTGACACACGCCTTTCGCATAATCAGGGTGCACTTTCTCAAGTACCGCATACCAACGTTCTTTAACTGCTGGTGAACATGGCCCCATTGCAGCAGCATAATTATCATAAAGGCGTTGTTTTTGTTCTGCACTGAACATTTCATACAAAGCGCGAGGTTGTACGTAATCAGCATCGCTTTCAACTTGATCATAGCGCGCAGCATCACCGTCAATGCGCAAAGGCGGCTCTTCGACACTGGCATCTGCCACTGGTCCATTATGCTGATTCGGTTCGTAATAAGCATCTGGGTTACCAAAATCATTGGTAAAGAAACGCATCGCACCGTCTTTATGATAATGCTGCACGTTAGATGCTTTCGCCGCGTTTGCTGGCAATGCTTCATAGTGTGTCCCCAGGCGATAACGGTGGGCATCAGCATAGGAAAACACACGTGCTTGCAGCATTTTATCTGGGCTGTAACCTATGCCAGGCACCACATTAGACGGACTGTAAGCAGCATTCTCAACCATCTGAAAGTAGTTTTCAGGGTTTTCATTCATCTCTAGCTCACCTACTTCGATTAATGGGAAGTCAGCATGAGGCCAAATCTTGGTAATATCGAAAGGGTTGAAGGGCTGCTTTTCCGCGTCCAGCTCAGGCATCACTTGAATGTACATGGTCCATTTGGGAAAGTTACCTTCCTCAATGGCGTTATACAAATCCTCTTGATACGCCTCTCGAGTTTTACCGGTAAGTGCTTCAGCCTCAGCATTGGTATAGTGCTTATGTCCCTGCTGAGTCTTAAAATGGAATTTAACCCAATGACGTTCGCCGTTTTTATTCCACATACTAAAAGTATGACTACCATAACCATTCATATACATAGGGTTTACTGGGATCCCGCGGTCAGACATGAGAATGGTCACTTGATGTACGCATTCCGGCTGGGCAGCCCAGAAATCAAACATTGCCTCAGGGGAACGAAGGTTTGTTTTAGGATGTCTTTTTTGTGTGCGAATAAAGTCAGGGAACTTGAAGCCGTCACGAATAAAGAACACAGGAGTATTGTTTCCTACCATGTCCCAATTACCTTCTTCGGTGTAAAACTTAAGACTAAAACCACGTACATCACGCTCCGTATCTGCGGCTCCTGATTCGCCAGCTACGGTTGACCAACGGCTTAGTACTTCCGTTGTTTTACCAATTTGTGAGAATAATTTGGCGCAAGAGTATTGGCTAATATCATGAGTAACGGTGAATTTTCCTTTTAATCCCCAACCTTTTGCGTGTACCGCACGTTCTGGAATGCGCTCGCGATTTTGATGAGCAAGTTTTTCTATCAACTGGTAATCAGTAAGCAGTAAAGGGCCTCGCGCTCCGGCTGATTTAGACGTTTGGTTTGAAGGCACTGGCGCACCTGCACTGGTGGTTAATCTCGGCTTATTTGTCATTCGATTTTCTCCATTGCTTCATTTGAATATCACTACGTACTGCGTAGGTTAGTAGATCATATTGGGTTATGGTAGCAAGGTTAACGACCAAAAGAACAAGCGGGAAACTAGATAGAGTTAATCAAGTGAATCTATTAAGCCATACACACCCTGCCACTACCTTGATTTACTTTTCTTCTCAAGGCACTTTCAGCGCGAGAAATAATATGCTGTAGCATACTGTCTTCTTTTTCTAACTCTGTTACTCCTATACTCACAGAAATATGCATACCATTTGGTGCCCCCTGGGCATGGGTGTCGTTAAAAAACGTGCGAATTTTATTCGCCAAGCATAACGCTTGTGCCGCTGACGTTTTCGGCAGGAGTAGCACAAATTTATCATCGGCAACGCGCCCAAGATAATCAGATTCCCGTGACATCATTAACAAGCCTTGCGCCACATGGGATAATACATTCTCAGCCATGTCATGCCCCTGGTGAGTGAGTATTCTTGAGAAGCGATCTATATCAAAAGCCAATATACTCATTGTTTCGTTGTGTCTGCGCGCAGTAGCAATAAGTTTAGATGCAGATAATTCAAATGCCTTATGATTAAACATAGGATTCGATTGCTCTACATCAACCTGTAAGATATCTGAAATAGTCGTACGTGTTCGCTGCTTTCTAGCTTTAAACACAATAAACAGTAGGCCAATAAACATCATTGCGACGATCAGCCAAAACACCACGAATTGCACTAGTTTTAATGTGCTTATTCTCACCTTATTTTGACTTTCGTATTGGTAAACCACCTCATTTAGGCGATTCAGTAAAGGCGTGTATGCCATTTCCATCAGGGCTTTTGCATCTAACTTAGTTGTACCTTGGTCAATCTGTCGATTTAACACGGAATAAATCTGCTCAGAAAATGCATTGAGCTGATCACTTACATTGTTATCTATTGTGAAATACAACGCTTGCAACTCAGTTGACAAAGGTGATATTGAACCACTTTTAAGGGCCTTATAATGTGGTTCAAGCAATTGTTGATGATTCGCTTGCATCGCACCTAACGCTTGCAAGCTAGTTTGCTTAGCTGCCATGTCTTCGCTGTATAAATAGGCTGTGGCAAATAAACTGGCACGCTGTAACAACATGCGTTGCTGCCCACTTATGTTCACCTCTTGGGCAGCATTTGCTTGCGCCTGGATAACTTTATCCAATGTTAGATGCACGAATATGGCCAACAATCCACTCAGTAATAAATAAACGATGCTTGTCAGCATAGTTCCTTGTATACAACCAGGTCGATTATACTTAGTAAAGATTGCCGCCATGCTGTCACGCCTCTATGCTGTTTTGCACTTAATGAAAGTGGTAACTCACGCCTAAGGTAAATAAATCCACGTCGTCACTTTCAAGGTAGTATCTCTCCCATTCCACATTCACTTGAAAACGTTTTGATAAACGGTAATTCGCGCCGACTCCTAAATACAGGTCAAGACCTTCTTCGCCATCCAGTGAAGGTAATGGGGTGTCACTGAATACCTCGCGAGAATCGTATTCACTTTCCCATATATATAGCCCCCCACGCACATTAAAAAACCAGTCTTGATGACGCCAAAATTGATAATTTAGGCTAGCGGTAAAACCCTCTACTGATTCAGGATGGATGGCCCTAGCCAGATCAAGGAATTTCTCTGGCTCAATGGTGGTCGTAGTAAACGCCGTGCTCACCTCTCCTAAATCCGTGTACCCAAATTCTAAACTGAATTTCTCACTCAAAGATGTGCCGACGCCCAATTTAAACGCAGTTCGAGAGTCATCCACATCAATGTCATACACTTCAAAGCCGATGCTTTGCGCCTCGTTATAGATACTTTGTTCTGAACTAGCCCCTGACGCGTAGCCTAAACTTGCTTGTACATACCAGTTCTCAAACAAACAATCGTCGTCAACCACACACAGTGATTTTGAGGCAAGTTTCGGCAACAGGGACTCTTCCTGCACTGAACTCGCAGTTTGCGCCCAAGCGGCCTGCCCTAACGCTAGCGATAACCCCAGGCCTAACCCTATTTTTATGCACTTCATGTCATCGTCCTCCACGGGTAAATACATTTTTTTGATACCCTCTTGTCGCGCCGGCTAGCGCCAAAAGAAGCAACATCCAACCAAATGTTCCACCACCCCCGCCACCGGTGTTTTCAATTCGCACCTCGGCTGGGTTGACGGTAATCACTAATTGCGCCTCAGCTAACGCACCATCAGCGTCATTAATGCCATAACGTATGACATCTGTTCCGACATACCCTTTGTTAGGCGTATAGGTCAATGTGGAATCGTTATTAACCACCACAGTACCATTTTGCGCAGTGGCGCTAACAATAAAGAGCACCTCTCCATCTGGGTCCGAATCATTGCTCAATACATCGACCGTCACGCTTTGGTTAACTGTCATACTGACACTATCGTCTTGGGCAATGGGTGCCTTATTGGTGATAACGCCAAGTCGCACCACCCCTAAGGCTGTACCACCATTTCCATCACTAATACCGTATTGAATGATATCCTCCCCAACAAAACCATCTCTGGGTGTATAAATGATGCTTGTAGAGGTAAAGGTAACCTCACCAAAAGCAGCATTAGCTGAAGTAATTGTTAGTGTATCTCCATCAGCATCAGTGTCATTGTCCAGTACCGCTATTTCAACACTAGTATCAACCAATAACTCTGCTTCATCGTCGCTAGCCACAGGCAACTCATTTTGCCCAACCCCCATCACCGCAACGCCACCAGGGTCAACTATCGTGCCATTGGCGATACCATCGGCATCATTCGGGCCACCATCGACAATCTGAATTTGCACACACCAATCACCTTCATTTAACCCAGGCTGCCAAACATCACCGCCAGGAGGTGGGCAGAAGCCAGGTTCGCCTTTTGTTGACCATACGCGATTCAACTCAGACTCAGCAAACAGGAACCAGCCCGTTGAAACATAGAATTTACGATACACTGCATTTTGTGGAACCGGGCGAATTTGCGGCATCACGATTTTATATGCTTGACCAACATCTGGCAGGCCGTAGGCAATAAAGTCGAAGATACCGCCAACGTTCGTTGCGTCTGGGTCAGGGATAAGATCAGAGTCAAGCTCAATATCTTCATCCAATATCTTCGCTCCCCCTTCAATTGCATCGATGGCAAAGTTGCCTAAGCGTAAACACACGCCGGGATCACCTTCTACTAAATAACCATTGGTGAACGCCTCTTCTTCTGGCAGCACGTTACACTCAGGGATAGCATCCAAGTAGTCAGGAATGCCGTCTCTATCACTGTCATCAAATCCTTCTTGATCATCAGGAATGCCGTCACCGTCAGAGTCAACTGATGTCAGCACGGGTAAAGCATCTACGACTTCTAAGTAAATAATTTCCACATCACCAAAGTTAGGCGCGTCACTGTCAGTTATGCGCAAGCTAATGCGGTAAATACCAACCGAAACATTACTGGGATCAAAGGTAAAGGTGTCAAGATTGCTGTCTTCATCAAACAACACCTGCTCTAAATTCTCCCATTCAAAGTCATACTCGTTATCTGTATCAGGGTGAGTAATATCGCTAAAGACGGTGGCTAAACCGCCATTTTTAGCAATTAATATACTGTTATTGCCCCCTTGTTTTGCAAACAAGGCCACATCAGGATTGACATTATCCTCTCGGATGGTCACCACGTGCTCAAACTTGTTGCCGCGATTGAGGCTTGGGTCCAGCGTTACAATAACGGTTTCAGTTCCCTCGCTATCCGCATCAGTGAATGACTCAAAGGTAATGTACGCATCACTACCTGATTCAAGAACGAGTACACCATCAATCAGGTTGTGATCACTGCCATCAGCAGTGCCCGTCACGCTGTAAGGCACCTCTAAAGGATACACAGGCGACGTACCGTTCAAATGTACACCAATTGTGATTTGACGCCCCTCAAGCACACTCTGATCTTTTTCAATCGACACAAGTGGTCTGACACGTACGAACTGACTGGCAATCCGTTGACGACCCTCACCATCTTCAGCTAACCAGAATGCGGTATTCACACCAGGCTCGTAGAAAGTCACACCATCCACCAAGGATACAGGCAGCGGGTTACCGAAACGATCCACGGCTGAAGCCACTCCTAAATCAACTTTGGTAAACAAAGCGTTAGCATCGATAAATACATCTTCAGGTACGTCGATAACCGGAAGTAGCTCCACCCCATCAGGCGTAACTGTAACCACGGCACGCGCATTGGAAGCTAATCCTTGTGCATCTTCAATGCTGTATTCAATGATGGCATTTCCAATGAAACCGTCAACTGGGGTATACGTCAGAATGCTGTCGGTATAACTAACGTCACCGATTGTGGCCGTCGCACCTACAATGCGTAATGTAACTGAGTCGGAGTCAGTGTCATTTGCAAGTACGTCTAAAACGGCAGGTTCGAAACTTGTTAGGGTAAATACATCGTCAACTGCCAATGGCGCATCGTTCTCACCCTGCACGTCAATTGTAACCGTTGCAATGTTTGAATCTAGCTGGCCATCATTAGCCTGATACGTAAAGGTAACCTGACCGGTGAAGTTTTCTGGTGGGTTATAGATAACATTTGGCATATCACCAATTAATTCACCGTTAGGCAAAGTTAACAGGGTATAGGTTAATGCATCGCCTTCAGCATCTGTTCCCACTAAATTTAGTGGCAAGCTACCGTCTTCTTGTACAGATACGACCAAATCGGTTAATACAGGAGCAAGATTCGGATTTACCACAACCACCGGAACGACAATACAGGTGACGGCATCATTGGTATCTGACACACAGACGTTTATCTCTGCGGTTCCTACAAACCCGTCATTTGCCACAAACGTAATGCTGCCATCCGAATTAATTTGCACCGTTCCATTTGCGCTGCCCGCTGATGAAATGCTTATAGGATCTCTATCGGCATCTTCAAAATTGGATAGTATGTCGATATTTACAGGCTCAATTAAATCCGTAAACGCTCTAATTGTTGCTCGATTCGAAGTTAACTGAGGAGCATCGTTAACAGAGTTCACGGTTAGATCGACATTACCGCTAACTGCCCCACCATTTCCATCACTCACTGTGTAGTTAATTGTAACAGGGCCAAAATAGTCCGCTGGCGGCGTAAACACTATATTTCCGTCACTGCCCACACTCACAGTGCCGACTGAAGCACTTACTGAGGCAATACTTAATACATCACCATCGATGTCAGAATCATTACTTAATACATCTAAATTTAATGTTCCGTCCTCATCGATCGTCGCGGTTTCACCGTTAACCACAGGCAAATCATTAACACTTGCTACGCTAATCGTTGATGTTGCGCTGGCTGTTCCACCATTTCCGTCACTAATGCTGTAACTGATAGTCGCAGTACCGTTAAAATTGTCTGCTGGTGTATACAGATAAGTATTGTTGCCATTTGGCGCTAACGTACCGGCATCAACAGAAATCTGTGTGATGCTTAAGGCATCACTTTCAACATCAATGTCATTATTTAATACTGATATTGTTACACTTTGATCTTCAGAGGTGCCGTAACTGTCGCTGTTAGCAACAGGTGCATCATTGACTGATGTCACCGTTAAGGAAATACTCGCATCGTCCGTGCCGCCATTACCATCACTGACAGTGTAATTAACCGTCACTGGCCCAAAGTAGTTTGCAGGCGGTGTATAGATTACATTGCCATTACTTCCCACCGATACTGAGCCAACAGACGCACTAACCGAAGCAACGCTCAATGTATCCCCATCGACGTCAGAATCATTGCTTAATACATTTAAATTAAGTGTCGTATCTTCGGCAATAGTAGCTGTTTCTCCTGTAGCGACAGGCAAATCATTTACATTTTGCACATCGACTGAAACGGTTGTGCTGTCAAACAGTCCTGTACCGTCCGCCACTACATAAGTAATTACGGCTGGACCATTAAAGTCACTTGGCGGAACATACACAATATCACCATCACCGTTTACACTCACCGTCCCAACATCAACGGATACACTATCGATACTTAACGTGTCGTTATCCACGTCGATATCATTCGCTAACGCGGAGAAGGTTAATATTGTATCTTCGGCAACACTTGTTTGGTCAGCAGCGGCAACCGGTGCGTCCGGTGTACCTGCAACCGTAAAGCTTACAGTACCGGTATCTGTTCCACCGGCGCCGTCTGACACAATAAAGGTAACGGTTTCAGTGCCAAAAAAGTCAGCAGCTGGTTGATAATCAATACTTGTGCCGTCAGCAGACACACTCGCAACACCATTACCTGATACAGAGGTAACAGATGCAACCCGAATCGTTTGCCCTGTATCTGCGTCAGTATCATTTGCAACCACATTGAATGCCGCACTCGTGTCATCTTCAGTGATATTGAAAGTGTCAGGGCTGGTAACAGGTAACTGATTTAGCAGCGTCAAGGTCACATCCTGTGCGCTTAATGTTTGACGTTGGCCAAGACCATCTCGGTAACTAAACGCAGCTTGAGCGACTAAGTCTTCGCTACTTTGCGTAGGAATAATAGCGTCACTATCAAGGGTTAAGGTCAAAATAAACTGCTCATCATTCACATCATTATCAGAATTAATGAGACCACCCAACGCTAAATTAACAGCTTGTCCACTGAGTTGTATTTGACTATCAACATTGGTTGATACATCACTCGTGGTACTATTAATTTGACCAGGATCGTTACCTGCACTTAGGCCGGTATCGAACACTCGTGTCAACGTAGCGGTGTTAGCCAAATACGCTAATCCTTCGGGAAGCACTAAAGAAAAGTTTGAATCGTTCGTGCTGCCGGCAGGGATAACCATGCTAATAGCAAGCTCTAAGGTCTCCCCCTGAACAAACTCAGCATTGTCCGTATTTACATCTGATGTATCAGTGAGGACGAAACTAGGAACCGCATATAAATCGCTTCCACCGCTGACAGTGACTAGCGTAGGGTTAGTACCGTCATCGCTTAAAGCATTATCGTCAGAACCTAAATCAATAAAGTTATCGCCCCCGACGGTAGCTTGTCCCTCAAGCACAGTGCCATCAGATACATTATCAACGATGAAAGCAAAGCTGCCTGTAACAATATTGCCAGGTGCAATATCTCCCACATTTGCCAAATAAGGCTCATCGCTTACGATAACGCCTTGGCTGACCAACGCACTGTTAGGAATAAGTTGCGTATCAGCAGGTAAAGCCTGGTTAATTTGCACACCTTCAGCACCTGCTGAGCCTTGATTCAAGACACTTAAATTAACTTTTACCGTATCTCCTTGATCAATTTGACCGTTGCCATTTTGGTCACTTATTAGCTCCCAAGTTTGGCTAAATTCAAGGTCGGGTGCACCAGCTTGTCCATCAACAATTGAAATGTTAAGTGCTTGATAGCCATCCAGCTGAACACCATTGCTGTCCGTTAATTGTAGACCCGTTTGGTCGCTAGAATGCGTACCTTGTAAAACGATAACTTCATCGTCGCTACCGCCATTATTATCCACCAAGGGTGAGTCAACTGTAACCAAAAGCGTAACAACAACGCTATCATTACCTGCAAGAGAGGTGATATTCCCACTGATACTGCCGTCTACCACACTGGCTGTATTCGCACCATCAATCTGAATGGAGTTAGCAACATAGCTCAATCCATCCGGCAACGTATCGGCAAGGACGATGTTGTCGAGCGTGGTACTACCTGCATTGTTAACGACGTAGGTAATTAATAATTCGTCACCAGCGGAAATAGCATTATCGCTGTCATTGTCAGTGACTAACTGTGCAGCTTGAGAAACATATAAATTCGTTATTTCCTCACTTGGTTCACCTATGCGAAGTGTCGTGGGCTGATCACCATTAGCATCATTTGCGTCCGCATCTGTTAATTCAGCCACCGTATTAGCTGAATCAACAACACCTTGTGCAGAGATAACAGTGCCTGATAGCACGTTATCATTCACCGTCACTTGAAATGTAACCGTAGCCGTTTCATTTGCAGCTAAATCACCAACGTCAACTGAAATACCTGAAGTATCATCAGCGCTGCCGGCGTCCGTGGTAACAGAGTTGGCTACATATGTGGTGTTTGCTGGTATACCTTCCTCGAAAGTAACTTGAGTGGCGTCTGTCCCATTGTTCGTCAAGCTCACCGTGTATAGCAAAGTATCACCTGGATCAGCAAAACCGTTGCCGTTTAGGTCGTTAGCTAACACGACTCCTTGGTCAGCTGCAATGAAATTAGCATCATCACTGACTACCGACTTACTCGTAGCAAAGGTGTAAGAGCGTTCATCTGAATTCGCGCCCGATGCACTGGAATACACACCATTTTGCACAGATACCACTAATGGCTCACCGATATTTGCATCATTGTCTACACGAGCATCAAAGGTAAACGTTTTTGCTCCGTCCACTACGGCGAGAGTGCCAAAATCAACGTCTAAATTTGTTGGGTCAGAATCGTCAACACTTTGCCCCATAAAACTGCCGTCGACATAGGTTAAGCCCTCAGGGATCGCCACCTGCAAGCTAGTATCAAAAGCATTGGTGCGGTTCATTTGTGGCGTAGCCGTAAAGGTATAAGTTACGGTATCACCAAGGGTGACGGAGTCACGATTGGACGTTAAAGCGACGACTAACGCGGGTTCTACAATATCGATATCTAACGTATCCGGACCTGCTAGTGCTCCTCCCCCAGCGACACTTACCGAGTTTTGCAATGTCACCCCTTGAGCATTAGCGGGTTCATCAATCACAGTGGCGACAACACTGATGACAAAACTGTCATTGCTATTATCTGCATCCGCTATGTTACTTACCGTTCCTAAATCGATAGTAACAAGATTATTGCCATCGACTGAACCACTGGCATCCCCTGTAACGCTTATATGACTACCCGCGCTTATCGAACTAGATTCAAAACGTAAGCCGTCAGGCAATTCATTGCTGATGATCACATTTGCTATATCACCCTCAATAACATCTACACGTAAATCTATCGTCACTGTATCGCCAATAGTCACATCATTAGTCGTGTGCACAGAGTTGAGTGAAGACTGTACTGCCAAGGTATTTGCTACGGTTAACTCACTGCTCGCTAACTCGTTGTAGTTATTCAGTAACGTATCGCTATCATCATCACTATTTACGCTTGAGCCGTCGCGGCCTTGGTCATTGGGCTGGCTTGAATAACTAGCACTGAAATCGTTACCCAACACATCTCCTGCGGCGGCGTTATTACTAACGACGACATCATAGGTTAACGTGAGAACGCCACTTGGGGGGAAGTCAACTGTAGCCAACTGTAACGTATCGCCAGCAGCGTTGGTTTCAACTTGGCTAAGGTTAGCATCAGTTACAGGGGTGTTACTTGATTCAAGAACAACAAGATCCGAGGTGTTTGTAAGCACAATATTGCTAAAAGCATTGCCGCTGCCGGTTCCATCAGGCGCACCGAGTAATCCTGCATCAATTAAGCTCGCTAAATCAACCGAATATGCTGTTGCATCAGTTGACGTGTTAGTAATGATCGTCTGATAGGAAATTGTATCGCCAGCATCACTGCCTGTTGCTCCGGCGGTAATGGTCTGTTGAATGTCTAAGTTCGCTTCTATTACGGTTACGGTTTCCAGCGCACTAGGTATCGGTGTACTTGCGCCGTCATAACCCAACTCAGCCTTAGCTTCTAACGTCGTGCCGTTTTGATTATCCAGAATATTATCAACCACAACATCAACATCTATGGTGATGACTTGAGACGTGCTGGCGCTGTTGGTGATGGTTCCAAAATCTAACACCAACGGATTCGTGGTAGTCGCCGGAGTGGTACTAGGTGAATTAGTCGCGCTAAAATCGTTATCAGGCAAGGTGATGCTGATTGGTGACCCGCTGTACGTCAAACCATCTGGTAAGTTTAGGGAATATTCGAAATTATCGGTAGAGCCGGTAGGAATGCTGAAGGTAGCGGTCATCGTAACCGTTTCACCTATTTGGGCATTTTCATTGGATGTGACCAAAGACACTGTCGGTGCCCCTGACGTAATGACTTCACTGGTCATGACCGTTAAATTATTGACAGCTTGGCCTGAGTCATTGTTATTTTGCGTTCCATTACGCTCGCCTGTGTCTGAGCCAGGCGTTCCAGGGGTAACATCCCCTGTACCATTATTGCTGGGTAGACTGGTAACACTCGCTGTTGCGGTATTCGTTACTTCCTCCTCGAAACCAATAGCGGGGTCCACTTGGGCTGTAAACACCACTTCAATTGATTCATCTGGCCCGAGGTAACGCTCTGACGCTGCTAAACAACTGCTATCGACGGTAAGATCATTCCCATTAAAGCTCGCACAAGCAGCAATATCCACATCACCTCGAGATAATGTTGCGCCAGTAATTGCAGGAGACTGTAAGCGTGCTGGAAGCGAATCTTCAATTAACCATTCCCAACCGCGTGTGACATTTGCCCCGTCGGTGTTCGTTGCTGTTAATGTGTAAGTCACGGTATCGCCACCATCTACACTATCGGGGCTGGCAACATAGGTTAGCGTAATGTTAGGCAAAGCAACCTTGGCAGATGTTTGCGTTGAATCTGCTTGGGCAGCGTTTGCTTGATTATCGTAATGTACGCGTCCCGTTAAGGTTTTCGTGTCAGCACGATTATTATCAGTCGTATTAAGTACTAAGGCATCAAAGGTCACAATCACTTTTTCAGCGTTAGCATCATTATCGGCATTTGTTACATCACCAAGATCAAATGCTAAAATTTGATTGGTAAAGCTTGGGGTGATGCTGGTGTTGGTACTATTAAGTGCCCCACTATTGCTACCGGTAAGGCTAGTATCAAATTCCCCTCTTATTAAAGCGGTATTCGTTAAATACTGAAAACCATCGGGCAATGTCACCTCAACAATAGAGTTGCTGCCCGTTTCATTGGTCACGCCTTCTGGTAGGGTCACTTCAAATTCATAGGTCGCAATCTCGCCGATGGCAAGTTCTACTGTGCCTGAGTCTGCTGTCCACGCTTCACTAGAAGCAATTAAGGCAATAGAATCTGCCGTAGGGTTGGCGGTGCTGACATCACTGCTATCCGTGTCTGAACTGTCGCGCTCAACCGCCGTGTCGCCGTCTTGACTATCCCCCGTTGACGACGCATCGACACTGAATGTGGCACCACTTTGCACATCATCTTTTACCACTGCTGTATAGGTGAAAGTAACGCTATCACCTGCTGCCAAACTGCCTGCTCCTAATGTGTAGGTAATGTTAGGGCTTGAGTACGCATAAGCATACCCTGCAGGTGTAGTGCCTTGCGCCGGTGTCGTCAAATCGAATATATTTGCATTGACCGCGCTCGTCACGACCACATCATAGGCAGGGGCCGTACCTGTATTCTCTACGGTAATGGTTGTGGTTACCGTGTCTCCGGCTTGCAAGTTACTAGCAGGGCTAGCAGATGTCGTTGTCGCCAGTACATGCTCGGTAAAGTTACGCGCCACAGATGATGCGACATTGCTCCCCGTTTTGCCCGTGTAATCTAGGCTACTGTTAATTCTCTTATTCTGTCCTGATGTTGTCGCACTATTGGCTGCATCATCTTCAACGAGAGCCTCAATAGTAAAGGTAAAAGTGTTATTGGTATTATCGTTGTCTTCGGCTACGGTCGTAGTTGCAGGGCTATCAAACGCGATATTAATGGTTTGACGAGTAGCAACACTGCCAGTTGTTGTTACCGTTGGAGCTGTGTCAACCGTCCCATTGAACCCAGCGTTATCTACGCTAGTGCTAGAAGCGACATAAGACAGCCCAGCGGGCAGCCTTAACGCCAAGGATAAATCCGGTGTTTGTCCTTCTGGTAAGGTCACGCTTGTTAAATAAGTAACCGTATCGCCCACCACAAAGTTACTGCCATTACCGTTAGGTGAAATGGAATCAATCGTTGTACTGATTACCGGCCCATCAACAACCAAGTCAGTTGTCGCCACTTGTGTTGGGAAAGCCGTTGCATTGGTATTACTCGCCCACACTGTATTAGTCACTGATTCTATTTCTTGGCGTGGGGTAACATTGTCAGCAACCGTTCGCGAATAGGTAATCACCACGACGCTTCCTGCTGCTAAAGGATCATCTAACTTGAAGTCGCCTCCAGCAAGTGTGCCTGTATACGCCGTCGTCGTCATACCATCGACTGTTACTTGGTTTAAAACCGCATCATCAAGTCCTGTGGCGGCGGGTGAGGATGCTGTGACATCATAAGCTGGTGCCCCACCATCATTGGTAATGGTTAGGGTATAGCCGATAACATCACCTGCATCTACAATGTCATCTGCTATGTCGTCTGCAAATACAACAGACAGAACAGGCGCTCGAACGGTTAATGAGCGACCTTTTAACGTGACTGCTTGACCGTTTTGCGTGCTGTTAGTTGCTCCCTGGAATAGGTTAGTTAACTCCAAACCATCGGCAAAGGGTTCGTCCGATACGGTAACGGTTACATCCACGGCAATAATTTCAGTTTCAGTGCTACTTAGATTAGGCCATTCAATACGCAACAAGTTTGAACTACCGTCAACCGTAATGCTGCTGGGGGATAATCCTGCAGTATCAGTACTGGCCAACACGATATCATTTCCAAACGACAGGTTAATATCAGCCACATCAAAAATAGGTAGGGGGAAATAATCTTCAAATACAATACCGCTGGTATCACCAGACGGAATTTCCATTGTTAATCTGAATGTGACCTGCGATTGTGGGGCGTATTCAGCTAAAGGGTTAACGATAACTTTCGACGTTGAAATTGTTTGTACAGCAACAGAGTCATTGGAATTATCAGAACAAGATGCAGCACCTGCAGTAAGACCATAGACCGCATTAGTGGCCGTGTTTAAGCTGTCATTTGCCAACACAGGATCACCTGTTGAGGCATAGGTTTGATCGACTGTGACAGTATAAACTATGGTTATTTCAGTTCCAGCTGCTAAGTCACCCGTCACTGAGTGAACATCGTACTCTAGTGTAGTGGTGCTATCGCCGTTTACAGTGACCGTCGGCGTAATGGGAACATTTGTGTCTATCGTCATAGAGTTATGACTGGTAAAGGTTAAGCCATCATCAAGTGTATCGGTAACAACAAGGGCATTGGCTGTTTCGTAGTCTGTCAATTGAATACGATTGGTCACCGTAAAAGTGTCGCCTGGCACCAGAATTTCTTTGGAATGAGTTTGCTGAATGGCTAAATGTTTAGCGGTGAAATTACTGTCTTGTGCCGTTTGGCTGAGCGACGTTCCTGCAGGGAATTCGCTATCAAATGTGCTTGAGTGGGTAATTGGCATAACGTCACAAGTTGCACCGTTTAATACATTTCCAACGTATATCGAATAACTCAAGCTTGCATCATTTTCAGAGGCACCACCTGTTATGCTATTACAACTTCCTAGTACTTGACCAGCGACAGCATCGGCTGCCGGCTCACTATCAACTGCACAGCCATCACCACCACTAAAACTCGCTGAGCTAATAAATGCCGATGACGCACTTAAATTATCAACAATTTGCGGTGCAGTAAGGGTCTTGGTATTTGCCACATCGACCACGTGATTAAAAGCAACGGCAAACCCTGCACCTGGCACACGCTCTGACTCAGATGCGTTATTGGTGAACTCGTAGTTGACTACCGTTGGTGCAATGTTAGCACTCACGCTACTTCCTTCGATCGGACCATTGTCACCTGTCGCTGTATCGCCAAACTCATAAACAGGTTGCAATGCTAGCGATAGTGGCGCGCCAATATCCGCTGAACTATTTACGGTAATACAAATCTCACTGGTAAGTGCAGGGCCACCTGCGACCACTGAGCCAGAGGGTAATGAAAACACTGCCAATGTATCCCCTTCAGTCCCGGTCACATCGGATTGAACCTTAGGATCTTCAAGGGTGTTATTCGCGCCAAAAGTGCCAACATTGGTTACATCAACGCTACTGCCGAATACAGATACAGAGTCTAATGTAATCTCAGGATCAATAAATACCCGCAAATAAGGGCCATACCCTGTTGTACCGGCATTACTAAAATTAGCATCGAAACAGACTTGCTCTCCTGAAAACACCTCAGCAGGTAAGGAGTTTGTGGTTGAGGGAGTCGCTCCATATGCTTGAAAAGCAACAAATGAAACACAGAGTAAACTGGCTTTAAAAAACTGGCGCATGATCAATCTTCATTTTGGCTAAAAATACTGTGAAATCTTAGCCTTAGGAATGCGCTATAAACATTGAACTTTCGGTTATTCGACTTTAGTGTAAGAAAACCTGACATCACACGGTCTACTTACCTTACAGCGAGATTTAGCGCTTTCAGCCGATAGCGAGCAGGACAAAAAAAGGAAAATAAAATTGCCAGTCCTGAATATTTCCCGCGTAATGTTGCTAACCTTTTACTAAGTGAGTTGTACGTGCAAATGATACGCTGTTTTACGTTAACCGTTTCAAGTTCATTATTGCTGTTAGTGTCTGGCTGTGGTGGCGCAGGAGACTCCTCCTCTATCGAGCCTGCTGTAACGACACCTCAAACCAATTCTCGCTGGACAAGAGGCCTGTTTGAGGATGCCTCATTGTTTAAAGATCGCTGCTTAGCACCGAGAAGCGGCACTAGCAGTGTGACTGGCGAGGAATATACTGATGTGGCGGGAGATTCAATGGACGAAAAGCTCTGGTTGCGTTCATGGACCAATAATACCTACCTTTGGTATGATGAAGTGGATGACAACGACCCCACTAATTTCTCCACAATACAATACTTTGAACAACTGAAAACTGACTTTCGTACCGATTCGGGTTCATTTAAAGACAACTTTCATTTTTCCCAAAGCACTGAAGAGTATTTAACTCGAACGCAAAGCAGTATCGCATTTGGTTATGGAATAAGTTGGGAATTTATTCAAGCCACGGCGCCTAGACGCATTATCGTGCGCTATACAGAGCCAGGATCACCAGCGGCACAAGCTGGGCTGGAACGAGGAGACGAACTCCTTGCTCTGAATGACATCGACTTCGTTCACACTGAGGATCGAGATGAGATTGATGCCATAAATCAAATCTTATTTCCCACAAGTGCAGGAGCAGAAACCAAGTTTACGTTACGTAAAGTCAGTGGAGAACAAATAGATTATCAGCTTAGTGCTCAAAGCGTGGTTATTTCACCTGTACATAATGCAAAGATCATTAATGCAGAAATGGGGGACATCGGTTACCTTCAATTCAATAGCCACATACAGAGCGCTCAAAGCCAATTGATTTCGGCATTCGAACTTTTTAACACAAGCCACATTGACGCCTTAGTACTCGATATGCGCTATAACGGTGGAGGCTTACTGGCGATGGCCTCGCAGCTTGCCTACATGGTCACCGGCTCTGCACAAACCGATAACCTTACATTCAATCAACTCACCTTTAATAATAAACATCCAAATACAGATCCCGTCACTGGTCGTACACTCCAACCTACAAGGTTTTACAGCCGAGAAATTGACTATGACAGAAACGTATTCACAAATAATAGCTTACCTAGCCTAGGACTTAACCGCGTGTATATACTCACCAGTGGGGCAACATGTTCAGCCAGTGAAGCGCTAATTAATGGCCTCAGAGGTATCGACATTGATGTCGTGTTGATGGGTGATACCACCTGTGGCAAACCTTACGGCTTTTATCCAACTGACAATTGCGGTACAACTTACTTCACCATACAGTTTCAAGGCAGTAACCAAAAAGGATTTGGTGAATATTCTGATGGCTTCATTCCAACGCCTAATCCGATATTTGAAGCGGACGTTCAAGGTTGCTTAGTTGAAGATGATTTTAATCATGCGTTGGGCACCGTAGACGAGGGCATGCTCAATGCAGCATTACAACATTTACAAACAGGACAATGCCCCGTTCAAACTGCGGCTAAAAGCCCCGTAAAGCGGTTATCTGCAACCGATAGTCTGAAAATTCAAACCTCATCAAGTATCTTGGATGCGATCATAGTCGAAAACGCGATTAACCAGCCTATTAGTGAACCTAGTAATTAATACCAATTCCATTAAATAATTCATCGTTTTAGCAGGACTAGCTAAAGGTTAGATACAAAAAAGGCGCGGCTCTTGCGAGACGCGCCTTTTAAATTGTATCTAAAACTTATTAAGCTTTAGTAACGATATCTACCAACATCCAGTTTTTGGACTTAGACATAGGACGACATTCACGTACTGTTACTACGTCGCCTGTGTTGCATTGGTTAGTCTCGTCATGAGCGTGTAGCTTAGTAGTACGCTTAATGAACTTACCATAAATAGGGTGTTTCACTTTACGCTCTACCGCAACAGTAATGGTTTTATCCATTTTGTTGCTGACCACACGACCTTGTACTGTACGACTTGATTGTTCAGTCATTATGCAGCAGCCTTTTGAGTCAGAATGGTTTTAACACGCGCAATACTGCGACGTACTTTACGAATTTGGTCAGTTTTTTCAAGCTGGCCAGTACTCGCTTGCATACGTAGGTTGAATTGTTCACGAAGCAAGTTTAATAGCTCAGTATTCAATTCTTCTACGCTCTTATCTTTCAGTTCTGTGGCTTTCATTACATCACCGTCCGAGTTACAAAGGTGGTTTTAAACGGCAGTTTTGACGCGGCCAATTCAAACGCTTCGCGAGCTACTGATTCTGGAACACCTTCCATTTCATATAGAACACGACCTGGTTGAATTTGGCAAACCCAGTATTCAACGTTACCTTTACCTTTACCTTGACGCACTTCTAGAGGCTTCTCAGTAATTGGCTTGTCAGGGAAAACTCGAATCCAAATTTTACCTTGACGCTTAACGGCACGTGTCATAGCACGACGAGCTGCTTCGATTTGGCGTGCAGTCATACGACCACGGCCAACGGATTTTAGTCCGAACGTTCCAAAACTCACACTGTCACCAGCGGCATAGCCACGGTTACGACCTTTGTGCATTTTACGGAACTTCATACGTTTAGGTTGTAACATAATTAGCCCTCACGCTTAGGTGAACGGCCTTTCTTCTTAGGCTGAGCTGGTTGCTCTTGCGTAAGAGGCAATCCGCCCAATACTTCACCTTTGAAGATCCAGACCTTCACGCCAATGATACCGTAAGTCGTGTTAGCTTCTGATGTTGCATAGTCGATGTCAGCACGGAAAGTGTGTAGTGGTACACGACCTTCACGATACCACTCGGCACGCGCAATCTCAGCACCGCCTAAACGGCCACTAACTTGAACTTTGATACCTTTGGCACCAATTCTCATCGCGTTTTGTACAGCGCGCTTCATAGCACGACGGAACATTACACGACGCTCTAACTGACTAGCAATGCTGTCAGCAACCAATTGACCGTCTAATTCAGGCTTACGTACTTCAGCGATGTTAATCTGAGCAGGCACGCCGGCCAACTTAGATACATGCTTACGTAGCTTCTCAACGTCTTCACCTTTCTTACCGATTACAACGCCAGGACGCGCAGTGTGAATAGTCACACGGATGCTTTTCGCTGGACGCTCAATAACGATCTTAGAAAGAGAAGCAGTTTTAAGTGCCTTCGTCAGATACTGACGTACCTGATGATCATTAAACAAGTTATCTGCATAATCTGCAGTATTAGCGTACCAGGTAGATGTCCATGGTTTGCTGATACCCAGGCGTATGCCTGTAGGATGTACCTTCTGTCCCATTATCTTCTCCTAGTTATCAGACACAACAACAGTGATGTGACTGCTACGCTTAAATATACGATCAGCACGGCCTTTAGCTCTTGGCTTGATACGCTTCATAGTTGGGCCTTCATCAACGAAAACTTTTGCGACAGTCAATTCATCGATGTCGGCGCCTTCGTTATGTTCAGCGTTCGCAATTGCTGACTCTAATACTTTCTTCATTAGATCGGCACTTTTCTTAGGGCTGTAAGCCAAAAGCTCAAGTGCTTTTTCAACATGTAAACCGCGAATTTGATCTGCAACCAAGCGTGCCTTTTGAGCTGAGGTACGGGCATGGCGATGTGTAGCTAATGCTTCCATATTTTATCCCCTATCTCTTAGCTTTCTTATCCGCGACATGGCCGCGGTAAGTACGCGTTGGCGCAAATTCGCCCAACTTATGGCCGACCATTTCGTCACTGACGAAAACTGGAACGTGCTGGCGACCGTTATGGACCGCAATGGTCAACCCAATCATATCTGGGATGATCATAGAACGACGAGACCAAGTTTTGATTGGCTTCTTGTCGTTCTTTTCCACTGCAGCCTCAACCTTCTTCAGCAAGTGTAGGTCTATAAATGGACCCTTCTTGAGAGAACGTGGCATGGTGAATCCTCGCTGTTACTTATTACGACGACGTACGATAAGTTTATCGGTACGCTTGTTACTACGGGTTTTCTTACCCTTAGTAGGAATACCCCAAGGTGATACTGGGTGACGACCGCCTGATGTGCGTCCTTCACCACCACCGTGTGGGTGATCTACTGGGTTCATGGCAACACCACGTACAGTTGGGCGGATACCGCGCCATCTGTTCGCACCGGCTTTACCAAGTGAACGTAGCATATGTTCTGCATTACCGATTTCACCAATAGTGGCACGGCAGTCTGCTAATACTCGACGAACTTCACCAGAACGTAGACGAAGGGTTACATAACCTTCGGCGCGCGCTAGGATTTGTGCGTACTGACCAGCAGAACGAGCAATTTGAGCACCTTTACCAGGCTTCATCTCAATAGCGTGTACAGTTGTACCTACTGGGATGTTGCGCATTGGTAAAGCGTTACCAGCTTTGATCGCAGCGTCTGAACCAGATTGAATCTGATCACCCGCTTTAGCACCCTTAGGAGCCAAGATATAGCGACGCTCACCGTCTGCGTATAACACCAAACAGATGTTTGCAGAACGATTAGGATCATATTCTAAACGCTCAATTTTAGCTGGAATGCCGTCTTTGTTGCGTTTGAAATCTATAACACGATAGTGTTGCTTGTGGCCACCACCAACGTGACGTACGGTAATACGTCCGTTATTGTTACGGCCACCAGATTTGCTGTTCTTTTCAAGCAAAGGTGCGTAAGGAGCGCCTTTGTGTAGATCAGGGTTAACAACCTGAACTACGTGACGACGACCAGCAGAAGTCGGCTTAGCTTTCAATAATGGCATGTCTAGTCCCCTTCTTAGCCTTCGCTGCCAGCAAAGTCGATGTCTTGACCTTCTTTAAGCACAACGTAGGCTTTTTTCCAGTCTTTACGCTTGCCGAAAGATGCACCGTGACGCTTGGTTTTACCCTTTACGTTAACAGTACGAACAGAGTTGACTTCAACTTCGAACAATTTCTCAACTGCCGCTTTGATTTCTTCTTTGTTCGCATCTTTAAGCACTTTGAAAACAACCGTGTTGTTAACTTCAGCTGCAAGCGTTGCTTTTTCAGAAACATGTGGTGCTAAAACCACTTTTAAAAGACGTTCTTCGTTAATCATGCTAACGCCTCCTCTAATGCTTTCACTGCGTCAGCAGTTATCAACACTTTTTCGAATGCGATCAGGCTGACTGGGTCAATGCCTTGTACATCACGTACGTCAACTTTGTATAAGTTGCGAGCCGCTAAGAACAAGTTCTCATCAACTTCAGACGTTACGATTAGCACATCACTTAGCTCAAGGCCGTTCAACTTAGAAAGTAATTCCTTAGTCTTTGGCGCTTCAACTGAAAACTTTTCAACCACGATTAAACGTTCTTGACGTACCAATTCAGAAAGGATGCTTTGAATCGCACCACGGTACATCTTCTTGTTAACCTTTTGGCTGTGATCCTGTGGCTTAGCAGCGAATGTTACACCACCAGAACGCCAGATAGGACTACGGATAGTACCAGCACGGGCACGACCAGTTCCTTTTTGACGCCAAGGCTTGGCACCACCACCACGAACTTCAGAGCGTGTTTTTTGTGCTTTAGAACCCTGACGGGCGCCTGCACCGAATGCAACTACTACTTGATGTACTAGTGCTTCGTTAAATTCACGTCCAAAGGTTGCTTCGGATACTTCAAGAGCGCTTTGCGCATCTTTCAATACTAATTCCATCACTTAACTCCCCAGACGTTACGCTTTAACTGCAGCTTTGATGATGACGTCGCCACCTGGCGCTCCAGGAACGTTGCCTCTTACTAGAAGAAGGTTGTTCTCTGCGTCAACACGCACTACATCCAAAGACTGAACTGTCACACGTTTATTTCCCATCTGACCGGCCATTTTTTTGCCTTTGAAGACTTTACCTGGTGATTGGTTTTGACCAATTGAACCAGGAGCACGGTGAGACAATGAGTTACCATGTGAATTACGTTGGTGGCTAAAGTTCCAGCGCTTAATCGCACCTTGGAAACCTTTACCTTTAGAAGTTCCTGCAACGTCAACCATTTTCGTTTCAGCAAAAATTTCAACAGTAATTTCACTGCCGACTTCAATGCCTTCACCTTCGGTGCCGTCTAAACGGAATTCCCATAAACCACGACCAGCTTCCACGCCAGCTTTAGCAAAATGACCTGCTTCAGCTTTATTTACGCGGCTTGCTTTTTTGTCGCCAGCGGTTACTTGAAGCGCTGTATACCCGTCGGTTTCGTCAGTACGTAACTGAGTAACACGGTTCGGGGTGGCTTCTATAACAGTCACTGGTATTGAAACGCCGTCTTCTGTGAAGATACGTGTCATACCAACTTTACGACCGATAAGACCAATCGCCATTGTTAAAACCCTCTCTTGTTAGCCCAGGCTGATTTGAACATCAACACCGGCAGCCAAGTCCAATCTCATCAACGCATCTACTGTTTTATCAGTAGGCTCGATGATATCCACCAAACGCTTGTGTGTACGAATTTCATACTGATCACGCGCATCTTTGTTTACGTGAGGTGAAGTAAGTATTGTATAACGCTCTTTACGGGTAGGTAGAGGAATAGGTCCACTAACCTGAGCACCGGTACGCTTCGCAGTTTCAACGATTTCAGCCGTAGACTGATCGATCAACTTGTGATCAAACGCTTTCAAACGAATACGAATTCTTTGATTTGGCATCGATTAAGCTCCAATCGAAAGAACAAAAAAAACCATCCTCGACTACCTATTTACTTTAGGTAGGGGGATGAATGAAAAACTGCTAACCCAAAATTAGGGTCCTGTATTTAATGACGTTCAGCCTAGGCTTTGGTCAAAACCACTGCCCTTCTGGACAAGTGGGCGCGAATTATACCTTTATCGCTTACTTTTGCAACAACCTTTTGTAAAATATTAGAGATTAATCGCCGATATCTTTTTAACTAAGAATACGCAGAGATATTCTGCCTGTTAGTAAAACAAGTGTTAACCCATTATTCACTCGGCTATAGTGTGAGCATAAGTGTAAATAACAATAAACTTTAATGCAGGCATTTATGGAACAGCATTCAGCTTTACAAGAATTAAAGCAGCTATTAGCTAACGCACCTTCACTGCTTAGTGTATATGACAAATTAGAACCGCTTCTTCTAACATTATTTAATGCCCAGCGCATGAGTATTTTCCAGCGGCGTATGCAACATCAAGATTTAGTAGCTCGCTTTAAAACTGGAACCGAAGTTCAAGAAATTAAAGTTCCCATCAGCCCACAATCAATAGCAGGCTACGTGGCGTTAAGTCAAAAACCGCTTATTGTTAACGACCCATATAGTAGTGATGAACTATCCGCCATACACCCTCGTCTCAAGTTTGCCGATAAATTTGATAAAAGTGCCGCATTTAAAACCCAGAACCTCATTTGTATTCCTATTTTAAATTCAGGGGTGTTAATGGGCATCATGCAGGTAATCAATAAAAATGACGGTGCTTTTCAGTCTGCCGATCTCGCCCTCGCTGATAAAGTTGCCCAAGCCTTAGGCAACAAATTTCGCTATGAATTAGGCGGCACAAGTCAACCCTTTGATTACCTTGTGCACAGAAAAGTCATTGATGAACCCACATTGACCAAATATGTTCGAGCCAATCCGGAACATGCTCAGCTCGTTCAACGCTTAATGACTGAAAAGCGTATCCCAGAAGATGAAATGGGTATCGCACTATCCGTGCACTATCAAGTTCCTTATATAAGCTACAAACCCGATCGCTTTCACCTTTACCAAAGTGACAGCAAATTAAACTTGTCTTATTTAAAACGCAACTTTGTTGCCGTAGTCACTGACGCCACCGAGAAACCAATCGTTTTGATGGCCCAACCTAGCAATGCCAATTTACTCATGGAAATTGAAAGTGCCTTAGGTATAGATAACTATGGCATTTCTGTCGCCCTGCCAAATACCATTTTGCAATATCTAGGTGAAGCTAGTGGCGGAGGGGCTGGCCCAGGTGCAATGGATGAAATACTGGATGAGATTGAAACCAGTGGTCAAGAAGCCGATGAACAAGCGGATGATATGTCTGACGACGCTCCGGCGGTGGTGCGATTAGTCAGCCGTATATTACACGATGCCAAGCGGCTCGATGCGTCGGATATTCATATAGATGCAGAGAAAAATGCGCCAACCCGCGTACGTATGCGAATTGACGGTGTGTGCCGCGATATTACTCAAGTTCCCGCATCTCATCATAATGCCGTTATTGCTCGCATTAAAATCATGTCAAACCTCAATATCGCCGAAAAACGTCTCCCCCAGGATGGCAAGCTTGCCTTTAAGTTGTCGGGGCAAATTATTGAGGTACGAGTAGCAACTATCCCCACTGTAGCCGGGGAAGGCGTGGTAATGCGTATTTTAGCCACCGGCGGGGCGCTGCCTATGGAGAAAATGAACCTGTCACCGGCTAATAATAAGTGCATTACCCGAATGATTGATAAACCCCACGGTATTTTATTAGTGGTGGGCCCCACAGGTTCGGGTAAGACGACGACACTGCACGCTGTGCTTGGGCACATCAATACCCCTGATAAAAAGATATGGACCGCAGAAGATCCAGTAGAAATTACTCAAGCAGGACTACAACAGGTACAAGTCAGTCCACGCATTGGGTTCACGTTTGCTAGTGCATTGCGAGCCTTTCTGCGCGCTGACCCAGACATTATATTAATTGGTGAAATGCGCGATAAAGAAACCGCTCACGCTGGCGTCGAAGCATCCCTTACTGGCCACTTGGTTTTCTCTACCTTACATACCAATTCAGCGCCCGAAACCATCACCCGTTTACTCGACTTAGGAATAGACCCAGTTAATTTTTCTGATGCCTGTATTGGGATCTTAGCCCAGCGACTGGTGCGAACCCTGTGTAAAAACTGTAAGGAAGCCGTTCCCGCGTCTGACTCAGATTTAGACTTTATTCGTCGCCAATATGGCGCAGACTATTTACCAGAACTCGGATTGCAATCGCCCTTGATGCTATATACCCCCAAGGGCTGTGAGAATTGTGGAAATACAGGCTATAAAGGTAGAACAGGGGTACACGAATTACTGAGTATGACGCCTGCTCTACGCTCATTGGTATATAAAGAAGCCCCCGTCAGTCAATTGAAAGCCCAAGCAATAGAAGACGGCATGCGCACCTTAATCCAAGATGGCATTTTAAAAGTCATAAAAGGTGATACCGATATTGCACAGATCCAAATGCTTGCTGGAGTGTAGTCAATACGCAAAAGACACAGGGTGTGAACTTAAGTTCACATAAACACATTATTGTGGCAGGCTCAACATGCTCGGAAAATGGTCTTAATTAAAGATGTTTTGTATATTTCAGAGTCGTAAAACTCGAAAAATTTACATAACAATAATCCATCAGGGAAACACATATGTATAAAAACTTGTTCAACGTCGCATTATTTGGTGTGATGTTTGGCTTAAGTGGCGATGCGCTTAGTCGTGTTGAGACTCAAGAAAGCCAGTCTGCAACTCACGAGGAAAAAAGTAACAAAGATCCCGAATGGGACGTATTGAATCCTCCCTTCGACCTACATGAAGTGTCCATCAACACCAACGAGACAACCTGGTCTAGCTTAGATGTGTCTCCTGACGGCAAGCAGTTTGTCTTTGATATGCTGGGTGATATTTATGTTAGCCCAATCGCAGGCGGTGAGGCAAAATCGCTAACCCAAGATTTTGCATGGAATATCCAACCAACATTCAGTCCCGACGGCAGTAAAATTGCGTTTATCTCTGATAGAGACGGCCTTTCCAATGTGTGGGTGATGAACAGCGACGGCAGTAACTTAATCCAAGTCACTAAAGAGAAAAACAATCTCATTCACTCGCCTAAGTGGAGTCCTGACGGCCAATATATCGCTGCGAATAAAGGTATAATGTCGAGTCGCAGTATTCCAGCAGGAGAAATCTGGTTATATCACCATTCAGGTGGTGACGGCATGGTGATTAAAAAGCGCGTGCACGGTAACCCTGATCAAAAGAATATTGCCGATCCTGCGTTTTCTCCTGACGGGAAATACCTCTACTATACTCAAGATATTTCGCCTGGCAGTACCTTTGATTACAACAGGGACCCGCTGAAGTCTATTTTTGCAATCACACGCTACGACTTAAATACTGGTGAAGAAGAGCGCTATATTAGTGGCACTGGAGGAGCGGTTGTACCGACACCTTCTCCAGATGGGAAATTCATTGCCTTTATCCGCAGAGTAAAAGAGAAAACAGGCCTGTTTATTAAAAACATAGCAACGGGCATGGAAACTCCAGTTTACCTAGGACTTGAGCGTGATATGCAAGAGGGCTTTGGCTCTGAAGGCTACTTTCCCTATTTCGATTGGATGCCCAACTCGAAACGCATTGTTTTTTGGACGGGTGGAAAATTCCACTCACTTGATATAAAAACGCAGGTCGTCACCCAGATCCCGGTCCATGTAGAAGCAAGAGTAAAATACGCAGACGCAGTGCGTTTTGATGTCGATGTTTCACCTGAAACGTTTGATATCAAGATGGCCCGCTGGGCACAAAAATCGCCTGATGGAAAAAGTATCTTATTCCAAGCCCTCGGCAAACTTTACGTAAAAGACCTAAAAAGTGGCAAAACCAAACGTCTCACTCGGCAAAATGAGCATGATGAATACTATCCTCGCTACTCTCATGACGGAAAAAAAATCGTATTCACTACGTGGAGTGACGAAACCTTAGGCAGTGTACGCACCGTGTCGGCCAGCGGCCGATCAGAGAAGGTTATCACCACAGAACCCGGCCATTATATAGAGCCTAGCTTTTCCACAGACGACAAACTGGTTACTTACAATAAGAAAACCGGTGGCTATTTATTGGCTCCTGAATACTCAGTTGAACCAGGTATCTATGTGGCAAGCGTTAAAGGCAAAAACCATAAGCGTGTCGCGAAAAAAGGCGCAGCCCCGCACTTTGCTGGCGACAACAGCCGGCTTTATATCACCGAATCAGTAGCTGGTAGCGACTACCCTGAGCAGCAACTCGTTAGCGTAGATTTAAACGGTGAAGACAAACGTGAGCATCTTTATGGCGGCGACAAAATCGCGGAGTACCGTTTATCTCCGGATAAGAAGTGGATCGCCTTTGTTTATCAATATAAAGCCTACCTAGCCCCCTTTACCGAAATTGGACAAAGACAAGACATTGGCCCTAAAAGCACCACGATTCCGATCAAACAATTATCAGATCGCGCTGGCGAATATTTAACATGGCACAGCGATAGCCAAGCGGTAAGTTGGTATCATGCTGCAACGTATTACGAACGAGAACTAAAGGAAGCATTCGCTTTTGTATCAGGTGCGAAAGAAGCATTACCCGATCCCGTTACAAAAGGAATATCCCTCTCTTTTGAACAAAATACCGATAAACCTTCTGGCTACAAAGCACTTGTGGGCGGCACGGTAGTCACTATGCGTGATGCAGACAACCAGCAAGAAGTGATTGAGAATGCAGTCGTTATCATTAAAGACAATAAAATTGTTGAAGTAGGTAAACGTGCTGATGTGGCAATTCCCAATGGAGCACTAGAAATTGATACCACGGGCAAAACCATATTACCTGGGCTGATTGATGCTCATGCTCATGGTTCACAAGGTAGCTACGAAATTATTCCTGAGCAAAATTGGAATATGTACTCGGCCTTGGCATTTGGTGTGACCACTATCCATGATCCTTCCAACGATACGTCCGAAATATTCGCGGCCTCTGAATTACAAAAAGCAGGAAAGCGCGTGGCACCGCGAACCTATTCTACAGGTACGATCATCTACGGTGCTGAGGCTCTAGGCTACAAAGCGATTATTAACAGCTATGACGATGCACTAACACATTTGCAGCGCCTGAAAGACGCGGGGGCAATTTCAGTTAAAAGTTATAACCAACCTCGTCGCGACCAACGCCAACAAATTTTAGCTGCCGCCAGAGAATTAAACTTGATGGTGGTGCCCGAAGGCGGTGGTAAGTTCCAGCAGAATATTTCCATGTTAGTGGATGGACACACTGGTCTTGAACACTCACTGCCCATCGCAAAAGGTTACCAAGATTTAACCGGCCTTTGGGCTGCAACAGAGTTTGGCTACACCCCTACCTTTGTCGTGTCTTACGGTGGCTTAATGGGCGAAGAATATTGGTACGACCGCACAGAGGTCTGGAAAAACGAACGCCTGCTGCGCTATACCCCTAGCTTTCTATTAGATGGTCGCGCAATTCGCCGCCCAACCGCGCCGGACAACCAATATAATCACGTTGATGTCGCAAAGTACGCTAAAGAACTACGAGATGAAGGTGTCAGTGTTCATATCGGGGCTCATGGCCAACGCGAAGGTTTAGCCGCACACTGGGAACTATGGCTAATGACTCAAGGTGGCTTTACACCATGGGAAGCCCTACGCGGTGGCACAATTGATGGAGCTAAACACCTAGGTATGGGTAAACACTTGGGCAGTATAGAACCAGGTAAATTAGCTGACATGATGGTAGTCGATGGTGATGTGCTAAATGATATTCGTCGTAGCGAATATGTTAGCTACACTGTTATTAATGGTCGTGTATACGACGCAGCAAGCATGAATGAGGTTGGCAGTAAAACCAAACGCTCCGCCTTCTTCTTCGAAAAGAACAATAAACTCTTTATGCCAGAAGCGACGCAGCGCAGCATACAAAACAAATCTGAAAAACATCACTGGATACACTAAAATTCAGTGCTACAAAGACAGTGGCGTATTTACTAAGCCACTGTCTTTTTTAGTCTTTTCACAACTCAAACCGTCAAGACAATTTCTGGAACTAATACGACAGTCTGGTAAGCTTGCAATATAATCGGTTTATGAGTGACCTGTGTGAAGAATCACGATTTAGAAAATTCATTTAAGCATCTTAAAAATACCATTCCATTGTTGCTCAAGCACAAAATTCCCGCAGTGCCGATAAACTATGCTTTATGGTACACCTACGCCAGCAAGGAATCTGAATCTCTAAACGAAACCCTTGATGATGCGCTGCAACGTAATTTGCCCATATCCGACTCAAAAACAAAAGATTTGTATCGAAAATATGTAGCTGATGAACAAGACATAGATACATGGGACCTTCGTCATTCTCTTGAAAGCATGGTCATCGAACTTTCCCAATCAGTACAAGATACCCGCAGTGAAACCCGCAACTTTAAAAGCACCATGGACACCTGCATGGATGATTTAGCTAAAGTTGAGCGAGAAGGGTTAAGCATGGAAGAAGTTATGGATCTTGTCCGCACACTGGTTAGCCAAACAAAACAAATTCGCGGCAGCACCTTATCGTTTAGTACTGCACTAAACGACGCAGAAAAAGAAATCTCGCGATTAAAAAACCAGTTAGAACAAAGTCAGCAAGCAGCATTATATGATGCATTAACAGGTCTGTGTAATCGCAGATACTTTGATGAAGAACTCGCTGTGAACGCTATGCAACCCAATATGTGTTTAATTTTAGTTGACCTAGATAACTTTAAAACTATCAACGACACTCACGGACACGTAATGGGCGATTTAGTATTAAAGGCCAGTGCAAAAAAACTACAGGCAGCCTGTCGAGATGGTGCACAAGCATTCCGTTTTGGTGGCGAGGAATTCGCCATCATAGTGCCAAATAGTAAGCTCAGCGTTGCACGGCAAATCGCTGAAACCATGCGCCGAGCAATCGAGAAAATTGGTGTTAGAGATAAGCGCACATCTGAAGTGCTCGGTGGTATCAGTGCTTCTTTTGGCGTTGCTGAAATGAAAAAAGGCATGAATCCCCTCGCCCTGATACAGGCCGCTGACAAACAACTTTATGATGCAAAAAATCTAGGGCGCAATCGCGTGATGCCCATGGCAACCAGTTAACGAGCAGGGCTTTTTACTCAAGAATAACCATCTATTAACAATCTAAGAGCGAATCTCAAAACCGTGCATCCATGGGAATGCACCTGACTATTAAATAAACAAAACACCGCTTTATTCGCCGCAACAAACCATGTAAAATCCGCGCATTCTTTTAAACGGTCGCACGATAACCGTACAAAAGTGTGAAAATTTAGATTTATCTAAAAGAAAATCGGCATCCTGCGGAAATATCTTGTATAATCCCGCGCAATTTTTACTCAGACTGAAGTTGAAGCAATGACAGATTTAGCACATTACAGAAACATTGGTATTTTCGCCCACGTTGATGCGGGTAAAACGACCACAACAGAACGAATTTTGAAACTTACTGGTAAGATCCATAAAACCGGTGAAGTACACGATGGTGAATCTACCACTGACTTCATGGAGCAAGAAGCTGAGCGCGGTATTACTATCCAATCAGCTGCGGTTAGTTGTTTCTGGAAAGACCACCGCTTTAACGTTATCGATACTCCTGGACACGTTGACTTCACCGTTGAAGTTTACCGTTCTCTTAAAGTACTTGATGGCGGCATCGGTGTATTCTGTGGTTCTGGTGGTGTTGAGCCACAATCAGAAACTAACTGGCGCTATGCGAATGAATCAGAAGTAGCCCGTGTTATTTTCGTAAACAAATTAGACCGTATGGGTGCTGATTTTTACCGTGTTGTTGGCCAAGTGAAAAAAGTACTTGCCGCTAACCCGTTGGTAATGACCTTGCCTATCGGTATCGAAGATAACTTCGTTGGTGTAGTTGATGTTCTTACTAAACAAGCATACATCTGGGATGACACGGGTCTTCCTGAGAACTACGAGATCACAGATGTTCCTGCTGATATGGTTGATAAAGTAAACGAATATCATGAAATGTTGGTTGAAACAGCTGTTGAGCAAGACGATGACCTAATGATGGCTTACATGGATGGCGAAGAGCCTTCTATTGAAGACCTTAAGCGTTGTATCCGTAAAGGAACACGCGACATGTCGTTCTTCCCAACTTACTGTGGTTCAGCGTTTAAAAACAAAGGTATGCAGAACGTACTTGACGCAGTTGTTGATTACCTACCTAGCCCGACAGAAGTTGATCCTCAGCCATTGACTGACGAAGAAGGCAACGAAACAGGCGAGCACGCTTTAGTTTCTGTTGATGAGCCTTTACGCGCACTTGCGTTTAAAATCATGGATGACCGTTTCGGTGCATTGACCTTCGTTCGTATTTACTCAGGTAAATTAAACAAGGGTGATACCATCCTTAACTCTGCAACAGGTAAAACTGAACGTATCGGCCGTATGGTTGAGATGCAAGCAGATGAGCGTAATGAATTAACCAGCGCTCAAGCCGGTGACATCATCGCTATCGTTGGTATGAAGAACGTACAAACTGGTCACACACTTTGTGATGTTAAACATCCTTGTACACTAGAAGCGATGATCTTCCCTGATCCAGTTATCTCTATCGCCGTTGCACCAAAAGACAAAAACGGTTCAGAGAAAATGGGTATCGCTATCGGTAAAATGGTTGCAGAAGATCCGTCTTTCCGTGTTGAAACTGACGAAGATTCAGGCGAAACCATCCTTAAAGGTATGGGTGAGCTTCACTTAGACATCAAAGTGGACATCCTTAAGCGTACTTACGGTGTTGATTTGATTGTTGGTGAGCCTCAAGTTGCTTATCGTGAAACGATTACTCAAGCAGTTGAAGATTCTTATACCCATAAGAAGCAATCAGGCGGTTCTGGTCAATTTGGTAAAATTGACTACCGTATCAAGCCTGGTGAGCCAAACTCTGGTTTCACATTCACTTCAACAGTTGTTGGTGGTAACGTTCCTAAGGAATTTTTCCCAGCAATCGAGAAGGGCTTTAAAGGCATGATGGACAACGGCGTACTTGCTGGCTTCCCTGTTCTTGACGTTGAAGTTGAGCTTTATGACGGTGGTTTCCACGCGGTGGATTCATCAGCAATCGCGTTTGAAATTGCTGCTAAAGGTGCATTCCGTCAGTCTATCCCTAAAGCGGGTCCTCAACTGATTGAACCTATCATGAAAGTTGACGTGTTCACGCCAGACGATCACGTTGGTGACGTTATCGGTGACCTTAACCGTCGTCGTGGTATGATCAAAGACCAAGAAGCTGGTGTAACAGGTGTGCGCGTTAAAGCTGACGTACCACTTTCAGAAATGTTCGGTTACATCGGTTCGCTACGTACAATGACATCAGGTCGTGGTCAGTTCTCTATGGAGTTCTCTCACTACTCACCTTGTCCTAACAGCGTTTCTGAAAAAGTAATCGCTGAAGTAAAAGAGCGTAACGCTAAAAAGTAAACGCTTTATAGCTTTATAGAAAAAGCCCCGCTGGTGAAAACCGGCGGGGCTTTTTTGTATTCTCGATACGGTTATTTTTCATCAAATTTGCATGTTTGCAGACTTTAGGGCAACGTTTGTATTGATTGCGTCATCTATCAACGACCTTAAGGACAACGCCATGAAACGCACCCTCACCTTCATTTTCAGCTTAGTAAGCAGTGCTGCGTTTGCTACCCCTACCCATATTTATAATATACAAGGCTACACGCTCAACGATGAAAATGAACTGTCGCGCTTTAGCGATATTGTATTTGATGGGGGTAAAGTGATTGCCTTGGGCGATGAAGAGGCCGCACAAGGGCATCCACAAGCCCACACCATTGATGGTAGACGCCGCGTGATGATGCCAGGGATAATCGACGCGCATGGACACATACTTGGGCTAGGGAAAGCCTTGCTCGCGGTTGATGTAAGAGGCATTGCAAGCGCCAAAGCAGCAGCGAAAAAAGTGCGCGACTATGCTCAGCAAAACGCTGATACAGGCTGGATATTAGGCGGGGGATGGAACCAAGTACTGTGGCCCGATAAAGCATTTCCTACGTCAGCCATGCTAGATGAATATGTTAAGGACCGCCCTGTATGGATAAGTCGAATCGACGGTCACGCTGGGTGGGCGAATAGCAAGGCATTACAGGTAGCTGGCATAACCAAAGACACACTCGACCCACCAGGCGGCAAGATCATGCGTCATAAAAACGGCGCGCCTACCGGTATACTAATCGATAATGCCATGAACATGCTTGTCGAAAAAATACCTCAAGATACTGAGCAGGAACTAGGACGCAAACTTGATGCAGCTAGTGAACATCTACTCGCCCTAGGTATTACCGGCACCCATGACGCCGGCATTAATTACGCAACATATGAATATTATCTCAAACGTAGCCGCGAGCTTACATTGTCACTACGGATATATGCCATGATTGCAGCAACCGATCCTAAGTTGGCCGACATGCTCAAAGCAGGCCCAATCAGCGACCAGTATGACTATCTATCTATTCGTAGCGTAAAAGTATACGGTGACGGAGCCCTAGGCAGTCGCGGAGCTGCTATGCTTGCGCCCTATAGTGATGATCATGGGAACGTTGGCTTACTACTGACATCTGAAAAACAATTAAAACCGCTATTTGATTTAATCATTGGCAGTGGATTTCAGCTTAATATTCATGAAATAGGGGATCGTGGTAACCGTCTGGCTTTAGACCAATTCGAAGATACCTTTTCACGTATCAAGGGGCAGCACTTACGTCATCGCATAGAGCATGCACAGGTCATCAATGTATCTGACATACCTAGGTTCAAAGCACTCAAAATCATTCCTTCAATGCAACCTACGCACGCTACTAGCGATATGAATATGGCACAGCAAAGAATCGGTAAAGAGCGCTTAGAAGGAGCCTACGCTTGGCAGACGTTCGAACAACAGGGTTCTATCGTCGCTCTAGGCTCTGACTTTCCGGTTGAATTAGCCAATCCCTTTTTCGGTATACACGCTGCTGTCACAAGGCAAAATAGGCAAGACCAACCCGAAAACGGGTGGATCAAAAAAGAAGCTGTTACCGTGGAGCAGGCATTTAAAGGATTCACTTACAATGGCGCTTATGCGGCCCACCAAGAGCACGCTATTGGCAAATTAACCCCTGGAAAGTGGGCGGACTTTATTTTAGTTGACCAAGATATATTTACCATCAACCCACAAAACATCTGGAAAACCAAGGTACTTGAAACTTGGGTCGGCGGGGTCAAACGCTATGACAGCGCACAGCAATAATACGCATGTGCAATTAAAAAGGCTTTTGTCTTGGTGAGCTCCACTCATATCATCCGACAGAAATACGGAGCTATAAAGAGCGCCGTAAGAAACAACCTTATGGCACTCTTTCGTTAAATCAGCTTATTGGCCGTTATAGAGTGTGGTGATCCACTTTTCTTCCGTTATGAAATTCCACGCCCAATCCTTCCATCGCTCATCAAGACCTTCTTTGATTAGCAAATCTAAGCTAGCGCCTTTCGCTTTTCTAGCTGAAACGTAGTTGGCAGTTTGCTGCATCATTTCAAGGGTGGTTTGATAGGCTAATTTATCTGCTAATTCACCATGCCCTGGAATGATTTTGGTGTCGTTATCAATCATATCAAGTACGGTCGCTACATTGCTTATATAGCCGTCAACGGTGCCACCTCCGTCCAAATCGATATAGGGAAAACGCCCTTGAAAAAACAGATCGCCTGCGTGTAACACGTTGGCTTGTTCAAAGTAGACCACACTATCGCTGTCCGTATGACCAGCAGGAAGGTGGGTAACTATAATGGTGTCATCATTGAAATGAAATGTGAGGCCTTGCCCATAGGTGACAACGGGTAACGCGGAATGTGTATGGCCTTCATTCCCTTTTAAGCGCTTACGTACGTTATCGTGAGCAAAAACGGTACTACCCTGCACCTCTTTGAAGTAAGCATTGGAACCAGTGTGATCGCCATGATAGTGAGTATTGATCACGTATTTTGTAGGCTGTTCTGCGATCCCCCTTAAGGCTTCAGCTATTTTATCTGCAAGGGGAGCAAATTGGTCATCTATGATTAAAATTCCGTCCTCACCCGCTGACACACCAATATTGCCGCCAGCCCCAGTTAACATATACGTCGAGCCGTTCACCGCTTGGCTGTTTATTTTTACATTAGCGAACCTTTCATCCGCAATTGCATTTAAAGAACAACTCAAGGCGATGAACATCGATCCAAACATTGTTATTTTTTTTATCATCATGGTGTTTCCTGTGATTATTAGTTATTCATACATGAACGACGATCGAACCATTTTTGTTCATAGAAATGAGTGCTAACAATGTTTATTTTTCAATAAACTGGAAGCGCGGCATGCTTTGCCCATTAACCACAACAGCTTCATTAAACATGGATAATGGCCTGACCCACAAGCCTCGCTCACCGTACATAGGACGATATACCACCAGTTCCGACTCGTCTTCTGAATGCTTAGCAACACCAATCACTTCATAGTCATTTCCCTTGTAATGGCGGTATTTTCCTACTTCAATGCTCATACTGACCCTTAAGTAATAATTGACACAACCAGTATACCTTCGCCTAGAGCAAGGTGTAATACAGTATAGCGAATATTGATCAGCAGATGCTATGACATAGCCACGTGCTGCAGAGTTAGTGCAGACTCTCGAAGTCAAATACCATCTGTTGAACGTCACTACTATCTGGTAAGCCGACTGATAGCCCAACCAATCTAACACCTCTGCTCCCTCGTCGCTCGAGTGCCTCTAACAATAATGTTTTAAAGTAGTTCTTTTCGAGTACATGATGGCGGTGCTCCACCGTGGTTTGTTGGAAGTCGTTAAATTTCAGCTTAACTCCCTGACTTTGAATCGACAATCTAGGGCTGGCCTTTTCTAATCGACTGAGCAATTTAGGATATAAGCTTTCGAGCATGGCCAAGCACTCTTCATCTGTTGTAATGTCTTGCGCGAGGGTACGCTCTACACCAACAGATTTACGCTTGCGGCTAATAGTTAATTCACGCTCATCAATACCGTGACTACGATCCCAAATGACAGGACCAAATTTACCAAAAGATTTAACGAACGCATCAAAAGGATATTCCCGTACGTCTTGGCACGTATACAAGCCCATGTTATTAAGTTTTTGTAAGGTGACTTTGCCCACACCAGGTATTTTTCCCAGAGATAATTTCTTTACGAACGTGTCTTGGGTCTCGGGAGTAACGACACAAATACCATTCGGTTTATTCTCATCACTGGCGATTTTAGCGACGAATTTGCAAGGTGCGACCCCGGCTGACGCAGTCAATTGGGTTTCTTCGAAGATTGCCCGTCGAATGTCTTCAGCTATCAGGGTTGCACTACCGCAGAATAGGTCACTATCGCTTACATCTAGATAAGCTTCATCTAATGATAATGGCTCGATTTTATCGGTATAACGCAAGAAAATTTTACGAATTTGCTGAGAGATTTCGCTGTACAGCGCCATGCGCCCCGGTATCAATACTAAGTCAGGGCATAATTTACGAGCATATGCGGTTGCCATTGCTGAACGCACACCATACTTACGGGCGACATAATTACAGGTTGAGATAACCCCACGACGATCAGCACTACCACCAATCGCTAGAGGCACTGCACGATACTGGGGATTATCGCGCATTTCGACTGCAGCATAATAGCAGTCCATATCGATGTGTATGATCTTACGCATCTGCTAAACAACTGTATTTAAAAACAGTTATTTTGCGTGATTATCCGCCAGAGTCAATGTAAATCTCACTGGCGGTTACCTTCTTGCATGACAGCTTAAAGAATTTGGTTTTGTTTCCACTCGTTAAGCTTGGCTTGACGTGCTTCTTCACGCTCTAAGCGCGCTTTTTTACGATCACATGGCTCAGGGCAATCACATGCTTTATCAATGCCTAAAGCACCTAAACCGCCACAACTACCAGCGATCGCTTTGCGTTGCACCAAGTAACCCAAAGACATTGCTATTGCTACCACGATGAAAAATACAAATGCTAAAATAAAAGTACTCAAAATATCACTCCGAATTGGTCATTTTCGATAATTACTATTGGCGATCAATGAATGGTTCAAATTTTGGCGTAGTATACTCTTTAAACTCGCCGTTTTCTCGCGTGATCAGTAATACCGCTAAATCATTATGTAACGCTAGGTTAAGGGCTTCATCTTTACCCATGACGTTTAACGCTGTGGCTAAGCCATCAGCCGTCATCGAAGATGGATGCACCACAGTCACAGCTACCAAATTATGGGTAATAGGTGCCCCCGTGCGCGGATCGATCAAATGAGAATAACGCACTCCATCTTCTTCAAAGTAATTACGGTAATCCCCAGAAGTCGCAATTGCATTCGTCCCTATTGAAATAATCTCCTGAACTGCTCTCTCTGCTGACACTGGCTTTTCAATGGCGATGCGCCACTGTACCCCATTTGCCTTGTGCCCTGACACTCGCATTTCACCCCCCACCTCAACGAGGTAGTCATGCAAGCCTTGTGCAGCGAGTAAATCTGCCACAACATCGACACCATACCCTTTAGCAATAGTAGACAGGTCAACGTACAGATCGTTTTCTGATTTTTTGGCACTCTCGTCAAGTAAGGTGAGTTTATCTAGTCCTGTGCGCGCCTTAACGTCAGCAATTGTTTGCTCGCTCGGGCGCTTGTCGGGTTTCGCATCAGGCCCAAAACCCCATAAGTTAACCAAAGGCCCCACGGTAACATCTAGTACCCCATCACTCAGCTTGCCCAATCGCTTTGCCTCACGCATCACTTTTAACGTTTCAGGTGATAACGCAAACGGTTCTTCGCTGTGCCACTGATTAAAACGTGATAACTCAGATTCAGGGTCATACGTTGACATCAGCGCATTTACCCTTATTAACGCGGCATCGATATCATTATGTAACTGTTGTTCATCTACATCGCCGGCATTGACGAATTTTACGTTATATGTGGTGCCCATGGTATGACCGGTTAAATGACTTTCCGTCGGTGCCTGCGTGCAACTTGCAAGCAGCAAAGCAAAAGCAAATAAACCAGTCAGTCTAGTCATGTACCCTAGGTTAAACATTATCTTTTTACCTCTATAAAAAAAGGGACCGAAGTCCCTTTTCTACATACGTTGTTAACTTGGCTTACTATCTTGCGATAGCGAATTAACCACCAAAGTCATCAAGCATGATATTTTCATCTTCAACACCTAAGTCTTTCAACATGCTGATAACAGCTGCGTTCATCATAGGTGGACCACACATATAAAACTCACAATCTTCAGGAGCTGGATGATCTTTTAGGTAGTTCTCTAACAACACTTGGTGAATGAAACCTGTCAGGCCTTCCCAGTTATCTTCTGGTTGTGGATCAGACAAAGCAACATGCCAATTAAAGTTATCGTTCTCTTTTTGCAACATATCGAAATCTTCAACATAGAACATTTCACGTAGAGAACGTGCACCGTACCAGAAAGAAATTTTACGATCTGTCTTAATACGACGAAGTTGGTCGAAGATATGCGAACGCATTGGTGCCATACCTGCACCACCGCCGATAAAGACCATCTCAGCATTCGTTTTCTTAGCAAAGAACTCACCGAATGGACCTGAAATAGTGGCTTTATCACCTTCTTTCAAACTCCAAATATAAGATGACATTTTACCCGCAGGTAACGACAAGTTGTTCGGCGGCGGCGAAGCTACACGCACGTTCAACATAATGATGCCTTCTTCTTCAGGGTAGTTAGCCATCGAATATGCACGAATGGTTTCGTCGTCTACTTTTGATTCAATATCAAAGAAACCGAAACGTTCCCAATCACCACGATACTCTTCAGGTACATCGAAGTCTTTGTATTTAACATGATGAGGTGGAGCCTCAATTTGAATATAACCACCAGCACGGAATGGAACACTTTCACCATTAGGAATTTTAAGCTTAAGCTCTTTGATAAAGGTTGCTTTGTTATCGTTAGAAATAACTTCACAGTCCCACTTTTTGATACCAAAAATTTCTTCAGGAAGCTCAATGTCCATGTCTTGTTTGATAGAAACCTGACACGATAAACGACAACCTTCTTTGGCTTCACGCTTGCTGATGTGGTCCAGTTCAGTCGGTAAAATTTCACCGCCACCTTCTTTGATGTCTACACGACATTGACCACAAGAACCACCGCCACCACAAGCTGATGAAACAAAAATGCCTGAGTTTGCTAGGGCACCCAATAATTTGTCACCAGGCTGAGCGGTAATTGCTTTGTCCGGGTCACCATTGATAGAAATCGTGACTTCGCCTTCTGGCACTAACTTTGATTTGGCAAACATAATGATCAAAACCAAAGCTAGAACGATGGCAATAAACATTCCTACGCCAAGATAAATGTCTAACATCTAATTACTCCTATTCGGTTTCGATTAAATTGATACGCCAGAAAATGACTGGAAGCCCAATGCCATTAATCCTGCAATCATAAATACGGAACCTAAACCACGCACGCCGTCAGGCATATCTGCATACTTAAGTTTTTCACGTACAGCGGCTAGCAATGTAATCGCTAATGCCCAACCTGCACCACTACCTGCACCGTAGAAAATACTTTCCGTGAATGAGTAGTCGCGTTGCACTGCAAACGCTACACCACCGAAGATTGCACAGTTAACAGTAATCAAAGGCAAGAAGATACCCAAAGCGTTATAAAGCGCAGGGAAAAACTTATCTAAAGTCATTTCTAGAATCTGAACCAGAGCGGCAATAACGCCGATAAAGGTTAAGAAGCTTAAGAAGCTCAAGTCTGTATCTGGAAAACCAGCCCAAGCTAATGCGCCTGGTGCCAGAATATTGGCATAAACCAGTTGGTTCACAGGTACAGAAATCGTCAGTACTACGATAACCGCAACCCCGAGGCCCATCGCCGTTTTAACTTTCTTTGATACAGCTAAGAACGTACACATACCTAGGAAGTAGAACAACGCCATGTTTTCTAGGAAGATAGAACGGATAAATAAACTAATATAATGTTCCACGAAATTACTCCTTAGGCTCTACTTGTTCAGGCTTAATGGTACGAATGAACCAAATTAAACCCGCGATTAAGAAGAACGAGCTGAAAGGTAAAATCAATAAACCATTACCTTGATACCAACCGCCATTTTGAATAAGAGGCAAAATTTCAAAACCTAGAATCGTTCCGAAACCAAACAACTCTTTAATTGTACCGATAACGATCAATACAAATGAATACCCTAAGCCGTTACCTAGTCCGTCAAGGAAGCTGATAAACGGTGGGCTCTTCATGGCGAAGGCTTCCGCACGTCCCATAACGATACAGTTGGTAATAATCAAACCAACAAATACCGAGAGCTGTTTAGATATCTCGTAGGAATACGCTTTTAGCACCTGATCCACCACGATCACCAATGACGCGATAATCGTCATCTGCACGATAATACGAACTGATGAAGGTATCTGTGAACGGATCAATGAGATAAACAAGTTAGAGAAAGCCGTTACCGCGGTAAGGGCAAGTGACATTACTAGTGCCGTCTCTAACTTAGTGGTTACTGCAAGTGCCGAACATACGCCGAGGATTTGCAGTGCTATTGGGTTATTGTCTAGGATTGGCCCAAACAATACCTTTTTCATTTCTTTAGTATCAGCCATTATCTAGTCTCTTACGATTTCCATGGTTGGTTTTTAAGGTAAGGGCCAAAGCCATTCTCACCCAGCCAATAATCAAGTGTATTTTGCACGCCATTACTGGTTAGCGTAGCACCTGATAAAGCGTCAACTTCATAAGGATCGCTTGCTTTAGCGCCCTTAGTAACATCGATAGCCACTTCACCATCTTTATACAATTTCTTACCATCCCACTTCGCTTTCCATTCAGGATTTTCAACTTCACCACCAAGACCCGGGGTTTCTTGTTGATCATAATAAACAAGTTCACGAACGGTGTTACCGTCAGAATCGACTGCGAGCATGGCGTACATTAAGTTCCATAAACCACTGCCGTTGATTGGCAATACAATACGTGTCACCTCACCGTCAGGGTTAGAAATTAAATACACACTTGCGACGTTAGGACGACGCAATATACCAGCAGTATCAGGCTGAGGCTTGATACTCTCATCAGGATTGCGCGCCGCTTTGTACATATCGTAATCAGCATCTTTTTCAACATACTGACCCGTAGCCAAGTCTACAAATCTTTGTTCTACGCGTTCAGCATAAGTCGCAGCGATTTGCTCTTTGCTTTGACCAGCTTCAAGTAAGCCGGCTGCTTCTAAAATATTGGTTTGCTTGTCTAGTTTTGCATTCGCTTGTTGTAGAGAACGAAGACTTACCGCCGCCGTAGATACAATAACCGAGCAAACCAAACACACGGCGATCACTACGCCGACCGTTTTGCCTAATGTTTCTTTTTTAGCCGACACGTGCCATCCTCCGTTTAATATTGCTTTGAGCGACGAAATAATCGAATAGTGGAGCCCATAAATTCGCAAACAAAATTGCCAACATCATGCCTTCAGGGAAAGCAGGGTTAAGCACACGAATCAATACACACATCAAACCAATTAAGAAACCATAAGCCCACTTAGCACTATTGGTGAAGGACGCTGAAACAGGGTCGGTTGCCATAAAGAACATACCAAAGGCAAATCCGCCTGTGACCACATGCCAGTACCAAGGCATAGCAAACATCGCATTGGTGTCACTACCGATAACGTTAAGCAAGGTACTGAATACAGCTCCACCTAGTAAAACACCCAGCACAATGCGCCATGAGGCAATACGCATATAAATAATGAATAAGCCACCTAGCAAGATAGCCAATGTAGATACTTCACCTACCGAGCCTTGAATATTACCGAAGAACGCATCCCACCAATCTGCATTTAAAGACCAGTCAGTGACGTTACCTGCAGCTGCTTGGCTTAACCACGTCGCACCTGAGAAACCGTCAGCAGCCGTCCAAATTGCATCACCTGAAATTTGCGCAGGATAGGCAAAATACAAGAACGCACGACCAGAAAGCGCAGGGTTTAAGAAGTTACGGCCTGTGCCGCCAAAGACTTCTTTAGCAATAACAACACCGAAGGTAATCCCTAGCGCCACTTGCCACAAAGGAATAGTAGCAGGCAGGGTCAAAGCGAACAGTACAGAGGTAACGAAGAAGCCTTCGTTGACTTCGTGTTTGCGCACTGATGCAAAAAGCACTTCCCAGAAGCCACCAACAATAAAGGTGACTGCATAAATAGGAAGGAAAAAACACGCTCCATAAAGGAACATGGCTAACCCGCCCGTAGACTCAAGGCCAATTTGACCACCTAGTGCCGTAAATAAAGCCGCTTGCCACATATCAGGTACAGAAGCACCACCGTTAAGAATAACGTTGTGAGCCTGCTGACCTATGTTATACATACCGTAAAACATAGCTGGGAACGTAGCAGCCCAAACCATGATCATGATACGTTTTAAGTCGATACTGTCACGTACGTGAGTACCTGTTTTGTTAACTTTACCAGGAGTGTAAAAAATCGTCGCTGCAGCTTCATAAAGCGCATACCATTTTTCGTATTTACCACCTGCTTCAAAGTTAGGTTCAATTTTTTCTAAATAAGCTTTTAAACCCATGAGTTAACCCTCTTTCTCAATCTTGTCTAGACTCTCACGCAAGATCGGCCCGTAGTTATATTTACCAGGGCAAACATAGGTACAAAGCGCCAAATCTTCTTCGTCTAGCTCCAAACAACCTAATGTTTGAGCGCCATCAGTGTCACCAGAAATCAAATCACGCAACAACAAAGTTGGTAAAATATCTAATGGCATTACGCGTTCATAGTTACCGATTGGCACCATAGAGCGATCAGAACCATTCGTCGTGGTTGTCATGTTGAATAGTTTCTTAGGGCTAAAGTGTGCAAGATATGCACGGGTCACAGAGTGTTGATTAGCACCAGGCTTGATCCAACCAAGGAATTCTTTTTCACGGCCTTCACTAACAAGCGAAAGTTGTACATGGTAACGACCTACATAGCCATGAACGCCATGAGCGTTATTGCCTTGTAATACTGAGCCAGAGATTGTACGCACTTCACCTTCAGTGGTTTCACCAGAGGTTAACTCACTAACAGATGCACCTAACACACTTTTCACTAAGCGAGGCTTTTTGGCAGCTGGGCCAGCAAGAGCGTAAACGCGCTCGTTATTTAGCTTACCGGTTGTGAACAACGCACCCACAGCAATCACATCTTGATAGTTGATATGCCACACTTTTTTGGTTGCACCCACAGCGTCTAAATGATGAATATGCGTGCCGACTAAGCCTGCAGGGTGAGGTCCAGCAAACTCATTCACATCAACGTTGACATCACCCACAGGAACGTCTGAGCCTGGCGCTTTGCTAACATAGACTTTACCTTCAGTTAAGCATGAAATAACACGCAAACCGTTGATGAAATCTGCACTGCGCGGGGCAATAATAACAGCAGGATCGCCAGCCAACGGATTGGTATCCATGGCGTTTACGAAAATCGAATGCGGCTTACTGTCAAGCTCAGGGGTTTTGCTATAAGGGCGCGTACGCAGTGCAGTCCATAATCCAGATTCAACTAGATTTTTTTGCACTTTGTCTGCCGCTATAGATGACAACTCAGATTCGGCATACTTGTCGAATTCTACCGCGTCATCGCCTTCAACTTGAATCACCACTGACTGCAAAACACGTTTTGCGCCGCGGTTAATTTCGATGACAGTACCAGAAGCAGGTGCTGTGAACTTCACACCTGGATTCTTTTTGTCTTCGAAAAGCATCTGGCCTTTCTGCACTTTTTCGTCAACCTGCACATGCATAGTTGGACGCATACCAATGTACTCTTCACCTAACACAGCAACCTTAGTAATCGCTGGGCCGTCATGAATCTTTTGTTCTGGCGCTCCCGTAATCGGAAGATCTAACCCTTTCTTGATTTTAATCATACGCAATAGCACTACTCTAAAGTCAATACACATCACGGTTAGCCTTTCAGCTACATGCCACCCAAGTAAGCAACTTGTTGACAAAAAACCTATTCGTGATGAGTATTATTGATGTTATTTTGTAAATGTAATCGCCTAATTAACTGCCTGATAAATTCACTCAAGTATTTTAATTAGCCGCTATATGTTTTGTATTTATTTTGAAGAAATTAATTGGATATGAACTTTCCAGTTAATCTAACTCCGGAATTTTAACATTATCCTAGGCGGTTCTGCCATGCCAAATGTGCTTAAGCACAATTTTTTTAGCGTATTTTATCGTCATTAGTCGCTTCTTATCCATACAAGGGCAAAATGCAACATACTATTTACATTCGCCTTGCCAGTGCATGAGAATAGCTCTTATTTGCATTTAAAAAGATGACATAAAAAAACCGCCACATCAGGCGGTTTTCTATTACTAACTTAAAAACAAACTATTCCCATTTTGCTAATGGATTCTGCTCAGCTTCGTAGTCAACACCAGCAACATCAAAACCGAAAAGCTTTAAAAATTCATGGTGATAGCCAGCATAATCGCTCAACTCGTGGAAGTTTTCTTGTGTCACTTGATCCCAAAGCGCTTTAATCTTCGCTTGCGTCGCTTCATTGGTTTCTTTGCCGTCCATGCGCAAGCGGCCTTGTTCATCTAACTCTGGTGACTCAGCAAACAAACGCTCAGAGAACAATCCTTTAATCTGCTCAATACAGCCTTCGTGTGTGCCCTCTTCTTTCATCACTTTATAAATAAGTGAGATGTACAAAGGCATAACCGGGATCGCTGAACTGGCTTGAGTCACTAATGCTTTTAATGAAGACACATAGGCTTCGACGTGCTTAGCTTTGTTTTTGCTAACAATTGCAGCCGCCGCACGATCTAAATCTTCTTTCGCTTTACCAATGGTTGCTTGACCATAAATAGGCCAAGTTAACTCCTTGCCTATATAAGTATAAGCAGTGGTTTTACAGCCCTCAGCAAGCAAATCAGCGTCGGCCAACGCCTCAAGCCACAATTCCCAATCTTCACCGCCCATCACTTTGATGGTTTGTGCAATCTCATCTTCATTAGCTGGCTCAAGGGCAACTTCGTGAATACGATCTTTGTCAGTATCGTATGTCTTGGTGGTGTAGGCTTGCCCTACAGGTTTGAGGGTCGACTTAAACACTTCACCTGTTTCAGGATCGGTGCGTCTGGGTGATGCCAAGCTATAGATAACTAAATCAACTTGACCCATTTCGCGTTTTATCGTTTCTAGGGCTTGGGCTTTTATCTCATTTGAAAAGGCATCACCGTTAATTGTTTCGGCAAATAAACCTTTCGCCTTCGCTTCTTTATGAAATGCCGCTGTATTGTACCAGCCAGCGGTTGCTGTTTTACGTTCAGTCGGTGCTTTTTCGAAGCAAACGCCTAAGGTTTTCGCGCCATAACCGAAGGCAGACACGATACGAGAAGCCAGTCCGTAACCGGTTGAAGAACCGATAACGAGAACATTTTTAGGTCCGCTTCCGAGATCACCCTGAGAGGAAACATATTCAATTTGTTGAGCAACACTCGCTGCGCAACCATCTGGGTGAGCATTTGTACAAATAAAGCCACGGATCTTGGGCTTAATAACCATATTCATTTTTCCTATAAAAAGAGCAGCGCACATTGTAAATGCCCAGAATAATTAAACAACTCTGAGCAGATCAAGCGTAATGGTATCATTGGCCAATTATTTATTTTTTAATACCAGCCAAACGGCATGAATAACCCCAGGTAGCACGCCGAAAAGGGTCAATAAAATATTTAAGAAAAAGTGAGCGCTCAAACCGACCTGAAGTAATGCCCCTAACGGCGGTATGAAGATAGCCAAGATTAAATTAAGTGGATTAACTTTTTGCATAATAATGAACCTTATAGATTGTTGTTTTAGTGGAATATTACGCAATAACCATACATCAAGATTAAAAATTCGTCATTTTTCCGCTGATTAACGGCGGCTACTTCCCAGAACCGCCCATACAATTGGGTGAATCAGGGGCTTGTTGTTGCAATGTATGCCACTCTTGCTCTGTGTATGTATGAATGGCCAACGCGTGGATATCATTGGCCAGCTCGTCAGCTAACACCTGATTCACTGCGCGATGGCGCCCAATTAAGCGCTTCCCAGCGAACTCATCACTAACGATAACGACTTTAAAATGGCTTTCTGACCCAGCTGGAACATTATGCATAAAGCTTTCATTTACCACCTCTAAGTGACTCGGTGTAAACCCTGTTGATAACTTGTTTTCAATTGTCTGTTGTACTGTCATTTTTTGTCCTGTATTTGAGTATTTCGACGATATCAGTATACCTTGCTAGCCTCGTAAACTTGGCGTAATCAAGCGAAAGGTTAAGTTAATCCTCGGCGCCATTGCCTTAGTCGTTTTTGCCACGCTATGCAACCAGTGTGTTTGCGAGTTTCCCCCCATAACGAGCAGACTTCCATGCTCTAATGGTAACCTATGTCTTTGTCCACTTGTGCGGTGCTTTAAATCAAAGTTACGCACCTGGCCTAAACTGACAGATGCTATAACAGGACGCTCGCCGAGTTCCGCTTCGTCATCGCTGTGCCATGCCATACTGTCTCTACCATCACGATAACAGTTTGCTAAAACAGAGTTAAACTGAGTTTTACACGCTTTTTCACACCGTACTTTTAGTTCGTATAACGCTTCAGTCCATGGAAGCGGTGATAAATTAAGCCCTGAATACTGGTATAACGCATCTTCATCACCGTACCACGCTTGTAGGCGCGGGATTTTAACCTGTTTACCATACATTTTGATATCATCTTGCCGCCACGCCAAAGAAGCTAGAAGTTGTTGATAATACGCATCTGCTTCCTGATTAGACAAAAAATGTTGGAAGTGTCGAAAATCACCGTCAGGCAAAGGTAAAATTTGAGCTTCGCCGGCAGATAATGATGAGAATAAACTAGCTTGTTGCAAACCAACCTCGATAGATAAGAATGACATGAAAACAGAACTTACGCTTTTAGACCACAGCTATGAATTATTGAGATACCCTGCACAGAACCAACACGTCAGTTGGCAAGCGTGGGATGCTGCAGACGAATACTTAATCCAATACGTTGAACAGAATATCACGGATCTTAAAGGCCTTAATGTTCATATTTACAACGACGACTTTGGTGCACTAGGCGTCTGGTTTGCAAATAACTCACCTACCTGGATTAGCGATTCTTTCGTTGCTCATAAGGCGTTAGCCCTAAACCTTGAGCGCAATCATCTTGACGCGGCCTGCGTCAGCGCGCATAACAGCCTGTACAAGGCGCAAAAAACTGCTGATGTGGTACTCATCAAAATACCAAAAACATTAGCGTTATTAGAACAGCAGCTTATTGACTTACAGCTTTGTATTTCGCCTGAAACAAAGATAATCGCAGCCGGGAAAGTCAATGCTATTCAAAAATCAACACTTGCTCTGTTTGAAAAACACGTGGGCATAACCACCACCTCTTTGGCTAAGAAAAAGTCGCGTTTGATATTTTGCCAATACGAGGGGACGAAAAAAAGCATAAGCCCCTACCCGACGAAATGGAAAACCGATACAACCCAATTTACCATGAATAATCTGGCTAACGTTTTCTCACGTCAACAGTTAGACATTGGCGCTAGGGTACTACTTGCACATCTGCCCGATGCCAATCATAAACGTATCATCGATTTAGGCTGTGGCAACGGCGTGTTAGGCTTACATGTATTACATCAATCTGCAGATGCTCACGTGATCTTCGTCGACGAGTCTTTTATGGCTATCGCGTCAGCAAAAATGAATATCGAACAAAACATGCCGGATAAGCTCAAACAATGTGAGTTTATCGTCAGTAATTGTTTGGATGAGTATTTACGCTCGCCGGTAAATGAGGGCTCTGTAGATATTGTTTTGTGCAACCCGCCATTTCATCAGCAAAATACCATTACCGATCATATCGCACTGCAAATGTTCAAGGACAGCAAGCGTATTCTGAAGCATGGCGGAGAACTGCGCGTCGTGGGTAATCGTCATTTAGACTACCCACAGACGATTAAACGTCTTTTCGGTCATTACAAGGTACTTGCAAGTGATCGAAAATTCAGTATTTTGTCAGCAATTAAAAAGTAATAAGGAGGCCTGTATGTTGCGCGCCCTGTGTATTAGTATTTTTCTTATCTGTATGCCAGCTGTTGCTAAGCAAAAAGACGACGGCAGTCAAATTCAAGCTGATAATTTTTATCCCAGAGTAAAAATTGAAACCTCTATGGGTGACATCACAGTCGAACTGGACCGCTCAAGAGCCCCTATAGCAGTGAATAACTTTTTACGTTACGTGGACAAACGCAGTTACGAAGACACCATTTTCCACCGCATCGTAGCTAACTTTGTTGTACAAGGCGGCGGATACGACGTTGATTTCAACGAGAAACCTTCATTTCCAGACATCATTAATGAATCAGGTAACGGGTTAAAAAATGAGATGTACACCATTGCCATGGCGCGCCAGAAAGATCCTCACTCTTCAAATCGTCAATTTTTCTTCAATATGAACGACAACGTGAGTCTCGACCCAGGCCGAGATTGGGGGTACACAGTGTTTGGCTATGTCGTAGAAGGCACTGATGCCCTAGATGCTATATCGTTGGTGGAAACAGATTACGATACGACTTGGGGTTGGGCTGATGTGCCGGTTGAGCCAGTTATCATCAAACGAGTAACCGTTCTCCCTCCTGTTTAGTGCTTTACAGTATTTTCAAAAACAAATTGCTCGGCTCATCCACGCCGGGCAATTCGATTCTACCTTGTAAAGTGAAACCCAGCTTAAATAACATCCCCATAGATGCTGTGTTATTCACCGCAGTTATTGCTGACACGTTAGTGAGCCCAAGCGCCTCTTTGGCGTGCTTTAGTGTTGCTGAGGCGGCTTCGAACGCAATCCCCCTCCCATGATAACGCTCAGCAAAAGCAAAACCGATATCGGGCCATTCCAACGAATCGCGTTTTAATAAACCGCACAACCCTAGGGGCACACCATCTCGTGCACACTCCACTAGGCTCAAACAAAACCCCTGTTGCTTAAACATAGCTAACGGCCCAGTGTGAATGTACGCCAGCGCTTCTTTGCGCGTGTGTACATTCTTGTCACCTATATACTTAAGCCAACCTGGCTCATTGAGCAAAGCCAAAATAAATTCAGCATCACTGTCGCGAAGTAATCGAAAATGCAAACGGGGCGTTGTTTCAGGCAAAGTTCCAGTGTGGGGAAAAGATACTGTCATTTTGTTGCCTAACTATTTAGCGTGAGACAAGCAGTCAATATAACTAACAACAGTAATACGTAGTGCAGCGCCACCGTTGGGCGAAGCGCTGATTTAGCATACTCAATCAGTAACCCCACTGTACTTGGTCTTTGTGCCAACCAATTACGATTAAATTGCATCGCTGCGTCGCTTTGCTCATTTCCACTTGGCTGAAACAGCATAGACTCAATGACTAATAAACGCGTTTCTATGCGCCCTTGAAAGGTCTTCCACATGGCTTCTTGCAACCAAAGCAAAAAAACAACAGCAACGCTAAGAAGATGGGCATCGCTGAAACAGAAAATTGATACTACAAGCGCAATGCAGACCAACTTGATGATGGCGGCAAACTTCTCGTAATAATCATATTGATTTTGAAGGACAACCCACTCTTGTCTGAGGGCAGAATCGCCATGGCAACATTCCACTTGCATAATATTATTATCTTTAGCAATAAATATTTACGTTATGGTATGCATATATCACGAGTCAAGCAAACACCCTACTCAATTGTTTCAGGTGCAGACTCGGTTTCAAAATCGCACCCAAAAAATGCCACTTGGTTTTTACCGCGCTTTTTAGACATATACATCATTTGGTCTGCCTGCTGCATGAAATCACCTAGGGGCTGGCCTATATATTGCGCGTAACCAATGCTCACGGTTACCTTAGCGCTAGCACGTCTGAAACTGCAACGCTCAATAGACTCACAAATTCGATTTGCTATCTCTTTAGATTGTTCGGCGCAGGCTTCTACTAGCAAAATAACAAACTCATCTCCACCATAGCGGCATACCACGTCGTCTGCACGCATCTGCTGAGTGATCAAGTTAGCGATTTCAACCAGCACTTCGTCCCCAACTAAATGGCCATCATTGTCATTAATCTGCTTAAAGTCATCTACATCGACTATCAGTAGACTCAGAGGATGTTGGTAGCGCAGACTTCGAGCGGTTTCTATTTCAAGTTTGTTGGTAAAGTAGCGCCGGTTATATAGCTTTGTCAGTGGGTCTTGTACGGCTAGCTCTTCAAGTAGTTGGTTTTTATCATGTAGCTCTTGCAGTACAGTAAATTGCCCCACGCGGTTTTTTTCCGCCAATCTGGCGATAAAAAAGGCAATCAGCATAGTTGTGAAGCAGGTAAGAATAGGTGAAGAAGCCTGCCCACTAGGTAACATATAGAGCAAACCAGCACTGACGGCGAGCCAACAGCAGAATAATAAGCCAAAGAGAAACAACAAATGTCCTTGCACCAACATCGCAATGACCATCATCCCCATGATAAAAGGCACCGGCCCATGGCCTTGCATACTGGTATAAATAGATAATACCGTCGCCATAAAGGCTAAAAAAGCGGGGTACATCATCTCAAGCAGTGACACGCTCCAAGACGCTGAATTACTGACTCTGGCAGAAGGCAGCAGCAACAAGTTGAGTAAGGCGTACAATACATTGCTTAAATAGACGGCAAGATACGGCAGCATATCGGGGCTGAACGCCCCCGAGCCCAATCGTAGATGGTGTATTAGATGCACACCAAAGCCAATCAAAGCGACTATAGAAAAATACCAAACCAAGGTTAAATTGCTTTTAATCGATGCATTCTTATAGGCAAAAGCTTGATTCGCGGCGGGCTTGGGTACTATCTGCATATGAATTCTGTTATATGTCTTTACGGCTTCCTTCGAATAACTATAGTCGACATAAACAGTTTACGAACCCGTTAGGGCCTTTATTTACGCATTGCGATGATTAAATGCGAGCACTTGTGAAATATTGGGCTTATCTAACGCTAACATAACCAATCTATCAATGCCGACAGCCACGCCTGCACAATTCGGTAAACCAGCTTCTAATGCAGACAAAAACAACTCATCAATTGCAACATTAGGTAAGCCATTTCTTTCTCGTAGGTCATTATCAGCTGTAAATCGTTGCCGTTGCTCTTCAACATTTGCGAGTTCATGAAAACCATTAGCTAACTCAATTCCTTTAAAATACAGCTCAAAACGCTCAGCAACGCGGCCGTCATCAGGACTGATTCTGGCCAAAGCAGCCTGACTCGCAGGGAATCTATCAATGAAGCACGGTCTTTCGTTCGCTATCTTCGGTTCAATTTCATGGCTAAATAACAGCTGTAATATCGTGTCTCTATCTTGTTCATGCTGACAAATATGCTCATACCCTAATTCACTTCCTTTTTGCTGTAAGGCACTGAGCGGCGCTGTTAATGGATCAATCGATAAATACGATATAAACGCGGCTTGATAACTCATGCGCTGCGCTTTTTCACAGCCCACAACGTGCTGCATCAAATCGTCAAGCTCATCCATTAATTGTCTGTGGTTAAAATCAGGGCGATACCATTCAAGCATGGTAAATTCTGGGTTATGATGCTTGCCCGCCTCTTCATTACGAAACGCCTTTGCAATTTGATAAATAGGACCACTTCCTGCACACAGCAGACGCTTCATGGCATATTCTGGAGAAGTTTGCAGATACATAGTCCGCGCCTGAGGGGAAGTGGGATCGTTAAATTCGGTTTCAAATACGCGCATATGAAAATCGCTTACTGACGCATTACTTAACTGTGGCGTTTCCACTTCTGTCACATTGCGCTGGAAAAAAAACTGGCGAATGTCAGCAATGATGTTCGCTCTTTGTTTTAATATGGCAATATCAGCTGTAGGTTGCCAATCATAGCTAGGCTCATAAGGCATAGTCGCTCCTTGAATTGCGGGCATAAAAAAGCTCACAGTAAATGTGAGCTTTTAATACAATATTTGTTACTTACTTCTGTGCTCGAGACGCATATTCGCCGCTGCGAGTATCCACTTTCACTACTTCGCCGGTTTGCACAAACAGAGGAACTCGAACCACTGCCCCTGTGCTTAATGTGGCAGGTTTACCGCCTGTGCCCGCCGTATCACCTTTTAGGCCAGGGTCTGTTTCAGTGATTTCTAACTCAACAAAGTTAGGAGGAGTGACCGCTATCGGTGTACCATTCCACAAGGTAATAGTGCAGCTGTCATTTTCAACCAACCATTTGACGGCATCGCCAACTGCTTTATCGTCTGCTGCGATTTGCTCAAACGACTCATTATTCATAAAATGCCAGAATTCACCGTCGGTATACAAATATGACAGCTCCATATCCATGACATCTGCACCTTCAAACGACTCACCTGATTTAAAGGTTTTCTCAATGGTTTTGCCTGAAACAAGCTTCTTTAGCTTAACTCGGTTAAAGGCTTGGCCCTTACCAGGTTTGACGTATTCGTTCTCAAGAATGTTGCAAGGTTCTCCGTCGAGCATAATTTTAACGCCGCCTTTGAACTCATTAGTGCTGATATTAGCCATGTTTCCTCGTAATCAATTAACTGTGTAGAGTATCTAGTTGACACAAATAATACCTAAAAAACTCATTGCTGTAGAGAATAACTGGCAAAAAGTGCTTTCAAGTGCCTTTACTGATCCACTTGCTTTATTAAAGTACCTCGCTTTAGACCCAGCGGAATTTACCGATGATATCGCTGCACGCCGCTTATTTCCTATGCGTGTGCCTGTTCCCTTTGCCAAGCGAATGGAAAAAGGCAACCCGAACGACCCTCTTTTTCGTCAAGTGTTTCCAGACAAAAAAGAATTCGATACAGCTCCCAATTACCTGCTAGATCCACTTCAAGAGCAATCTAATAGCCAACCTGGGGTATTACATAAATACCAAAGCCGAGTTTTATTGTTGGTTCGTGGCGGCTGTGCAGTGAACTGCCGCTACTGTTTTCGGCGACACTTCCCCTATTCTGACAATCATTTAAACAAGCATGAATGGCAAGAAACGCTCGATTACATTCGCCAAGACGCTAAGATCAATGAGGTAATTTATTCTGGTGGTGACCCACTTATGGCCAAAGATGATTTTTTAGCTTGGTTAACAGATGAAATCGCCCAAATCGAGCATATAAAACGCCTTCGTATTCACACTCGCTTACCTGTGGTAATCCCTTCACGAATTACGTCAGAGCTGATTGAATGGTTTACTCAATCACGTCTCAAGCCCGTAATGGTGCTACATATCAATCATCCTCAGGAGATAGATATACCTTTACGTAATGCATTAAAAAGACTCACCCAAGCAGGTGTGACGTTACTTAATCAAGGGGTTTTACTTAAAGGCATCAATGACAGTGCTGATACGCAGGTGGCGTTAAGTGAATCCTTATTTGACGTGGGCGTATTGCCGTATTACTTACATGTGATGGACAAAGTGCAAGGTGCACAACATTTTGACCAAGACGACGAGATAGCAAAAAGTATCATGGCACAAATGATAAAGCGCTTACCGGGATTTCTGGTACCTAAACTCGTACGAGAGATAGGCGGCCAACCCGGTAAAACGCCAATTGATTTAAATCTTCATCCTTAATTAGGCAAACGTGTTGATCACTGAGCCTAAATTTGGATTTGCTGAAGATGATGGTACGTCAGCTGCTGATTCCAGAAGCTGAAGCGTCGCTTGCCCATCTCGTTCCTGTTGGGATTTAGCCATCTGTAACGATTTGATTTCAAGCGTCGCACCGGATGCTCCAGAGGCAGCGCCTCCTTGAATTTCCATACCAGAACCCCTATTGCTTGTAGCAAAGTTGAAAAGCAGGCAAAATCGCCCGCTCTTCGGTATTATCGACCGCTTAGCCCAAAACTTTAACCCATCTACTGATTAAGTCTTATTCATGCAAACTATTATTGAGAAATTAACGGAAAACGCCCAACTTATATATCGCAAATCAATTGATGCAGACGCAACGATTGCCAAGCTACAAAGCTCAGGTAAAGGCAAGTTTCAAGCGATATTCCCTGATGATGCAGGATTCACTGCCAGCGGCCGCTTTTTTAAGCCCTATGTAGAAGAGTTAGCCATGGATATAGCGAGTCTAAGCCAACTTGATAGTGATGCACAAAAGCAGGCCTTGCCTAAAGTAGTGAAGAAAATTGAATTGCTGTTAACCACACTGAATCAATTTCAAGTGAGCGTAAAAGACTAATTTTAGCGCAATCAGTAATATGCACTTATCGATGACATAGGCGTTACCGATGACATAGGTGTTACCGATGACATATGCATTAGCGATAACTTAAGGACAGTAAAATGGGATATTGGTATCTTGGCCTAGCCATTATTGCAGAAGTCATAGGCACGCTCTCCCTTAAGGCGTCACAAGGGTTTACCCATACCGTATTCAGTGCATTATGTATTATCGGGTATGCAGTGGCTTTTTACTTCCTTTCTCTCGTGCTTAAAACGGTTCCCGTGGGAATTGCTTATGCGATATGGGCGGGTATGGGGATTGTCTTAATCGCAGCTATTAGCGCGGTTCTATATAAAGAATTACCTGACATTCCAGCGATCATCGGTATGTGCTTGATCCTAAGCGGCGTACTCGTCATCAATGTATTTTCAAAAACGTCTGGTCATTGACAAACGACTCGCCGAGGCTCAATGCCCGACGAAGAGTTGACTCATAGGGAGTAGTGAAATGCGCTGGTCAATATCCTCCAGCAATTGTTTGTATTGAGGACTATCTACTTGCTTAAACTGTTGTGTGAAACTCGCTTTATTTAAATTCTCTGGAAGTCCTTCGGTATTAGGGAAGAACGCATTTTCACTCACACTGTTAGCTAATAATTTTTGTAATGCGAAGGCCGTTTTCTCGTTTGTTGCAATAAGCGCAAATTTCACCCCTGCATGATCGGCAGCCAAGTCGACAAAACTGTATCCACTGCCACCGGCTCCACGATCCATCAACTCCTTAAACTCACCAATAGCAGCGGTTAGACCTTGCTCCGATAACACTTTTATTGCCGCAGAGAAGATAAAATGCTGGCTCAGGTCTCCCCTACTATTTAAAGTTGGAAGGGTTTTAGGGGCCGCGATACGCTTAGCGACAGGCTGAACATCACCTACAAAATTTGCGAACCGATGATGTCCTGCGTATGTGGCTAGCGCCATAATAGCCGCTTCATTTTCTTCATCGGCCGTATCAGCGGTGGAGCGGCTTAATGCTTCGGCAAACAAGGGTTGCATATAGCGACCTAAAGACTGAGCAGAAGTGCGCTTCCCCACCTCTAAATTCGCTAAAAAGCGTAAATAATGCGCCGTAGCAACACTTAACTCACTTTGTTCAGCAGTGTCTCGCTTAAGCTCTTTTAAGTTGCGCAAAAATGTATCCAATGGCCGCATAGCAATGACCATACTGCCTTGAAACATTCGAATGCTATCAATCTGTTGCACAAACTGGCTGGCAATGTCGCTATCTGTCCACCAATCGGCTAGCCACACTAAAGTGGCCAATGTTTTCTTACCTGGCAAAACGATACTGCCAAGGCGCACTTCATCTAACTGTAAGCCTTCGCCAGGTAAAACCAAGGCACTGAAGTTTACGTAGCGCCCTAGCGGACTTGGGGGGAGTTGATAGCTGGCAGAAATGCTACTAGCAACCGGGGTAATATTCACTTGGCCATGAAATTGTGCTTTTGCCCGCTGCAAAAAGCCCACTAGGCTGTTTAGCTGGTTTTCAGTTAAGGGGATCTGCTGATCTAAGGTACGGTCTTGCACACTTTGTTTAAGTTGCGCAATGAGCTCTTGTACTGATTCGGCATCATTTACCTGAGTAGCACTGGTTGCAACAACCAACGGCTGCTCTTCAACACTGGCGATAAACAATGCTGTAATAAAGCCAATGAGCAAAACAACCACAATCAATAAGAATTTAAAAAAGCGCAGCAAATTTGGTCCTTGATTAATGAAAGAGTAAACCTAGCGAGCAGATGACTAAACGTCTGCCATATTGCCTTTACTTTCTAGCCAAGACTTACGATCCCCAGCACGCTTTTTAGCGAGTAACATATCCATGGTCTCTAACATTTCGCTCGGCTCTTCTATCGTCAATTGCACCAAGCGTCGAGTATTGGGATCCATAGTCGTTTCACGCAATTGTAATGGGTTCATTTCCCCAAGACCTTTAAATCGCTGTACGTTTACTTTGCCGCGTTTTTTCTCGGCAGCGATGCGATCCAAAATACCTTGTTTTTCCCCTTCATCCAGTGCATAAAATACCTCTTTACCCACATCAATCCTAAACAGAGGTGGCATGGCAACGTACGCATGACCATTTTCCACTAAGGCTCTGAAGTGTTTCACGAATAAAGCACATAACAAGGTCGCAATGTGCAACCCATCTGAGTCAGCATCGGCAAGAATACACACCTTGTTGTAGCGCAAGCCGCTTAGGTCCTCTGAATCTGGGTCGATGCCAAGCGCGACAGAAATATCATGTATCTCTTGTGAGGCAAGCACTTGTGAAGAGTCTACTTCCCAGCTATTTAAAATTTTACCTCTTAGAGGCATGATCGCTTGAAACTCGCGGTCTCTAGCTTGCTTAGCCGAACCGCCTGCTGAGTCTCCTTCCACCAAAAACAGTTCCGAACGACCAGTATCTTGGGTTGAACAATCGGTTAATTTGCCAGGCAAGGCCGGGCCTTGAGTGACTTTCTTCCGCGCCACTTTCTTACTTTGGCGTAAACGACTCTGTGCATTACTAATACACATTTCTGCCAACTGCTCTGCGACACCAGTATGCTGATTCAACCACAAACTGAAGGCATCTTTGACGATACCTGATACAAAAGCGGCAGCTTGGCGTGATGACAGACGCTCTTTAATTTGCCCAGCAAATTGCGGGTCTTGCATCTTAGTAGACAGCACATAACTGCAGCGATCCCAGATATCTTCTGGGGTTAATTTGATACCTCTTGGTAGTAAATTGCGGAATTCACAAAACTCGCGCATGGCTTCTAGCAGCCCTTGGCGTAAACCGTTTACATGAGTACCACCTTGCGCTGTAGGAATAAGGTTGACGTAGCTTTCGGTGATCATCTCACCGCCCTCAGGCAACCAAATAACCGCCCAATCTACCGCTTCTGTGTTGCCACTGACTGTGCCAACAAAGGGGGTTTCAGCAGGAAGCGTGATGCTCTCACCGGTCGATTGATACAAATAATCTTTTAAGCCATCTTCAAAGTACCACTCGTGGGTTTCTTTACTGACTTTGTCATCAAAACGGATGCGCAGTCCAGGGCACAAGACCGCTTTTGCTCGCAGCACATGAAGTAACTTGGTAACAGAAAACTTAGCCGAATCAAAATATTGTTCATCCGGCCAGAAATGCACACGGGTGCCGCTGTTTCGTTTGCCACAGGTGTCGACTATTTTTAAATCTTCAACTTTTTCGCCATTCTCAAAAGCGATTTGATACACGCTACCTTCACGGCGGATACTCACCTCAACCCGCTTCGATAAGGCATTTACCACAGAGATACCCACTCCGTGTAAACCACCGGAAAACTGGTAATTTTTATTAGAGAATTTACCACCAGCGTGTAACTTGGTCATGATCAATTCAACGCCAGAAATACCTTCCTCAGCATGAATGTCCACCGGCATGCCTCGTCCATCATCAGTGACTTCTAAGGATTGATCAGGATGCAACACCACCTTGATTGAACTAGCAAAGCCTCCAAGGGCTTCATCGACACTGTTATCAATGACCTCTTGACTCAGGTGATTCGGCCGCGTGGTGTCGGTATACATACCAGGGCGACGCTTGACTGGGTCAAGGCCATTTAAAACTTCAATTGCATCTGCGTTATATTGATTAGACATAGTTCTTATTTTTGTTGTGGCCGTTGATAAAAATGATTAGGCAATAGGTAAGAGCCAATACGCTCATGTTATACCAATCTCCAATTAGTCGTGCAGCAGAAACTGAAAAATATCTTTCAAAAAGCGTTCGTATCCTTGAAAGCTATGATCTCCGCCTTCCTCGATGGTCAGCTTAGCCCCTATGTATTTTTCCTCTGCTTGACGATAGTCTAAGGTTTCATCAGCAGTTTGCAATAATACCCAGTAGTTTTGCGGGCTTGCCAGAGATTTAGTATCAAACCTGGTTAAATCACGTGTATGGGATTCATCCAAGCTAAATTTTTGTTTTGTGTAGGGATTAACATGCTCCCCTAAGTAGTCAGCTAATAAATTGTAGGGTTGCACCGCAGGGTTAATTAATACCGCTTTACCACCGTAACGTTCAAGCAGATAACTTGAAAAATACCCTCCCATAGAACTGCCAATAAAACCAAAATCGGCGTTAGGGTGTTGAGCAATAAGCTCATCTAGGGCTTTAGCAGCGGGCTTGGGGTGATTATCCAATTGGGGGATATAAAAGATCAGATCTGGATAATATTTTTCTACGAACGCTTTGGTCTGTTGAGCTTTAACCGATTGAGGCGAGCTCAAAAAGCCGTGTAAATAAATAACTACTTGTTCACGTGTACTATCTGTCATGGATATTCCGTTAAATTCTCATGATGCGGGTCTCAACCCGTCCGTTATCATTCAGTTCGAGCATGCGATAACCAGGTGCTTCGTGACTGGCTGCAAATTCTTTTGTATTGGCCCATTGCCAACATGTTGAAGGGGCCGACATAAAAATACATTGCTCACTATGCATCACACGGGCGTGATGAATATGCCCGTGCAACACCACTTTAATTTGAGGAAGCTGGGCAACTCGCTGCAAAAAGACGTCACTGTTTCGCCATGGGTGATTGTCCATCCACCCTCCACACGCATGGGGATGATGATGCACCACCAGCAAGTGGTGTAGTCTCGGATTAAGGTGGACTTGCTCTGTGAGGTACGCAAGCTCAGAGGCCGATATTTCCCCAGACGAGTCGTCCGTTTTCGTATTGAAACCATGGACTTTCCAGCAAGGCCCTGCATTCAAAGAAACTGGCCAGCCCACGGAGTCATTAAGTTCTGTGTTTAGCGGCTCAAGATGATCATGATTACCAGGTATCACCAGAAGTGGCGCAGCTAATTGACTCTGTTGCCATAATTGGGAAAATAATTGATAGCTGGCTAAGCCTTCGTCGGCAGAGTCTTCAGCACTGATATCGCCGCTGAGAATCACTAAATCGGGTTGGTTGGATGCCACATTAGCTAACACAGCCTGCAAGCTATTATATGGATTGATGTCCTGATAACCCACTTGGTGCTTATCGGCAAATAAATGACAATCTGATATTTGCGCTATCTTGTAACTCAAGCAAGCCTCATCGATTTAAGCACTCGTTGCCTGAAGTTGATCTTTATGTTTAGAGCAAAACAACAACCATTCGCTCAAAAATAGGTTCACCATCTCTTTTTCGTTTTTTTGATGCATTTTGATATTTGGATACTCATAGCTAGGCTGTAAGGCTCCAATATGCTGAGCTTCAATCACTTCAGCTAACTGCGCATCATGGTATAAACGCACACGCACAACTGGGTGCATAAAATCAGGTCCAATAACAGAGTCTTGAGACATAACAACCGTGCTGGTGTATCGGCTGCACTCGACAATTTTGATGCTGTAATTCAAAACCTTGTTTACCCGAAACTGATATTCTAACTCTTCGGTATCGCAATCCGGCAAAAGCTTTATTAATCGCACATAGTTCAGCGCGCACACTCGCTGAATACTCGGCAAGTGCGGCACATACTTACGTCTTACATCTTGTTCAATCTTTCCAGTCATCAAGTACTCGTTGTTTATTCATAGCAAACCATTGCAGCGCGATTAATGTAGCTGCATTATCTATCTTTCCTTGATTAATCCATTCTAGCGCCTGGTCTTCTGGTACGCGGTGTACCAAAATGTCTTCGCTTTCATAGTCTAGTCCATGAACGCCCTTCGCTTGGCTGGCATCAACCTGTGCCACATAAATGTGCAATCTTTCCGTGGTGCCGCCTGGGCTGGCTAAATAGCTTATGGCCTTTTTAAGGTGGGTGATTGTCACCCCTGCTTCTTCCTGCGCTTCGCGATAACACACGGCCTCTGGTGTCTCACCTGGATCTATAATACCAGCGACTATCTCCAACAACCATGGTGAATCGGACGTCGCTAGAGCCCCTATTCGAATTTGTTCAATCATGACGAATTCTTTTAAATGGGGATCATATGGCAATACTGCAACAGCATGTCCTCTTTCGAATATCTCGCGCTCCACAGTTTCACTCCAGCCTCCTTTATACAGTTTGTGTTTAAAATGGTATTTCACCATTTTAAAAAAACCTGAATAAAGTGGCTCTTTGCGCGTAATTTCCACGTCTTTGCTAGAAAACTGTTGGATTTTAGACATAAATCCCCTTTTAATTATTCACATTAGCACCATATAGTGGAGCAACATTTAGCGGTTCAAGACTCATATAATATTCTGTTACACTTGAAGCGTTAGATTTACGTCTGGATGTTTCGTGTTCAGACCTAATGTATTTAAACTTTAGCGTCTTAAAATGCGACATATAGTAAACCTAAAATAATGGTCTCGCTGCCACAAGCAAAATTCATCAAGGAACACACATGAAAAAAACACTTCTTTCGCTATTGATTGGCTTTGGCGTTTCGAATCACGCATTTGCTGATGATTTACTAAGCGTATATCAGCAAGCACTTCAGCACGATCCAGCAACATTGCAATCTCAAGCAAACAGAGAAGCGGCTTTTTCTGATATTGAAATCAGCCGAGCGGGTCTGTTACCGCAAGTCTCATTGAGTTTGCAAGCAGCTGAAACCTATGGCGATTTAGACCGTTCAACCAACGACGTCACATTAAACTTATCACAAACCATCTATGATCGTTCACTTTGGGTTGGATTAGACCGAGCAGAGCTTGTGGCCAGCCAATCTGATGCCTCACTTGCATTTACCATGCAAAATCTCATCTTACGCACAGTGAGTGCATATTTCGACACACTTCAAGCGCAAGACGACCTCGCATTCGCCCGCGCAGAAAAGCGTGCAATTGCTCGTCAACTCGAACAAACAAAGCAACGCTTTGAAGTAGGTTTAACGGCCATCACAGATGTACATGAAGCCCAAGCACAATACGATACCTCAGTGGCCGCTGAAATCAGCGCCGAAAACGCAGTAGAAACCAACCTTGAAGCTCTGCGTGAAATCACCGGTATTTATCACTCTGAACTAAACGTTCTAAATACTGAGCAATTCTCAGCCAGCTTACCCACACCAGCGAACGTAAATGATTGGCTCAAAACCGCTGAACAACGTAATTTAGAGCTATTAGTATCCAATGCCAGTGTTGATATCGCTAAATTTGATATTAAAAGTGCTCGCTCTGGCCATTACCCAACTGTTGGCATAAGCGGTAGCGCGAATAGTAATGATACTGATGGTTTTGCTATTAACCCGGGAGCGGGTGGCAGTGATCGTTTCAACACTTATGGTTTAACGTTATCAGTAGACGTGCCTTTATATACAGGTGGCCTTGTGACAGCCAACGTTGAATCGGCAAAACACAGATTTGTCGCTACAAGCGAAGATCGTGAGCGCATTCACCGCTCAGTGATCCGCAGTGTTCGTTCAAATTACAATGACATCAAGGCCGCTATTTCGCGTATCAAAGCGTTCGAACAAGCCGTTGTATCTGCTCAAAGCGCATTAAAAGCCACAGAGGCAGGGTTTGACGTTGGTACCCGCACCATAGTTGACGTACTCGACAGCACGCGTAATTTATTTGATGCTCGCCGTAACCTTTCAAGTGCACGATATGGTTACGTGATCAGCGTACTAAACCTTAAGCTAGCCGCAGGTACTTTATCAATTGAAGACGTAACGGATATTAACCAAGGCCTTACCGCCCAGCTTGAAGAGTAGCATCGCGGCTATTCTAAATAATGTATAAAAAAGCAGCTTCACAGGCTGCTTTTTTGAGTTTATTACCTTGCTAATTACCAATGTTACTGGCTTGTTTCCAACAGAGATAATGCCACTGCCTCAGCAACTTTGATCCCGTCAATCCCCGCCGATAAAATCCCTCCTGCATAACCTGCGCCTTCCCCAGCAGGGTAAAGCCCATTTACATTAACACTTTGAAAGTCAGCACCACGTTTAATCGAGATGGGTGAAGAGGTGCGGGTTTCTACCCCAGTTAGCAAGCCATCCGCTTTGGCGAATCCTTTAATTTGTTTATCAAACGCAGGGATCGCTTCACGAATCGCGCTTATTGCATAATCCGGTAACACCTTAGATAAATCGGTGAGCTTAACCCCAGGAGTGTAGGACGGCTTTACCTCACCTAATTCAGAAGAAGTTTTCCCTGTTAAAAAATCACCAATGAGTTGTGCTGGGGCATCATAATTACTACCACCTAGTACATAGGCCTGCTCTTCTAACTTACGCTGTAAATCAATCCCAGCTAGTGGGTGACCGGGAAAGTCTTTCTCCGGCTCAATCCCCACCACTATTGCACTGTTAGCGTTACGCTCATGACGTGAATATTGGCTCATGCCGTTCGTTACCACACGGCCTTCTTCTGATGCAGCGGCTACCACTGTGCCACCTGGACACATACAAAAGCTGTACACCGCACGGCCATTATTACAATGATGTACCAGTTTATAATCTGCCGCCCCTAAAATAGGGTGCCCCGCATTGGGCCCAAAACGACACTCATCAATCATAGATTGCTCATGTTCAATTCTAAAACCCACTGAGAATGGCTTGGCTTCAATATACACATTGCGCTCATACAGCATTTTGAAGGTGTCACGGGCGCTATGACCCACAGCCAATACTGCGTGGCGGCAGGGCAAATGCTCGCCAGTGGATAAGCTTAACCCTGTCAGTTGCCCATGCTCGATATGCACATCATCGACTCGGGTACTAAAACGAATTTCACCGCCCAGTTCAATAATTTGTGCACGCATACGCTCGACCATAGCCACCAGCTTAAACGTACCTATATGAGGTTTGCTCACGTACATGATTTCGTCTGGTGCGCCAGCATCCACAAACTCGCTGAGTACCTTGCGACCATAATGTTTACGATCTTTGACTTGGCTATACAACTTGCCGTCTGAAAATGTCCCTGCGCCGCCCTCGCCAAACTGCACGTTTGATTCAGTGTTAAGGGGCTTTTTACGCCAAAAGCCAAACGTATCTTTAGTGCGTTCTCGCACTTCTTTACCGCGCTCAAGAATAATTGGTTTGAATCCCATTTGCGCTAACAGTAACCCTGCAAATAAGCCACACGGCCCAAGCCCAATCACGACAGGACGTTCGTTTAAGGCCTCTGGCGCGTGACCCACAAATTTGTAGCGGGTATCCGGTGATAACCTGACATGGGGATCCCCATCGAATTTGGCTAATAGCGCCTGCTGGTTATCTACTTCTATGTCTAATGTGTAGATAAGTTGAATATCAAACTTATTACGCGCATCAAAGCCGCGTTTAAACACTGAGACTTGGCCTAGTTGTGCTGCGCTGCAACCCAGTTTATTTAATATCGCTTGGGTAAGATCCGTATCTTGATGATCAAGCGGGAGTTTTATATCGGTTAAACGCAGCATAGACATATCCAAAAAGAGTAAGCGCAGGGGCACAGCCCAGAACAAAAATAGTTAGCTGGCTATTTTAAGCCATGCGCAACCGCCTGTCTGGTTTATTCAGGAATATATTACCGAGTTAACATCGACTCTTCGCTCTTGCCTTCTTGTATTTATAGCGCCGATAAGTATGATCGGCGCCAATATCGATTAACCAAGATTTTGCTTATGACCTTTGTAGTCACTGACAACTGTATAAAATGCAAATACACAGACTGCGTTGCCGTATGTCCCGTGGATGCCTTTTTTGAAGGGCCAAATTTCTTAGTGATCGACCCAGACATCTGTATTGATTGCGCATTATGTGAACCTGAATGCCCAGCCAAAGCGATATTCCAAGATGATAAGCTGCCTGCTGGGCAAGAAGCCTTCAATGAACTTAATGCTGAGCTCTCTAAAATTTGGCCGAATATCATAGAAGTTATCCCTCCTCCGGCCGACGCGAAAGAATGGGATGGCGTGCCAAATAAGCTAGAGTACTTAGAAACCTGACGCTTCTTGAACGGTAAAGCTCTGGTTAGTCTTTCGCAAATCAAAACATCACTAAAACTGTTGCACATTAATTAAGCAGAATCATTTCAATATGACAGGCTTTGTTGATAGTTGTAGATACACCTTCTATCTACAAAGTCGACCCTCTTTATGTCAGATAACAAAGCAGCCCCGTCTATTCCTCGTGACAAAGAAAATGACCATACCCAAACCATGGCTGAGCAGCGCCAAGCATTTGTAAAACAATATACGCAAAGTGAGCTTAATCACGTTGGGCATTATTCTTTAAGTCCGGAGCAAACCGCCGGTAATATTGAAAACTTCATTGGTATCGCCCAAGTCCCAATAGGCCTAGCTGGGCCAGTCAGGGTCAATGGTGAACATGCCAAGGGCGACTTCTATGTTCCTCTGGCAACAACCGAAGGCACGTTAGTCGCCAGTTATAACCGAGGTATGCGCGTACTTGGCGCAGCAGGTGGCGTAAAGGTCACCGTAGTAGATGATGTCATGCAACGAGCTCCGGTTTTTATTTTTGAAGATGCCCGCCAAGCTCACGCATTTGGGAATTGGATAAGCGCACAGTTTGACCACATAAAATCACAAGCCGAAACCACCACCAGTGTCGGTAAACTGCGTAACATAGAGCAGTATGCAGCGGCGCGTATGCTGTATTTGCGCTTTAACTTCACCACAGGTGATGCAGCTGGGCAAAATATGGTGGGTAAAGCGACGTTTGCTGCCTGTGAATGGATAAAAGCGAATTACCCCGGCGCAGGTTTGCAGCGTTATAATTTATCCGGCGCAATGGATACTGACAAAAAGCACTCTCAGCTCAATACCCTGCACAGTCGCGGCAAACGAGTGATTGCCGAGGCAACCATAAGCAGCGAAATTCTAGAGTCAAAACTTGGTGTGTCAGCGCAGATGTTATTTAAAATGCGGCAAATATCCAATATGGGCAGCTTTATGGCAGGCTCAATCAACAATGGCTCACACTCAGCTAACGGCATCACGGCTATGTTTATCGCTTGCGGACAAGATGCGGCCAACGTAGCGGAATCTTCCGCGGCACTTTCGTTTGTCGATGTGGATGAACAAGGCAACTTCTACATTGCGATTACCCTGCCTTCATTGATAGTCGCCACTTATGGGGGCGGTACCGCGCTGGCAACGCAAAAAGAATGCTTAGAAATGATGGACTGCTTTGGTGAAGGTAAAGCAAAAAAACTTGCTGAAATCATCGCAGCGACTGTTCTAGCTGGCGAATTATCCTTAAGCGCCGCTGTGTTAGCCGGCGACTGGGTAACCAGTCACGATGCATTGGGGCGTAATCGCTAAATACCGTTTTTGCAAAAGTGTAAGACAAAGCGCCTAGCAAGCGCTTTGAACAAAATGCAGTTAAAGAACTACTCTGGCTCGTCGCTGACCTTAAGATAATGGCTCAAGCCAGCGCGCAGCTCTGCAGGTAAAGACGTTGGCATGTGCGACGAACGGTCCACGTAGACATGTACAAATTGCCCCACAGCGCTTGCCTGTTCACTCCCCTCTGAAAATACCGCGAGTTGATAAACCACTGAGCTATTCCCCAGCTTTAAAATAGTCAAACCAATGTCCAGCACGGCCGGGTAGCTCACAGATGCAAAATACTGGCAGCGTGTTTCTACCACTAAGCCAATAGGGCCACTGCCCTCTAGCTGTAGCCAGCCATTATCAATTAATAAACGATTAACCACTGTATCGAAAAAGCTGTAATACGCCACGTTATTGACATGACCATACACATCATTATCGGCCCAGCGTGTATCGATCGTATCGAAATAGCGAAAATCACTGCGCGTAGGAGGGGATTTTTTAGCTGTCGTTGATGTTGTCATCAAAATAACTCCATTTTACGGTTGATACCACTTTACGCGACGGCCCTAGTGTTACATTTTCAGCTGCAACTTTTTGCTATGGCAGATGTAACGAGTGACGTGACTACGCTGAGTACTGCACTTAATATTGCAATGACTGACGGACTATCGCTTACACAAAACTATCTTCACCACGCTTGTTGATACATTGCCAGCGCATCTTCAAACGTCATCTCGCGGGGGTTATTCATCAACAACCGCGTTTGTAGCATTGCCGCACTCGCTAAATCCGCTAACGCCTCTTGCGTGATACCGTAATCACGTAGGCGCTTAGTGATCCCTAGAGCGTGACAAAACTGCTGCATATATTCGATGAACCCTAGGGCCTGTTCGTTTTGCGTGAGCTCAGCTGAGTGTGGATTCACCACTAAGGCGAGTTGAGCATACTCTCGCTCAGCCGCTGGTAAATTGAAGCGCATAACATGGGGCAGCATAAGCGCATTAGTTAGCCCGTGAGCCATGTGGTAAATTCCCCCTAACGGATATGCCAAGGCATGCACAGCAGCCACGGGGGCATTTGCGAAGGCTTGCCCTGCCAGCATCGCCCCTAAAAGCGTCCCGCCTCGGTGATTTATATCTTGTCCATCTGCATAGCAAGCGGGCAAATGACTAGACAGTAGCGCTAATGCTTTGATCGCTAGGTTATCCGATAAGGGGTTCTTTTTATGTTTACTAGTGAAGGCTTCGATAGCATGTACCATGGCGTCGATACCGGTTTCGGCGGTGATATGGGCGGGCAAACCTAGTGTCAGGCATGGATCTAGTAACGCAATATCGGGGTACAACATTGGTGAAACCACACCCGCTTTGGTTGACTCGCCTGTGGTAACAATAGAGATAGGTGTCACTTCAGAGCCTGTTCCCGCGGTTGTCGGAATAAGTACCAATGGCTTACGCTGTGATCTGACTAAATCCACACCGTACATTTCAGCGAGTGCCTGTTGCTCCATAGCGAGTACTGCGGCTAGTTTGGCACTGTCCATTGAGCTGCCACCACCAATGCCAATAACGACATCGGCTTTTTTCGCTTGCTCAGCGGCAGCTAAAATAACTGCTTCTGGCGGGTCAGCCTGTACACCATCAAAGACTGAGAATGATACGCCAGAGACATCCAGCTCAGCGAATACAGCATCAAGCACCCCTGCGTTGAGTAAACCTTTATCGGTAATGACGAGAATCGATTTCGCATCAAAGCGAGATATCAATAGTGCAGGTAAAGACAAAGCCGCATTCACACCAAAACGAATATCGCCTACGGTTTTAAACTCAAAGTCATTAATCTCTTGCATCTCTGTCAACCTGTTGGTCGCGAATGAGTAATACTGATGCTAACAGAGAAGTTTTTCGCTCAGGCTTTATCGTAGTGATATATCAAGCTCAAAATTTGTTATAGATATAAAGCGCCACTTCTTACATCTGTATACCATTCCTTAATTGACAGTAGTGTAGAATTCAATATTCTATCGTCGATTTTCTAGCTAACTTCGTGAGTCCATGAACGCGTTATCCCTACAAGCCAAATTTATTCGTATTCGTTCGAACAAACTGTTCGAGATTTTTGTGATTTCGGTGATCATATTTTCAGCCCTGTTGGTGGGGGCAAAAACCTATGAAATGTCACCTACTATGTATCACCTCACCCAGTTTTTAGATTGGTTTATCAGTGCGTTTTTCTTAACTGAAATTACCATTCGCTTTTTGGCAGAGGAACGCAAGAAGGACTTCTTTAAGAATTTCTGGAATGTTTTCGATACCTTGATTGTTGTCGTTAGCCTTATTCCGGCGGAGGACGCCGACCTTGCCGTTATCGCCCGTTTAGTCAGAGTGTTTCGCGTATTGCGGATGATTTCTATCATTCCTGAGCTACGTATTTTACTTGTATCCTTGGTGAAGGCCCTACCACAACTGGGCTACGTCATGTTGCTGATGTTCATAATCTTCTATATCTATGCTGCAATAGGTAGCACCTTGTTTGAAAGTATTAACCCTGATTTATGGGGTGATATCGCGATCTCCCTGCTCACCCTATTCAGAGTGATGACCTTTGAGGATTGGACTGATGTGATGTACGAAACCATGGAGGTGTATCCTCTGAGCTGGGCTTTTTACCTTACGTTTATTTTCTTTACTGCCTTTGCGTTTCTAAACATGGTGATTGGCATAGTCGTTAATGTGATGGAGCAGGAAAATGAGTTAGCCCGCAAGCAAAAAGCCAAAGAAGAGGCCGCGGAGCACGACTTAGAAGAAGAGCCAACACTCAGCGACTTGTTAGTGCACATCAAAGGGCTGCAACAGCAAGTTGAGCAGCTTAGTGCACAAACCACCAAACAGGAGAAATAATAGATGCATATCGTTTGCCCCCATTGCTATGCCATTAATAATGTCCCTGAAAGTAAAGAACATACTCAAGCCAATTGCGGTAAATGCCAACAGAAATTGCACACCCACCAACCCTGCCAATTAACCCAAGGACAGTTTTACCGGTACATTGAACGTAACCATTTACCTGTATTGGTCGATTTCTGGGCCAGTTGGTGCGGGCCATGCAAAAATTTTGCTCCGGTCTTCGCGAAATTAGCAGGCCAGACTGACAGCATTCTGTTCGCGCAGTTAAATACTGAATATGCCCAGCAAATTAGCGGCGAGGCAGGAATACGCAGTATCCCAACATTGATTCTGTTTCATCAAGGCAAAGAAATAGACAGGGTGTCAGGTGCTTTAGATGAAGCGCAATTGAGACAATGGATCATGCAAGCGATACAAAAATGTTAGCCTAGCCAATAGCATAAAAAAGCCCGTGACGTAGAGTGTGTCACGGGCTTTTTTATTGGATAGCGACTGTGATTAATCGGCGTATTTCGCTTTCAACTGCGCTTGACGAGCTATGTTTTCTTCGCTTTTCATTTCGCGTCGTTCGAGCTTGCGTTTGGCCAACAAGTTGCTGCCATCCAAAAACAAGGCTTCCACGTAATTTAGATAGATTTCTTCGTTCTGCATATCGTCATTCACTACCGCATCATATTGTTGCACCGCTTTTTTGTAGTCCTTCTGGGCAACCAGTACTTGTGCATAGGTGTCCACTGCTGCAGCATTATCCGGGCGCTGCTTTACCGCTTTTTTAGCGTATTGCAGGGCTTCTTCTAGCTTATTTTGTTGTAAATACAAGTAAGCTAAATTGTTTAACGCGACGAAGTTATTTGGATTTTTCTGCAGCAATGTTTGATAGCTTGCAATAGCCTCGTCATCACCGCTATTGATTTGTCGCTCGGCCAACATCATCAGTGCCGCACCATCATTAGGTGCCTTTTCTAAGTGTGCTTGAATCGCACTCAACGCCTCATCTTTTTTATTCAAACGTTCAAGTGTGAATACCCAAAGCACTAAATTTCGACCATTGGGTAATCCAAGGTACGCCGCATGAGCATTCGGCTCTGCTTGTGCAAAATTGCCATCTACAATCAATAAACGCGCTAAAAAGCCTTTAACGATAGGCATTTTCTTCAGTTCAGCGGGAATAGCATCATACGCTTTTTTGCCAGCCTCCATGTCTTTGTTCATCAGTAAGAAATGGGTATGTAGCAATTGCATCTGCGCGTCATTTCGTACCGCTAAAAAGCCTTCGGTTAACTCTACTCCGTCGGCATAATTACCTGTATTGTCTAACAACAAAAGCTTTCCAATCACGGCTTGTTTATCGTTCGGTGCTTTACTTAACCACTTATCATAGTGCGCTTGCGCCCCTGGCATATCACCAGAACGAATGAGCGCTTGGCCTTTCCCTTGCCAATAGGCGGGAGGTAAGGATGACGCCTGCTCAACTTTAGCAAATTGCTGCAGTGCTACATCATATTGTTGTTCAAGCAGCAACACGCGAGCGTAAAGCATGATGACCTGTTGATTATCAGGTGTCTTGGCTGCGGCTTGCTTAATGAGTTCAATTCCTTGTTCGGTTTTACCTTGTTGTTTGCTAAGTAAATAAGACGTCGCCAAGGCAGGCGTGTAATCAGGGTAACGCTTGAGTAAATTGTTTAAGCCAGATTGTGCTTGGCTGTCGTCTTTTTCAGCTATAGCAATATTAACCAACCCCAGAGCTGCACCCTTGTGCTCAGGATCGATTTTTAGGACCTGCTGAAATTCCCCTTTAGCTTTGATTAGATCTTGCTGCTTGCTAAATACCTCTCCGGCAAGTAGATAAGCGCTGATGTCATTAGGATTTTCGCGCTTCCATTGCTCAGACAACTCTATTGCTTTGTCATACTGTTTGGTCGTTATGTAGGCCGTGGCTAAGGTTTTCTTAGCGCTTTCCAGCTCAGGGGATTTTTCCAGCGCCTCTTCTAGATTCACTATCCCATCTAGGTTATTCAGGGAAAGTTTCAGTAGCCCCAAGCGGGTTAAATCTTCTGCTGAGGTGCTGATACCAGAGGATTTTTCCACTAGTTCTTTGGCATCTTTTACATTGCCTTGGCGTAGTAGCTCGTAACTTGCTTTAGAAAATAATTGCGCATCTTGTTCACTTACTTGCTCAATGCGCTCCAGCACATCGCCCGCTTCTGTGTTTAAGCCTAACTGTAATTGACTAGCCGCAAGCAATCGCAAACCAGGGTGATTGCCGGGTAAACTGCTGGCCACCAAAGAGAGGTGTTGCTGAGCAGATTCAAAATCTTTTTGCTGATACGCTGCATACCCGGCGATTAAACGTAACGATGGGTCATTCACGCCACTTTGAATGCCTAGCTCAGCGTACTTTTGCGCTTCTGGAAAATCATTATCTGCTATTCGTGCCGCCGCTTTAAGTTGATTGAGCAAACCATTCTTAGCATTTACTTTTAGCAGAGTATCGACATAAGGCTCTGCTTTTGCCGTCTCACCTAAATCAACCCACAGCTTGGCCAGCACAAACGTGGTTTGTAAATCGTCTGGGTATAAGGACACGTAATGGTCAAATTCTTGCGCTGCCGCTTTGGGATCTTGCAGACTTAAATGTAATTGTGCCGCCAACTTAAGCACTTCTGGATGATCAGGATGCGCAGCTTTCAATTGCGTAATATTTTGCAGAGCAAGAGGATACGCTTTATCCAGAATATCGCTGTAGACTAGGCTCAATGATTTAAATACTGAGTCTGTTTCCAACTGGCCTTGGTCAGCAATAATCGCTCTGGCGTCATCAGGCTTGTTCAAGCGCACCAAGGACACGATTTTAAAGAAGCCAATTTCCGCTTTTTCTTCGTTAGTTAAATTAACATTTGTGTCTTCCATCTCACTGATGGCAGCATACGCGCCTGTTCGCTGGTAAGCTCTGGTCAGCAACGGCAGTACTTTCGCCCCATCGTAACCGTACTCTAACGCGCGACTGAGTTCTTTTTCTGCACTCTCAAATTGCTTTTCTTCGATATACACTTTACCCAACTCAAAACGTGCTTCAGGGGATTTCGGCGCTAGCTGCACAGCGGTTTTTAAGGAAATAATGGCTGAAGCGTTATCGTTTTGCGCAATGAACTTCTGCGCAGCTTGAATATGCTCTTCACTGGTTTGCTGGCCACAACTGATCAACATCCCTAGTGATAGTGCGATTATCGTTTTTTTCATCTTGTACATCTTCCTTATCCTATTTTCTCGCTTTTTAAGCGCGGCCTTATAGCGTGTAACCGTGCGCGTCAGGTAGTGCGATGTTCCTATCTCTTGCGCTAATCGATACGTTATAAAAATATCTTACTCGAACACTTGGTCTAGTGAAACGGACAATCGTTGCAATTGTGACTCAAATATTTTTAATTCGAAGCGCCTTTAATGAAGCATGTTAACCTGCCCCAATAAATCATGGTCAATTTAATACTCTAAAAGTAATTATTTGAAATCAGTGGTACACAAAAACATGTCAGAATTATTTTAATTTCATGATAATCCTGTGCTTTTTTAAAGCTTGATTATCATTGCATTAACCCATTGATAACAAGTTCACTAGAGATATTCAACAAATACAGATAAGTTCAAATAAAACGCGGCCTAACGTGGTGTATAGAAGCAATTTCTCATATAATACTTCTTTTGTGCATCCACGCTGGTTTGTTTTAGAATTTGACTGTGAAATCTAAGTTAATCCTGCGTGCTTCTAACTAGGGATAATTAATGACTGACACTGTCGAAATGACGTTTAAAGACCTCAACCTACCTGCCGAATTGCTTCAAGCTTTAGAAAAAGTAGGTTACGAAAAACCAACCCCAATCCAAGCCCAATGTATTCCGCTTATTATGGAAGGTCATGATCTTCTTGGTACAGCGCAAACAGGTACGGGTAAAACAGCAGCATTTGCTTTACCTATGTTAGCGAATGTGGATGCTAACAACAGCAACACCCAACTACTTGTATTAGCACCGACTCGTGAATTAGCGATTCAGGTAGCTGAAGCATTTCAGGTTTATGCAAGCTTCTCACGTAAACTAAACGTATTGCCTATTTATGGTGGTTCATCTTATGACAATCAAATTCGCCAATTACGTCGTGGCGCGCAGGTTGTAGTAGGTACACCGGGTCGTGTTATCGACCACATCAAAAAAGGTACACTAAAACTAGATAATCTTAAATTCTTGGTATTAGATGAAGCCGACGAAATGTTACGCATGGGCTTTATTGATGACGTTGAATGGATCCTAAGCCACGCACCTGAAGAGCGCCAAACCGCGTTGTTCTCTGCCACTATGCCTGATCCAATCCGTAAGATTACCAAACGTTATTTAGATAACCCTAAGCAAGTTAAAATCGAATCTAAAGTAGCCACCGCTAGCACTATCAAGCAGCGTTACTGCCAGGTAGCCGGTCATCACAAACTTGAAGCCCTTACCCGTATTATGGAAGTGGAAGAGTTTGATGCGGTCATTATTTTCGTACGTACCAAAACCGCTACCATGGAGCTTTCTGAGAAATTGTCAGCGCGTGGTTATGCTGTTGAGCCCCTTAACGGTGATATTCCACAAAACTCACGTGAGCGTACTGTTGAGCGTTTGAAGCGCGGCAAAATCGACATCCTTGTTGCAACAGACGTCGTTGCCCGTGGTCTTGACGTTGAGCGTGTTAGCCACGTAATCAACTATGACGTGCCCTACGACACAGAATCTTATGTACACCGTATTGGTCGTACAGGTCGTGCTGGCCGTCAGGGTGATGCAATTTTGTTTATTTCACATCGTGAAAAACGCATGTTGTTTTCAATTGAGCGCGCGACCCGCCAATCAATTGATCCTATGCCAATTCCGTCAATTTCGCAGTTGAACGAAACTCGTTTGAGTCGTTTCAAAAGCAGCGTGATTGAAGCTATCAGTGACAGCAGCATCGAAACATTGATCCCTATCGTTGAGTCGATTCAAGCAGAAACAGAAGCTTCACCGGAAGTGATCATGGCTGCTTTAGCCAAAATCGCCCAAGGTGACGAGCCACTTATTCTTAAAGAAGGCGACCGACCAGATCTAAATGCTGCGCCTCCTCGTGGTGACCGTGGCGGACGCGACGATCGCGGTGGACGTGGTCGTGAGCGTGGCGGTGATCGTGGTGGTGATAGACCTCAACGTTCGCGCAAAAGCAGCACGCCAGACGAAGGCATGCAACGCTACCGTATTGAAGTAGGCCACACTCATGGTGCTAAGCCAGGTAATATTGTTGGTGCAATCGCCAACGAAGCGAACATCAGCAGTAAAAATATTGGCGCTATCGAAATTTACGATAACTTCAGTACTGTTGATTTGCCGAAGAATATGCCGCGCGCAACACAAGATACATTGCAAAAAACCCGTGTTGCCGGACAGCGTTTGAATATGCGTGAATGGTCTGATCAACCGCCACGTCGTCGTGGTAAGCCTGAATAAGGTTGCTAAACGAAAGATCTTTTTAACACTATTAACTTAGCTGTTGAATAACAGAAGATAAATTTGAAAAGAGGCCACTGGCCTCTTTTTTTATGCCCGTTACCAAATACCTAATGTGGGTCCCACACTTACTTTTCATAACTAAAAAGAATATCTTTTCTTATTACAATGCTTTATTTAACTAAGAAGAACACGCAAAATAACTCTCATATTATGTACATGACGCATTAGCAGGCCCTATGCAATATTTCCCCATTTTTGTTGATACTAAAGAACTGAACTGTCTCGTTGTCGGTGCAGGGGAAGTGGCTGCCCGTAAGGTAGAATTACTCCTTAAAACCTCTGCCAAAATTACGGTTGTCGCCCCGTGGGCATGTGATACTGTTTTGCGCTTAGCTGAAGAAGGCAAAATAAGCCTGCACAATCGCGGTTACGAGCAGAGCGATCTCAACGCTAAGCAATTAGTCTTTGTCGCGACTGATGACAGCGCGCTAAATGTGGATATTCATCAGCAAGCAAAAGCATTGAACATCTTAGTCAATGTGGTGGATAACACGCCTTTATGTCAATTTATTACCCCCTCAATAGTTGACCGCTCACCCATTATTATTGCCATGAGTAGTGGCGGCGTAGCACCTGTGCTACTTCGCTATTTACGCCAAAAACTCGAATCGATTATTCCGCAAAAAGTCAGTCTACTGGGGCAGTTTTCAGAAAAGTTTCGTGAAACGGTAAAAGCACGCTTTAACTCTGTCACTAAACGTCGTTATTTTTGGGAAGATGTACTCGACGGCGATGTTGCTGAACAAGTGCTACAAGGCAACGAGGGCAAAGCAGAGCAGATGATGCACGATAAACTTGCCTTAGAAGAACACGATTCGGGCAAAGGCGAAGTCTACTTAGTGGGGGCAGGCCCAGGGGATCCTGATCTTCTAACCTTTCGTGCTCTACGCTTAATGCAAAAAGCCGATGTGGTGGTATATGACCGCCTAGTATCAAAAGAAATTTTGGAGCTTGTACGCCGAGACGCAGAAAAGATTTACGTGGGCAAAGCTCGTAGCCTACATACAGTGCCGCAAGAAGAGATCAACGAACTGTTAGCCGATTTAGCCTTAAAAGGTAATCGCGTGGTGCGATTAAAAGGCGGTGACCCTTTTATTTTTGGTCGTGGTGGCGAAGAAATAGAAACCTTAGTCGAAAAAGGCGTGAGCTTTCAAGTTGTACCCGGAATTACCGCTGCCAGCGGTGCCGCTAGCTATGCGGGCATTCCTTTGACTCATAGAGACCATTCTAAGTCTGTGGTTTTCGCCACTGGACACCTGCGTGACAACAGCATTAATTTAAACTGGCCAATGCTCGCACAACCAGAGCAAACCACCGTTTTTTATATGGGCCTAACTGGCTTGCCAGTTATTTGTGAAAAACTAATCGAACATGGCTTACCTAACAGCACAGAAATAGCCCTAGTGCAGTCAGCAACCACTGCTGAGCAAAAAGTCGTTACCGGCAACCTTGCTAATATCCAGCAACGTGTAGCAGAAGCAGGTATACAGCCACCCGCCTTAATTATTGTGGGCTCTGTAGTTAGCTTAAGAGACAAACTTAACTGGTTTGGCAAAGACGCTTAAGGCTTTTTTGCCAAGAATATAGTGTGCTTTGTGCCTTTATCCGCTCGAGCTGATGCCGTGCGGGTATCCACTTGATAACCAGCACGTTTCAAACGCACTTCGAACAGATAATCGGGGCCCGCAGACCAAATAGCTAATACCCCTTTAGGGTGAAGCACTTGGTAAATGTCCTTCAGCCCCTGCTCAGAATAAATCCAATTGTTGTCAGTATGGGTAAGTCCTTCGGGACCGTTATCGATATCCAGTAAAATAGCGTCATAACGAGCGATTCCACTGTTGAGTAATTGACACACATCCCCTTGATGAACTAGCGCTCTAGGGTCTTCCAAAGGTTTTTTGGCGCATTCACCTAACGGACCCTGATTCCATTTAACCACTTCGGGGATGAGCTCAGCCACGGTCACGCTGGCCGTATCATTCAATATATTCAGCGCGGCCTTTAAGGTGTAGCCCATTCCCAGACCGCCCACCAGCACCTTGGCATTATCCACTGCTTTTAAATGAGCGCACCCTACCTGTGATAAGACTTTCTCTGAATTAAACTCGCGGCTATTCATCAACTCCCCACGTTTGCCAGTAATACGAATGGAAAACGCATTCCCTCGTTGGTGTAGGGTTAATTCGCCGCCGTCATTAGGGATCTGTGCGCTATCGAGCTGAGTCCAAGGAGTCATAATGTGCCTAGTGTGATATGAAGCTTTTGTGGCGCGCACTTTAGCACATTATTGAGATGCGCTTTAACTGAGTACAGCTAAGCGAAGGAAAATTGCTACCAATAGCGCTCTTGCGTAATTTGCCCAGGAGAACGACGCAAATGCTTTTTCAGCCCCATACTTTTGAGCACGACCATGGCATCTTCTATCATCTGCGGGTTACCACACAGCATCACTTGGCTTTGCTTGGCATCAAGTGGTTGCTCCGCGTGTTGAATGATCTGCCCAGATTGTAATAACGCTGGAATACGCCCATGTAACAGACCATCAACCTTGTCTCGACTGACAATAGGCACATAGCTGAATTGCCTAGGATATTGACGCTGGCACTGTTGAATTAAGTCACTGTAGGCTAAATCATTTTGATGACGGGCAGCGTACACCAAAATCACGTGTTTATAGCGTAGCCATATCTCTGAGCCGGCTAAGATAGATAAAAACGGCCCAATACCCGTCCCTGTACCAATCAGCCAGATATTGTCACTATCAGGCACCTCATTGAGCACTAAAAAACCGGTAGCTGGTGCCATGACTTTCAAGTCATCATTTTCCTGCAACTCATGCAGTTTTGGTGATAACACACCGTCTTCAACCGGCACAGCCATGATTTCAAGTTGCTTATCTTGCGGGTGGCTAACCAAGGAATAGGGCCGTGACACAACCCCATTGTCTTGCTCAATACCCACTTTGGTAAATTGTCCAGGGGTATACTCAGGAAAGTCAGCGCACTGAAAACGCAGACTAAACAAATGGTCGTTCCAATCGATTCTTTTAGTCACTTTTGCGTTTAACCACTGTGCCATATATCCCCCAACTGCAAAGACTGAGGTTAAACGCTATCATGATAACGCTCTTCATGCAGTGGATTTTACACTTCCCAGCCCTTGCCTGCAGATCCTTATTTTACTAAAAACCCCATTGCAAATTGCTTTGCAATGGGGCGGTGATGAACGTGGAATAGGTTAAAACAGGCTCATTTATTCACCAAAATGCATTTTGAACTCCACCCCATAAAAACGTGGCGGACCAGCGACAAACGTGGGATTACCAAAACCTCCCCCTGTGTTACCCGCATCAACAAGATATTCTTTATCGAGCAAATTATTAGCAAACAAGCTAACTGCCCAGCTTTCTTCTTCACCTGCGATCCCGATCCGCGCACTGACTAAACTAACTGCGTCTTCACTGATATCTAAACCTGAAATTGGCGCATTAGCCGGCTCAAAAAATACGTCTGAGCGGTAGCTGTACACTAACGAACTTGTGAAATTGTATCCCTCGGCCAACTGCGTCGCATAAAACATTCCTAAGCTGCCAGTCCATTCTGGCTGCAAACGAAAGCGATTGCCGGCTAAATTACCATTGGTACTGTCATCATCAATCGTCGCATCTAGATACGCTAAATTAGCAAACACTTCAAAATCAACGCCTAACAACGCACGTACCTCTGCCTCAGCTCCAACATTGGTTGCCGACCCTGCGTCCGCAGCAAATGCCACGCCGTCGTCGTCTAACAAGGTGACTTGAAAATTCGAATAGTCTTGATAGAACACTGAAAGGTTATAGTTAACAGATTTATCAAGAGCCTGACCTTTCACGCCGGTTTCATAGTTCCAAATGATCTCCGCAGGCACTTCAGTAACCGATCTTTCCCCCAGACCATCTTCTCCACGAACAGAGGTTACGTTCAGTACGTCTGAACGACGGCCTTTAGAAATGGTCGCGTACATATTGATGTCTTCGTTTAAAATGTAGAGCATGTTAAAGCGCGGAAGCCAGTCGTCGTAATCCTCTTCAGCCCGGAAAATTTGACCGTCGGTGTCAACGGTAAATAATTCACTGCCCGTTAGCACACTCGCTGGAGCGTCCGAGCGATAGCCACTTGTTTTGTCTTCGCGCACGTAACGTAAACCGGCGGTTAGCTCGAGTGCATTGCTAATGGCGTACGTTACATCAGCAAATGCAGAATAGGCGTCGGTTTCTCCGTAGTTTTCAAACTCCAAACTGTAAGGCAGTACTTGAGCAGCACCTTCGGTTAAAACCGGGGTGAGTATAGGAACAGAGCCATCGCTTGCAATACAGGGTTGCGCAAACGCAGCAAAGACACCTAAGCAATTCAAAAAGATAGACTCTTCTGTACTAAAAGGCACTGCTTGGCTGCCGTCTTCAGTGAAATAGCTAACACCTGCGATAGTGGTCAGTTTATCTCCTTGATGGACAATTCTTAGCTCCTGGCTGAATTGATCACCTTGTGCATCTTCGGCAAACTCTAAAAACCATGCTTGGGTTCCGTCGGCATCAAATACTTCTAATGAATCAAACTGTCGGCCTGCAGTAATAGACGTAAAAGTCAGCTGACTGTTGATGTCCCAGTTCAGGGTTAGGTTGATATCTTCAACAGTCCGCTCAACCCCTAGCCCGTCATTGCCTAATACCGATTGCGAAACCGGACTACCTGACATTTCTACAAAGCTAAAAGGGCTGGTATCTCCACCTGTCGGTGCATAAAGACCATTCTTAAATGAGGTTCCACTATCGTCATTTTTCTCATAGGTATACACCAAATCAATTGTTAGATCTTCACTAGGGGTAAAGCGCAACGATGGACGAAATGCCGTTCTCTCTATGCCATGCATGTCTTCTTGATCGTATCCGTCAGGGTTTTGTGAGTCAGCTTCGCCAGCAATATTGCGAATAAAGCCATCTCGCTGACGATAACTAAACGCGAATCGGCCTTGCACCTGGCTATTCCCGCCCGTAACGAAACCACTTAAGGTTTCAGCAGAATAATTTCCTATGCTCGTTTTTATTTCAGCGCCAAACTCTTCTTGAGGTTTGCGCGTAATGACACTGAGCGCGCCCACTGAGGCCGCTGTGCCAAACAAAGTTGCTTGTGGGCCTTTAACCACTTCAATGCGCTCAATATCAAACAATTCAAAATATGAGCCCCTTGAGCGAGACACGTCAGCACCGTTGTAGTAAATCGAAACCCGTGGGGCAGCTTGCGATGAACCACTGTCAGACGTGATCCCACGGATCACAAAGCCAGGGTTATTAGGGCTTTGTTCTTGAATCACCAAGCCTGGGGTAATGTCTGAAAGCATGTCTAATTCAGCTACCCCAAGACTTTCTAAAAAAGCACCGTCATAGGCACTAATGCTTACAGGCACATCTTGAATAGATTGGTCGCGTTTTTGCGCAGTAACGGTAATCTCTTCGATTTGATGAGTGCTGCTTTGTGTCTGAGCATAAACCTGTGAACCAATGAAAGCGGTAATTAAAAATGACAATTTACTCAGAGTAAAAACAGGGGGAAGGGTGATATTCATCTATATTCCATTTAAAAGTGACTGTAATTAAAAGCAGACAACTTACTGAGTAAATACGAAATTTAGATGACTGTTAAGTGACAAATAGATGACCATATTAATTACGCCAACTATTTAAAATTATTAGATTTTTTTAGATTATACGTGCGGATAAAGCTGGCGAATAAATACGGTATAACCATCCTTAGTTCGATGGTTATACCTAGTTATTCACTCTCAGTGTAAACGCAAAGAAGCGACTTAAGTGTTATTTATTCAAGGTGAACTTTGTATCCTGGTCACGTAATAAGTACAACGCGAAACATGCCGCCCACATAGGCCATGCAGCAAAAAATAACAGATGGTTAAACGCATCAAAATATTGATTAAAAGCAGATAAAGTAGAAGCGCCATGCATGATAAAAATAATCCCATAAGTGAAACGTTTTTTAATACCCGCCACGAATGCAAGCACTAATAAAAGCTGTAGCGCCCCCATAATATAGGCAGTAGTCTCACCTAATCCTGGAATAGAGTAGAACTTTTCGAAAATAGCGATGCTATGACCTGGATTGACGAACTTGTCTAACGTCCAAATAAACATCACAATGAACACGCCTACACGTAAGGCAAATAAAGACCACTGTAAACGGTTACGCACGTCGTCAGATACCGCGTCACTCATGTTAACTCCTTGATTGTCACTATATCAGCTTAACAATGATAAGCTGGCCGTTAGAATCGGCACATTAATTTTAAAATAAGCGGCACGCCTGCTACTGCATTAACGTTTGGCTACGATTACTACCCAAAAGTAGATACACCACCAGACCGAGCTAAACGTGTTTTCTTGCAGCGAATAACACATTATTTTCTAATAACGCGATGAATTGCCAATGAGTAAGGTTGAATGACAGGAGCGCTACGCCAGTAAACCCGTTTGGGCCACAAACAAATTGAGAAAGAAGCTGCTTATAATGGTAAATACCAAGTTGACAGCGATACAAATGCGATGCAGTAAAAAAAGATAATATTATGACCTCACACCCTCTTGCCCAAATCCGTGGCTTTATATTTGATTTAGACGGCACCTTGGTCACCTCAAAGCTCGACTTCGTATACCTACGCACCCAACTAGGTTGCCCAGCGTCAATTGATATCTTGCAGTTTATTGCCGGATTACCAAACAAAGAGCAGTTGAGTGCAAATAAGATTGTTGAGGATTACGAGCTAAACGATGCTCAAGACGCATTGTGGATAGAAGGCGCTGAGCAACTTATACTAGCCTTGCATCACAAGGGCTTACCTACTGCCATAGTCACACGCAATAGCCAGCCTGCGACCGAGCTAAAACTAAAGCGTCACCGTACTTTATTTTCCCCAATATTAACCAGACATGACGCGCCGCCTAAACCTGATCCCAGCGCGTTATTAACTATTGCCCAAAATTGGCAGCTCCCTCCTAGTCAATTGGCATATGTGGGTGACTATGTATACGACCTTGAAGCGGCAAAAAATGCGGGCATGCTAGCCTGCCTCTTCGCACCAACTGTATTACCTGATTTTGCTCATCAAGCAGATTGGGTGTTTAGACATTTTTCTGAGTTTGAATGGGCTGTGAGCGCCGGTTAGCAAAAAAATAACCAGCCGCCCGTAGAATAGTTAGACGTTCATTCACCCTACAAGGTCGCTACATCATATTAGGGTAAATGCTGAAACATATCCGCCGCCAGCTCAGCTTCGTCTGCAGTGTTGTAAATATGCCAAGACAAACGAAAACAATCCTCTCGTTGGTCGAAATAAGCATGGGCAGCCTTTAACTTATCTTGCAATGCTACGCTCTTCTTTTGACTCAAGTGCAGGCACAAAGTGCCGCCTGTTTGCTCAAGGTTGAGCGGTGTTAATAGATGTTGCTCAGCCTGTGCTAAAACGATGTTTTGTAGGGATTTACTGTGCTCGTATATCGTCTGTTGGCCAATTTGGTTTATTTGCTGCAAGCCTACCAGCGCACTGGCATAAGGCAAAATATTTGGCGTGCCGCCCCAAAAACGTTTGGCATCTTGCGCATATGCAAAATGCTCGATATTGAATTCAAATGGATCTTGATGAGAAAACCAACCTAACTGTTTTGGTCTTAGCTCCTCTATGTGCGCTGGATTTACCCACATAAACCCAGCGCCAGGTCCTCCGCATAGCCATTTTACGCAAGAGCCTAATAGCGCATCAACCTGCCATTCTTGCAAATCAATTGGTATCACACCTGCTGATTGAGCGACATCCACTACGACTCGCACATTATGCGCTTGGCACATCTGCCTTATCAGCGGTACGTTGGACACAATGCCCGTGTTAGAGTGCACATGGGTGATAACAGCAACAGCCACATCATCGCTCAGGTATTTTTGCCACGCTTCGAGATCGTTAGGGTCATAGCCCTTATCAATCAATGTAAGTTCAAAGCCGATGTTTTGCAGACCTTGCACCGCAAACCCCAAAGAAGGGAATGCCGACGCATGCATCAGGACACGTCGTTTCTTTTTCCCAGCAGCAGTCGTGTTGCGCTGCTCCGGCAAGGCCTGTAAATACTGACTTAACCCGCTAGACACACTGGGCTGCGGGCAAAAATCCGCACTGTTGGCATTAAACAAGTTGCTCAGTTCATGACAAAACTGCTCGATAACCGTTAACCAAGTTGGCCAAGCGTCTCCCCCTTTTTGCTGCCAAGGTTCAAAATACGTTTGCCCTACCACACTGCGAGTAAGCACAGGTAAACACCCTACGGAATGACTAAGTAAGTAGAGCCCCTTCGGTAAAGAAAACTGCTGACTGGCGTCTTGCACTATGACTCCTCGCTCGCGGTATGATGAAATGGGCAGCCACTGCTAGACGGGTCATTTTCACTATGAATTGGGCTGCGCACTTCCCCATATGCTTGGCCCCAACTGTCTGTCATGCTGCTGCGCACCTGCCATAATTCAGGGAAGAACCTGTGTTTTGCCCCCTTTTCTAACAAGGTAACGGCTCTGCCTTTCAATGACTTGGCTTCAAGACCAATAGAGCGCTGAATAAGGAAGATATGCAGACTACGAAATTTCTGTAACTGCTCATCAAATTCGGCTAAACATTCCGCCACTATGTAACTTTCGTCATGGCTATACTGACTGTCGTATACCTGCTCAATGGATTTACTCCGTCCAGTAACATACCCCTTATCAAACACAGTCCACAGATCTTCTGGCATTTTTAAAAGGGTACGAAAGCCCGGCGATTCTTGACCACTGCCATTACCCAGTTGCAAACGAATTTGTTGGTATTCTTTTGGTGACATGGTTTCCAGTAAGTCTAGTTGCTGACTCATCATGCGCTGAATAAAGTTTACCCGTTTCATCAGCGACACCACACGTAGGGTATTTTCTTGGGCCATGTATTCCAATACATCCACTAGGGTGTAGATCATAAGCTTCATCCACAACTCTTCAACCTGATGCACAATTTGAAACTGCAGCTCATCACCATTGCACAGCTCGGTGAGGGGCTTTTGGGCACTTAGTAACTGCTGGCAATTCAGATAGGTACCGTAATCAAGCATATCTGGGGTATCGAGTAAGTTGTGGTATTTTTGCCGAAAACCGCTTTGGGTATGTTCACTGGATGATGCATTCTGCTGGCTCATAGAAGACTCGCTTTTAACTGGATGGGCTCTAAACCTATTGTGATTAAATGCTAGAACATTCGCCTTCGAACATTGTTCTATTTATACTGCTTGGAGATATAAAATTAGAACACTGTTCTTTCCCAAAGCAATATTGAGGAACATATGCTAGACAACAACAGCAAAAAAATAGTTAAAGCACTAGAAAACGACGCTCGCATGTCTTTCGCTGCCTTAGGGGATGAAATAGGCATGAGTAAGACCCCCTGCTGGAACAAGGTGCAGCAACTTCAAAAAGCGGGAGTTATACAAGGTTACAGCGCCCAACTTGACCCGAAAGCTTTAGGTCTCACCATTCGAGCCTTGGTTCATGTTGTGGTGGATTTTGAGCAATATCAGGCATTCGAACAGGCGATTCTTGAGCACAAAGCCGTTCGGTCGTGCCATGCTGTTACCGGTGATTCAGACTACGTGTTGGAAATACTGGCCGCAGATATCGATGCCTTCGACGAATTGCTTCGTGCTCAACTCAGCCGACTACCTGGCGTGCAACGCTTTAATACCGCCATTTCTACCCGTATGGTCAAAAACAATGGGGCTTATGCGGATATGTTGTAAGTCTTAGCGCCTTAAAAATGGGTTGGCTTTTTGAACGAATCGTCCTAACAAAGGTGTATTAAGCGCTATCGCCCTTACCGAATGATTCCACAAAAGCCTCAACAAAATTAGCGGGTGAGCGCTCATCCATATTAAAATACAAACTTGGTTCAATCAGTTCGATTTCAATCACGACATACTCTTTTTTATAGCGTAATAAATCAATTCTGACATAAAGAGCATCATCCGGCAGTGATGCCATAGTATGGCGAGCTTGGGTGAGCATTTCTTCATCAGGCTCTACAGCTTGTAATCTGCCGCCATGTTCTTCTTGCACTCTGAAATCACCTTGTTCAGGTTGCTTTAAAATGGCATGACTAAAGTGACCGTTAAAATAAAATAACGAGTACTCCCCTTGGGTAACGACTGCCTCGATAAAGGGCTGAACCATAAACGCTCGGTCGTCGAATACTACTTTTAGGTTCTTTGCTTGGTTTAGTAATTGCTCGCGATCCAGCAGATAGGTGTCATCCGCATTCGCACTAACGCAGGGCTTAAGCACTAATTTCTCACAAGAAAAATGCTCAAAACCTGCACTGACCTGGGCCAAATCAAAGGCATCTAACCAAATAGTCGGCACTATGCTAATTCCCTGACTGGCAATATCTTTTAAGTACTCCTTGCTTATATTCCACGTTAACAAGCGCAGGCTATTGGCTAAAACCGCTCGCGAGTCTTCAATTCGTCGCAGACATTGCATGAACTCCCTTGCATGTTGCTGATAATCCCATGTGCTGCGCACCACCACGACATCAAAGCTGTTCCAATCGATGTTACTGTCATGCCAAGATACCGCGTCAACATGCCAACCAACCTGCTTCAATGGTGCATAAAGTAACTCGTCATAAACGAAGTAACCTTCAAGGTTATCCGTGGATAAAAAAGCACAACGTTTCATAGAGGGGTGACCTTTTTGCTTGAAATATGAATTGATTTATTCAACTTGGCTACACATTCAGTAACGCCTGAATAGCCTTGGGTATCACTGCTGGCTCATTCACCACCACAGTTTTATGGCGATTCAATTGGCCTTTAATGAGCGCCACATTAGATTTCGCTACACCACACTGCTTTGCTAAATATTTGCACAGATGGGTATTCGCTTTGCCATCAACAGGTGGTGCGGTTATCGCGATTTTCAGCGCATCGCCATGCATACCCACGATTTCGTCACGAGAGGCTTTCGGTTGTATATAAATACGCAGCTGTAGCGCTTTGTTTTTCATTTGAACAGCATAGTTCATCGATGCTTTTTCCGTTGTGCTCGTTGCCGTCGCCTTTGCTCACGTTTCATGTCTTGGCGTTTTTTATCGTTTAGCACACTGTAAATAATAGCCAACAAGCCGGCGACCAAAGCTACCACCAACGCAATCCCTATCCATTGGCACAACAACGGATAGGCACATGGTAGACCGACTTGAATAGCTGAATCGTTCATCAGGTTATGCGACTCTCAAACAGTAAAAAAGTAGAAACAACGCATTACATCAAATTTGGCGGAACAATTCCGTAGCGTTCCATATGTCGATAAATGGTCGAACGAGAAATACCTAATTCTTCAGAAGCTGCCGTAATATTCCATTGATGCAGCTTTAAGGTTTCCACTAGCTTTCTCACTTTAGCTGGGTATTGTTCAGCATAAATTTGGGAAATGTCACTTGTCTGTAGTTGCTCTGGTGCCTGGCCTTCGACATTGTGATTCTGGCTAGCGTCCTCAAATAGTTCATCCGGTAAATCGTCAGGCCCAATGGTATTGTCTTCACATATCGCTAAAGCAAATTGAATCGCATTACGTAATTGCCGCACGTTGCCTGGCCATGAATAACCAAGTATAACCTTCATTGCTTCGTTCGATAACTTAGCCGATACGTTAAGCTTTTTAGCTTCTTGCGCCACTAGATTCATGGTAATAAACCCTTTATCTGTGCGGTCTCTAAGGGCTGGCAAGTTTAAAATGGCGCCGTTCAAACGATAGTATAAATCTTCACGAAATGTTCCTTCGCTTATGAGCACCCTTAGGTCTCTGTGACTTGCCGAAATAACATGTAGGTCTACTTTTTCCGGCTTATTCGCCCCCACAGCCATGACCTCTTTTTCAGCGAGAACACGTAGTAAGCGAGATTGCAGTTGCAGTGGCATATCACCAATTTCATCCAGAAATAATGTACCACCACTGGACTGCATGATGAGTCCTTTTTGGCCTTTGGTGTTCGCTCCAGTAAAGGAACCCGCTTTATAACCAAACAGTTCGCTTTCAATTAACGCTTCAGGGATAGCGGCGCAGTTCACCGCGATAAATGCATTACCTGCTCGCGCACTGCTATCATGTAAAGCCCGAGCCATCACTTCTTTACCTGTACCTGTTTCACCGCCGATAACGATATTCACATTTTTATCAACTAAGCGTTTCGCTCGGTTTATCGCTCTGTCCATTAGCGCATCATTGTGACTCAATCGCTCTAAAGGCTGAAAATTATGCTGCTCTTTTTCTACTGAAACTGATTTCATCTGACTGCCCTTAGGTTCAATCAGCCCAGCAAAAAAGAGTTCGTGCTTATCCCGTGTGATCAACATTTTTTTGCTGCTATTCTCACCATTTCTCGCAATGTCCATCAACTCATCAAGGGTACACTCAAAATAATCTGTGACCGGTTTTCCAATCAGGCTTTTCACCGTACAACCACTTTTCATATGTTTGGCTGCTGCTTGGGTTGCGCCAAGAATATTTCCGTCACTTCCAAGTGCTATTAAATTTTCCGTTGAAACATCGACAAACTCTGAAGTGTTTGTGAAGCGAATAATCCATTCATTTGAGAAGTGACGAACAAAATTTGCACTCTCAATTTTTCGCGCATACATGCTGACCAATTGACTCGCTAAAATTTGCCCCTCTTTCGCCGCGGGTGAATGCAATGCAGAAATATCTAACACAGCCAATAGCTCACCTGTTGGGTCGCACACTGGCGCAGCTGAGCAGGTCACCTGTATGTCTCGCACATGAAAGTGATCTGTTCGATGACAGATTACGGGTCGTTGAGTACGTATGCACAGAGCTGCGCCATTAGTGCCCGAGCGCTCTTCACTCCAATCGGCACCCAAATAAAGGCCTGAATCTTTAAGCTCACTATCGAAGCATGTATTACCTATGTAGTCGACCGTAATGCCCGTCGCATCTGTCAGTAGCAGAACATAATTTAGGCTTGCCACGTGTTTATATAAGCCTTCCATACCGATGCGGGCTACGTGCAAAAAACTGTCGATTTGATCTTTATGCTCGAGTATTTCGTGGGCTGGTAGAATATGTGCCGGCGCAGCAACGCCTGGGTTCAACTTGTACTCTTCAATGCAACGTTTCCAAGAATCTGTGATGTAGTCTTCTTTATTTATCTGCTGCCCAAGGGGTGTTGCTGAAGCAGCATTTATAACGCGACTAATGTGCTCTTCGTTGTGGTCGGATCTGCTCATATTACTCTCAGCATGCGTAACATCGATACTCGTTATGGCTTATGCCTGTTGCCAATTCCGGCATGATAAACAAGAAAATAACCGTTACACCCTAACAAGATATTTGCATTTATACACTTAATGTTAAGAAGGTTGAACGCTTGGTATTTGCTTATTATTCACAGAAAAACTGTAACACTAATGTTAATGAAACACTATTTTCGGCAGCTATATTAGTCCCTCTCGTAAGGATTTTAGGAGGTGATAAATAACGCAACACTAAAATGTTTTGCATAAATAGCCTCAAACGAATAAAAGAGAGCCCCGTACTGATTGGCTCTCTTTATCACGCTACCCGATTTAAGCTGTTTTCATAGCAAGCGAATTCACCAGCGACTTATATCAGCGCCGCCTGTTCTTGATGATAATCAAACGCTAAACAGGCCTCTACGATTTTTTCTACATTGGGCAATGCCCACTGCTCCATAATCGGTGAAAACGGGATCGGAATATCAGGATAAGCAATACGTTTAGGCGCCGCTTTTAGTATAGAGATATCTCTCTCGACGACCGAGGCCATGACTTCTCCGCTCACGCCATAACTATGATAATCCTCATCCACTACGACTAAGCGCCCGGTTTTTTTAACCGATGCGAATATATAGTCTCGATCAAGAGGAACTAACGTTCTTAGGTCAATCACCTCAGCGCTAATCCCGTCTTGTTCAAGCGTTTTCGCTGCTTTTAAAGCGTGGTGAACGCCCACGCCCAAGCTAACAATGGTGACGTCGCTACCTTCTTTTGCAGTGCTCGCTTTGCCAAACTCAACCACGTACTCTTCTTCTGGAACGTGCACAGTGGCCCCTTTTTCAGTTCCTAGCCACCCCATGCCCTGAAGCGATTTGTGATACATAAAAATCACCGGATTATCATCACGAATAGCGGCAATCATCATACCCTTAGCATCGTATGCGTTACTTGGCACAACCACTTTCATTCCAGGCAAGTGGGCGAAGGTACCGTAAACACATTGTGAATGCTGCCCACCATCGCTATAACCGCCACCAGTAGAGGTCATGAGCACCACAGGAACCTTGACATTTCCTCCTGAAAAGTAGGCATTCTTCGCCATGTTGTTGTATATGGCATCAAAACATACGCCAAAAAAGTCAACAAACATCAATTCGACGATAGGTCGCATTCCATCTGAGGCGGCACCTACCGCTGCACCCATAAATGCCGTTTCAGATATAGGTGTGTCGCGCACGCGTTCTGCACCAAATTCATCGTACAGCCCACGCGTATTCCCAAATACACCACCAAGGGGCCCCACATCTTCACCCATTACAAATACACTTTCGTCTGTGCGCATTTCTTGGGCGATGCCTTCAGCCATTGCTCTTGCGATAGTTAGTTTTCGCTCTTTAACTGCCATGATATTCTCTCCAAGTTTCTTGTTAACTATTCTGTCTCGTTATGTCGCTGGAACTAAACAAACACGAAATCCATTGCCTCTTCGGCAGGGGCATAATCACTGCTACGAGCAAATTCAACCGCTTCTTCAACGCGGGACAAAGCCGCTTTTTTCATCTGCTCGTTCTCGTCAGGCGTAATGACCTTTTCATTTAGCAGTGTCTGTTCGAACACAAGAATGGGATCTTTTTCGGCCAACGCAGCTTTTTCTCCTGCGGGTCGGTAGTCTTCACCGTCTCCCATAAAATGGCCTGCTAAGCGATATGTTTCTAAGTCGAGTAAGCTAGGTCCTTCGCCATTTCGGGCACGAGTTATCGCTTCACCTGCGGCTTCGAAAATAGCGACAGGATCATTACCCGGTACAAAAACCCCAGGGATGCCATAACTTTGCGCGCGCACAGCGTTGTGCGTTACTGACATAGAGGTTTCTTTTGCCACCGATATACCCCAAGCGTTGTCTTCCACTACGAAAACCACTGGTAGTTTCCAGACGGCGGCAAGGTTCAGTGATTCGTGAAATGCGCCCTGATTCGACGCAGCATCTCCTATGTATGAGATTGCAACACCTGGTTTATTTTGCAGCTTTCTAGACAGTGCCGCCCCAACAGCAGGCCCCATACCTTGGCCTATAATCCCAGAGCATGAAAAATTCACGGCTGGGTCAAACAAATGCATATGCCCACCTCGTCCACCGCTTAATCCGCTTTTCTTGCCAAATATTTCCGCGGTCATTCGTTTTAGATCAACACCTTTGGCAATCGCTTGGTGATGCGGTCTATGGGTGGCTGTAATGATGTCATAGTCATGAAGGTGCGCGCATACACCGACTGCGCATGGCTCTTGGCCATTGGACAAGTGCATTTCCCCCGGAATTGTGCCTTTGGCCATATTAAAAACTGGGGATTTCCCCTCTAGGTATATTTTTTCAATCGCTTGCTCGTAGTAGCGACTGACAAGCATGTGCTCGTACATCCAGACTTTTTGCTCTAATGATGGTTTCATGTTTAATTCTCCGCAGAGTTCATTTCAATTTCTGAAAATGCAGCTACAAAAGTTAGCTGGCTAGAATTCAGAGCTTTTCGCTATGCACGCTCAATTAACGAGGTAGTGGGCTAACCCTTTTCTTCATAAGGTGTACATTGAGGTTGCTGGTATGTTGAATTGCAAGCCACAAGCCAATGTAGGAAACAGCCTCCCAAAAGATTGTAAAATACTGATATTAAAGTATTTATTTAAAGTGCATCAGCAAAAAAATCTAGCAACTCCACCTGTTATTAATATTCCATTAGCAAAAATGCAACAAGTGTCCCAAACCGCTTTTTCTACTGTAATAATTGGCGTTTGATGAACATAAGTCAGTAGTAACATCAGGTCTTCAGCGTCGCTTTGAAATAAAGCTTGGTGGAGAGAAGATTGAAAGAGGAATATACAATGCGTCGATTGCAACGCTGGTAGATTGCAACGCGGATCGATGACAACGCTGTTTGACCAACACGAGCAGCAGGGGCATTAGCCGAAAAACCATCGGCTCATAGCAAGCAAAAACCTGAACTATAAGCCGATAATTCAAGACATTACTTTATATTTCCTTCTTGAGCATTTGCTCCGCTATGTAATCAGCTTGTCGGATGGCTAAGGCAACAATAGTCAGCGTAGGGTTAGGTGATCCGCTAGAGGTAAATTGGCTTCCATCAGAGATAAACAGGTTATCAATATCGTGTGATTGACCCCATCTATTTACCACGCCATCTCTGGCTTTCTCACTCATACGATTAGTGCCCATATTATGGCTTGCAGGGTATTGAGGTAAGTTTACAATTTGCTCTGCCCCTACCGCTTTATATATCTTTTCCATGGTGGCAAGTGCATGCTTGTGCATGACTACATCGTTGCTGTGTGCACTTTTGCTAACAATAGGCACGGGTAAGCCATATTGGTCTTTCTCTGTGGGATGCAAAGAAATGTTGTTTTCCTCCATCGCAAGATCCTCACCAACAATCCACACCCCAGACATATGGTTGTATTTCTCGATGGTTGAGGCGAATCCTCTTCCCCAGCCACTAGGGTTAGGATCCATAAAAGCAGACATAAACGGCAAGCCAAGGGATAAGGTTTCAATGGTATAGCCACCGACAAACCCACGAGACGGGTCGTCCCGACGCTCGTCGCCAACAATCCCTGCACAGGTGGTTCCTCTGTGCATGTTGACCTCTTCAGGCATCACTGCATAAACACCGGCAGTGTTGTGTACCATATAATTTTTGCCAACCTGTCCAGAGGAATTGGCCAACCCGTCTTTGAACATATTAGACTCTGAATTAAGTAATAGACGAGGTGATTCAATTGAGTTGCCAGCAACGCACACGATGCGCGCTTTCTGGATCTGGGTATTGCCCTGTTCGTCGACATAAACAACGCCAGTGGCCCGGCCTTTTTTGTCATGCTCTATTCTTTGCACCATGGCGCCTGGTCGCACTTCGCAATGACCTGTCGCTTCGGCTCGTGGTATCTCTGTGTACATGGTTGACCATTTAGCGCCGATTTTGCAGCCCTGCATACAAAAACCAATTTGCTGGCAGCCCGGACGACCATCTCTGGCCTGAGAATTAATCGCCATAGGACCCGACACTATATCTTTATAGCCCACCCTTTTAGCCCCTTCGGCCATCACCTTGAAGTCGTTATTCCAAGGAAGATGCGGCATACCTGTGACATTTCCAGTCACGCCCATTTTAAGCTCCGCCTTATCGTAATACGGCGCTAATTCACTCAGCGAAATTGGCCAATCGAGTACATTGGCTCCGGCAATTTGGCCGTTAATAGTCTGTGTTTTGAATTCATGCTCTTTGTAACGTAACGCTACGCCAGCCCAGTGAACCGTGGAGCCACCAACACCTTTTACTATCCAAGCGGGTAAACTTTTATGGTTCTTAGTCAAATGCCATCCACCTGAAGAGACTCTTTTATCTAACCAAGAGATCTTGCTAAACATTTTCCATTCATCGTTTTCTATATCGCCAAATGTAAAGCGTTTACCCGCTTCTAATACAACGCTGCGGATACCTTTCTGTGCGAGTTCATTAGCCAGTGTGCCACCGCCCGCACCAGAGCCTATGATTACCACTACACTACTGTCATTTAAGTTAAATTTACCGGTCATCTGTTATTTCCTTCTGCCTGTTCGATTAAGGGGAATTGCGCGTAACTACAGCCATTTAAGGTCGTTAAAACCTCGATGCAGATACCCACCTTTTTCCCATGAAGAGCCCTCATAACCGAACATTGGCCAGACTTCTGGATTGTTATATATTCCGAGCATTAAGGTGAATTTCATCTTTGAAAAAAACGCTGTTTCCTCAATGGTGCGCAACAAAGCTTCCCTTTCCGACTCTTCTGTAATCGCTAGAAATGGTGCGCCTTTCTTACTCATTGCTAGCCTATCTAGCGCATTTACCCCCTGCTGTAAAAGCTCCAAATGCGTTTCTTTTAGTGGCACTAAGGGCTGGGTGTAATACTTGTCTTCAAGCATGTCATGGGGATAAATATCTCTGGCTATTCTTAGCAGTGTTTGATCAAACAGTGACGCTTGACTGCCGGCTGCGAGAGCGTCCGAAAATATGAGACCCGGTACGGCGGCAATCCCACCGCCAGCGGCAGCGGTTTTAATGCTGTTTTTTAAAAAGTCACGACGGGATATGGACTTATCTGTGTTGTTATTCATTGTCTACCTTCCAAACGTAATTAACTTTAAAATCACAGGCATCATGCATATTGCTTAAGTTGTTTGACTCGTCTCCACCTTCAAATAAGCGATCTTTGTCGCATCACAATGTGAGAAGCAGAAAGACACCTGCCGACCTAGAGCACAAGCAAGTCATCTTAGTTGGGCTCCGGACTACCCCGACTCAGCACGAACTATGCCACTCGCTTGTAACGCCTCTGCAGCCCGCAAAAACAATTAATTTTCCTTTTATTAACAATGGAGGGGGAAGCATCCCACTCACCTTGTTAATAAAACGTTGGCCAAATGTTGCGACAAGTGTGTCATTTACTGCGACACATGCAGCAGCTTAACGAACCACAAGTTAGTGAACTGCCCTATTCATAGGCCGAGAAAGGTTTTCGTCACCAGCTACCCTCCACACAAGCCACATATTGAATTATCAAGAAAAAGCGCTACAAGCCCATAAAAACAAGAGCTTATAAAATATCCTTTCGCAACAAGCTACCCAAAGTCTTATGAAAAATTAATGTAAATAATATGTATGGCTCGCAAGTTGCTTTTAGCCATATGAATACGAACCTAGAGTGCTTAACCCATTCTAGAGACATGGTTTGGACACAAAGATACACCTGTCCACTCAACCACTATTGAATGCAATATAGGAAGTGAATGATGCGAACAAACTCTTTTAAAAAATTAGCGATATTTGTCCTAAGCACCCTGCCCTTTTTATCTCAGGCGGCTATGCCAGGAATGAAAGGCCCACAACACTTTGGCTTTACCGTACCGAATATGGATGAAGCGGTGACCTTTTACGAGGAGGTAATTGGCTGTGAAGGGTTCTTCTCTATTGGCCCTTTTGGTCCGTTTGAAGATGACTGGATGACGACCAATCTAAACGTAAATAAAGAAGCCGTTATCAAATCTGCGTATATGGTGCGTTGCGGCAACGGTACAAACTTTGAAATATTCGAATATACCTCACCGGATCAAAATACCACGTACGTTAAAAATAGCGATTACGGTGGCAACCATATTGCGTTTTACGTCGAAGATATTGACGACGCAGTCGCCTATCTAAAGAAACACGGCGTTCAAGTACTGGGAGAACCAAAAACATTCACTGACACAGGGATGGAAGGACTTTCTTGGGTTTACTTTTTAGCGCCTTGGGGCCAGCAATTAGAAATACTGTCATACCCAAATGGGCAAGGCTATGAGCGAGAAACGGAGCGACGTCTTTGGGATCCGCGCGATTAAACACGAATTCATAACTATGCATTAAGGCTTTTCATCGACAAGGACGTCACCCCTTTTTGTTTTATTTTGAGCTGCCACAGCGCTGCATCTTGGCTGCGCTAATTGGAAGCCAGCACTTTTATTCAACAATCAATGTTAACTTTTTAAAATAGGAATACCGATATGACTACCAACATTATTATCCCCGCTGACTTATGGGAAGAAGATATCGAAGCAGTTGTGACAACGTGGCTCACATCAGATGGCAACACAGTGTCAAAAGGTGATTTAGTCGTAGAGGTGATGGCTGAAAAAATCCAATATGAAATAGTGGCACCTGCAGACGGCAAGCTGACGATATCAGCTGATGAAGATGAAGTTGTCAAAAAAGGCGATGTAATAGGGACGATAAGCTAATGGAAACAGCCATCAATATTGTTCCGCTGCGCGGTGTAAGAGGTATGATTGCCGATAAGATGCAAAAGAGCTTGGAGGAGTCTGCCCAGCTTACGCACCATGCGCAAGCAGATGTCAGCTCACTGATGGCCATGAAAGAACGGCTTTCGAGAGAAGGTACAAAGGTGTCTATTGAAGATTTGGTAATGCATGTTATTTGCTCTGTGCTGGTCCGCCACCCTAATATGAATGGCGTAGTACAGGGCAAAGAGGTGCATTTGCATGAGCAAATCCACTTGAGCATGGCAATGGCGATGCCGGGTAACCTTTTAGTGGCGCCAGCGATTTTTAAAGCCAATCAAAAGCGGCTGAGTGAACTACGTGAAGCCCGCCAAGATTTGTCGGCTCGCGCTAGGGCAAATAAGTTAACGGTACCTGAAATGACACAAGGTACATTTACTATCAGTAATTTAGGGCTTTCTCGTGTGCATCATTTCACACCAATATTAAACACGCCGCAGATTGCTCTGTTAGGTATAGGAAGTATTATAAAGCAAGCAGCCCCTGCACAAGATAACACGCTTGAGTGGAAACCTATGATGGGACTGTCATTAACCTTCGATCATCGCGCTGTTGATGGTGCGCCAGCAGCCGACTTTCTAACGGATGTTTGTCACTCTATTGAATCACTATGAACCATACTCGAGCCCTACCAGCAACGATCCCCACTGTCGATATCAGTCAGGCACTTGAGCACGAGCGCCTGATGCTGGAACACGTTGTCACGGGTAAAGCTGAGAATGCTCTTAGTATTTGGTCTGCCGAGCAATCTCTTGTTGTTCCGAAACGATTATGCTCTAACAGTAAATTTGCCGTCGCTGCTGAAAAATCCAGACAAAATGGTTGGCCAGTGTCTATTCGCAACACAGGAGGAGATGCGACCCCGCAAGGAAAGGGCATTTTGAATGTCTCTTATGCTTATGCATTAGATAGTAGGCCGAGTATTGAAGCAGCCTATTTAGATTTATGTCGCCCTATCGCAGATTTCATTGCGTCTCTGGGACACAAACCTGAATACCGCTGTGTACCCAACGCGTTTTGTGACGGCAAATTTAATGTGGGTTCACAAGGACGAAAAATCGCCGGTACTGCCCAACGATGGGCTATCGGAAAAAATAAGCAAAAATCTAGCGTATTGTTCGCTCACGCGTTGATATTGGTAAATGCTGATATTGAAAAAGGCACCTACGCTATTAACAGCTTATATAAAGATTGCTCGCGCCCCGAGCGCGTCGAACCGCACGCTCACATCAATATCGCTGATCTGTATCCCCCAGCCAAAACCGATTCGCTGTGCTATGAATTAGCCACCTTCTTACACCAACGCTATTCACTATTACTTAGTGCACAGCTTTAAACTTTAGAGTGCATTGCTCATAGATGCATAGCTCAATAAACGCATCGTCACTAAAACGGATTCAACGTAAAGCCTTTCTGGGCAAACAAGGCATGCGCCGTCATGGCCGACAAAGCCATTTCAACGTCGTCAATCATGTCTTCATTCGCCATTTGATGGTACGCCGCTGATTGTCCACATTGCACTATTTGCACCCCGTTTTTCATCAATATAGAGAGCAATTCTATATTGGGATTTTCTTTTCCATACTTGGCTTTATACGCCTTGGCACTGCGCATTTCGTTAGTGGCACTGCCATGCACAACAATAGCGAGGTCAATATTTCTAATGTCGACGCCGTTAGCCACATGCATGTTTAAAAATCGAGCAACGCTGTCGTAGCCACGGTTGAGGGTACCGTCTTTACCTGCTTGACTCACATCGAATACCACCTTGAGTTCAGTGCTTTTTTCAACCGGTATATCTTGTTGCACAGGTGCATGTTTTCCGTAACCGAAAATCACTGGGCCATCGCTAAACTCCGCTGCAACGGCCTGAACATTCGTACTCAAAACCAACAGCAACGTCACGTTCTGCATTAACGCTTTTATCATCATCTTTAATCCTTGCATACAGACACTAACCTTATTCAATTTGTGGTTTAGCCAAATCTGCTTCGCGACTGGCTTTAAAGTCAGATGCCATTTTCCATTTCGGCCAAACTCTTGAATTGGCTAATGTTTCGGTAATATCAACCATTAGCTCAATATCTTGCTCTACTCCACCGAGCGACCAGTCTGCCGAGAAGTCATCTGCCGCCTTATGGTATTTATGGGCAATATAATCAGGATCCGTGTCCCCTAAGCTCATAAACAATAAACTTGGTACACCCTGTTTCGCCATTGAAAAGTGGTCAGAGCGGAAAAACAAACCGTTTTGCGGTCTAGGATCGAGCTTTACACTTCGCTGCTGCTTATTAGCGGCGCTGGCGAGATAGTCTTCCATTTCAGATAAGCCATCGCCATATTGCAGAATGTAATCCACTTTATCTAATACGTTCATGCCGTCAATGTTGACCAAGGCGACCATATTTTTAGTAGGTATTATTTCGCCTTTAGCAAACTGCTCAGAGCCAATCAATCCCGTTTCTTCCGCGGTGAAATTGATAAACAATATGGAGCGCTCAAACGGCTTTTCTTTATGCTTGCCCATTAGTATGCGTGCCATTTCCAGCGTGCCTGCTACGCCAGAAGCATTGTCCACCGCACCATTATAGATAATGTCGCCGTCAGGAGTTTGCTTGGTGCCGAAATGATCCCAGTGGGCGCCGACCAAAATATACTCATCTGGATATTTTCTACCAACGATTTTGGCAACAACGTTATGTGAAGTTGCGTGACTAATGGTGTTTTTTAGGGTGAGATTAGCGGTTTGTTCTAAGCTCACTGGCACAAAATCTTTGTCCAATGCTCGCTGTTTAAGTTGCTGATATTGAAAACCTGCCTGTGCGAAAATTTGCTCAGTGGCCGCTAATTGCAGCCAGCCCATAATCGGCAGTTTAGATTTATTCTGTTCGTTATCGACCAAGGTGTATTTGCTGCCGGTATTAGAGCTTTCCACCACGCCCCAAGGGTAAGCCGCTGGTGCAGTCTCGTGCACAATCAACACCGCTTTTGCCCCTTGGCGAGCGGCCTCTTCATATTTGTACGTCCAGCGTCCGTAATACGTCATAGCATTCCCGGTAAAGAGTGCTGGATCTTGAGTCGCAAAGCCCGGATCGTTCACCAACACGATCACCGTTTTGCCTTTCACGTCAATATCGGCGTAATCGTTCCATTGGTATTCTGGGGCATTAATGCCGTAACCCACGAAGACCAACTCAGAATCAATTAAGTTAATTTCAGTGCTAATTTGTTCTGTACGTGCGGTGAAATCTTTGCCAGAAGTAAAAGACAGCTCGCCTATAGTTAGGCGCATGTTTTGATCTGGGGTAATTTGTGCCATTGGCACAGCCTGTAGGTATTTGCCGAGGGGGGATGCGTCATCACTTTTCGGGTTTGCTCCTTTTAACCCCATATCGCGATATTGTTTCGCTAAATAAGTGATCGTCAGTTCTTCACCCTCGGTTAATGGGCCCCGTCCTTGAAACGAATCTGAAGCCAGTGTCTTAATATGTTCAGCGACGTCAGACAAATTGACCTTGAATTCAGACGCGCCATCGCGCTCAACCTTCGCCATTAACTCAACGGGGAGACAAATAAATACCAAAAGGACAAAACCCTTAACATAATTGTAAAACTGGTGACGTAAATTTAAACACTTCATCGGTAACATCCATTCGTATACATTTTGCTAGTTTGGCACAGTTAACATGCTAATTTCACTGAATTTAACGCTAAATTCGATTCGCAGTCACAGGGAAAATAATTTGATAACTAATTAGGAATGAAAGATGTTAACCGATATACTTTTGTTTACAATTGGCAGTACTTGTTGTGTGGAATGTACAACTATGATGCATACTCAACAACACATTATAATAATAACGAAACACAAATAAGGTTTTACCCCCCAATGAACAATAGATGGATGAAGGTTCTATTTCCCTTTCTAGCTCTTGCCGCCGGCTTTGGTGGCATGACATTGATAGAAGTCAGCGCATCAGAAGACGAACAGAAAGACATTGTCGATACGCGTCCTACAGTAACAATTGAAACGGCACACGCTGAAGATTACCAAGTGGTTATCGCCAACTACGGTGAAGTACAGCCGCTAGAACGTACGATGATCTCAGCTCAAGTATCAGGTGAAGTGGTCAGTTGGCACCCAAGCTTTGTGGCCGGTGGTTTAGTATTGCGCGGCAGCGTTTTGTTCAGCATTGAAAAAGATGCCTACGAAGCTGCACTACTTCAAGCACAAGCTAATGTTAGTTTGGCACAATCACAATTAATTGAAGAAAAAGCTCGAGCGGATGTGGCCGAACAAGAAGCCAAAAGCCTGCCCAGTAGTAAAGTATCTGACTTGTATTTACGCAAACCTCAATTACTCAGCGCCCAAGCTAATTTAAAATCAGCCCAAGCAAGCTTAAAAATAGCCCAGCGCGACTTAGACAACTGTGAGGTTATTGCGCCTTACGATGCATTGGTCGTCAGTCGCAATATCGGTGTCGGTCAGTTTATTGGTCTAGGCACGACTGTTGGCGAGATTTACAATGTTGAAGCGGCTGAGATTATCTTCCCAGTGGCCGGTTTTGATCGGGAATTTTTACCAGACAATCTGGCCGAAAAGGAAGCGAAACTCACCACCAATGGTTACAACCCTATTGAGCGCACGGGATTAATCTCTCGTGACTTAGGTGTGGTAGACCAAGCGACCCGCATGAGTCAGTTAGTCGTGCGCGTGAACGATCCTTATAGTCTTAAAAGTAATATGCCAGCCCTTAAATTTGGCAACTACGTGCAGGTCAGTTTTCCTGGGCGCACGCTAGAACATATTTATCGTCTCCCCCAAGCATTGGTAAACAATCAAACGGTTTGGATCATGGATAAAGACAATAAGCTACAACCCAAAAAAGTGGAAATACTCCGTGAAGAAGGCGAGTTTTTGCTGATTAGCAAAGGGTTATCAGACAAAGACAGCATAGTGACAACCTTACCTGAGTACCCGCAAACAGGCATGGAAGTCAAAGTCAGCAACGAGAAAAAAGCAAGTGAGCTAACTGCTCAAAAAGCTAGGTAGGAGGGGCTATGTCTATAAACGATTCAGCACCTCGGCCTGATGTTCCCCATCAAGATCCTGAATTACCGAACCCATTTGAGCCAAAACAAACTGGCTTGATTGCATTTTTCGCCAATAATTCAGTAGCTGCGAACTTGATGATGATTTTCATCATTATCATGGGCTTGTTTAGCTACTTCACCATTCAGCGTCAGATGTTTCCTAACATCGAAATTAATTACATCAGTATCAGTGCAGTATATCGCGGCGCTTCGCCTCAAGAGATTGAAGAAAGTATTCTGATTAAAATTGAAGAGTCGTTGAAAGACATCACGGAGATCAAAAGATCTACCTCTCGAGCGTTTCGTGGCAGTGGCCGCGTGACACTAGAGATACAAGAAAACAAAGAGCTTTCAGATGTTTTGGACAAGGTTAAAGCTCGTGTCGATAGCATAGCCACCTTCCCTGCCGATATGGAGCCACCGGATATTTCGCAAATTGAGTACCAGCAAGATGTTATCGAAATGTCTCTGGTGGGCGATTTACCCATTACTCAACTTAAGCCGATTGCCAAAAAAATTGAAGATGAGTTATTGCAACTTAACAATATTTCATTGGTTGCAGTAGATGCACCAGAAGATGAAATTGCCATTGAAATCAAACCCGATATATTGCGTAAGTACAACCTGACTCTAGCTGACGTACAACAAGCCATACGTAACTACTCAGCCAATATCTCGGCCGGTGAGCTTCGCACAGACTCGGGTATCGTTGCGGTACGCGTTGAAAACCAAATGTACAGTGGCGATGAGTTCAGGCGCATCCCTGTAAAGATCAGTGAAACCGGAGCTAAAGTATACTTAGGCGACGTGGCTACCATTGAAGATGGGTTCGAAGAAGGCCAACGCTACTATAAGTATTCAGGCGTTAATGCCATTTATATGTCCGTCAAGGCGACTAAAGATCAAAGTACTATTCCAGTTTCTAAAACGGTTAAAGAATATATTGAGATGCGAAACAAAACCTTACCTGCAGGTTTGCAACTCAGCATATTGGTCGACATGACATATTACCTCAATGCCCGCCTAGATATGATGCTCAGCAACTTATTCCAAGGGGCTATTTTGGTGGCGATTATGCTCACCATATTCTTGCGGTTTAGGCTCGCGTTCTGGGTCATGCTTGGCTTACCCGTCTGCTTTTTAGGTGCCATAATGATGATGCCATTATTTGGTGTCACGATTAATATTTTATCTCTGTTCGCATTTATTATGGTACTCGGGATAGTAGTGGACGACGCCATTGTCATTGGCGAAAGTGCCTACAGTGAAATAGAAGAACGAGGGGGCGGTACAGAAAGCGTAATACGCGGTGCAAAACGCGTAGCCACCCCAGCGACATTTGGGGTGCTTACCACCATTGCTGTGTTCGCCCCTGCACTTTTCTCAACCGGTCCAGAAGGTCAGTTCTTTTACGTTATCGCCTGTGTTGTGATTCTTTGCCTCATTTTTAGCTTAGTAGAATCAAAATTGATTCTACCTGCTCACCTAGCTCATATGAAGTTTACGCCAGTAAAAGAAACAAGTTGGCGTGCTCGTTTCAACAAGCGCTTTTTTGGCTTCGTGAACGGTAAATATAAGCGTTTTGTTCAAAAATGTACCGAATGGCGCTGGTTTGTGTTCTGTGTCTTTATTGCGGTTTTAGCTATTAGTTGGGGGTTAGTATCGGCTAATTATGTACGCATGATCCCTTCTCCTAAAGTGCCCCATGACTTCCCCGGCATAAAGTTTGAAATGAATGAAAACGTGTCAGATGAAGCCGTAATCAACGCGCTGGTGACGATTGAAAGTATGGTCATTGATGTGGATAAACAGATCATTGACGAATATGGCAGTAGCATGATGCGCGATATCATGGTCTTTAACCGTGGCCGTACCGAAGGGAGAGTACAGGTACCATTGGTTGATGAAGAGGAGCGTCATTTTGACGCATTCGAACTAGCAAGGCGCTGGCGCGAGCAAATGCCTGACATTCCCGGTATGAAGTCAATTACCATTATAGATGACATTAACGGTGGGGGTAATGATGACGGTGAATTCGGCTATATGCTTTTTGGCAGTGACATCAACACGTTAAATGCCGCTGGACGCGAGTTTATCTCAATGCTTCAGCAAACGGAGGGGTTATTCGATATCAGTTCGTCAATTGACCCCGCCAGTAAAGAAGTACAAATGCAATTGCTGCCTGTGGCCTACGATTTAGGTTTGAATCTAGCGGATATTGCCCGACAAGTCGGGGCGAGCTTTTATGGTGGCGAAGCCCAACGAGTCATTCGCGGTGGTGATGAAGTGCGCGTTATGGTGCGCTACCCTAAACTGACCCGTGAACGCTTCGCAGAGCTAAAATATGCCGTTATCACGACACCCGCTGGTAGAGAAGTCATGTTAGGTGACGTAGTCAGCCTAACTGAGAAGCCAGGCATTAATTTTATCCGTCGTGAAGGGGGTTATCGAAGTGTTTATGTATTCGGCTCAATCGATGAAGAAGAAGTTGAACCGAATGAAGTCATCGCCACTGTAGACGAAGAACTTCTGCCGCTGCTTAAAGAAAAGTATCCTGGAGTCAAGACCGAATTAGGAGGCACGATTGAAGAGCAGCAAGCACAACAAAGCCAGCAAATGATGTTTTTGGTTGCGGGCTTGATCATGGTTTATATCTTGCTCGCAGCACCGCTAAAAAGTTACGGCCAGCCATTGATCATCATGTCGGTTATTCCCTTTAGTCTAACCGGTGCCATTTGGGGACATTTCCTGTTTGGTATCGATTTAAGCATGATGTCCACTTTCGGTATTATCGCTGCTGCTGGGGTAGTTATAAATGACAGTCTCGTCATGACAGATTTTGTTAACCAGCAACGCGCGATGGGAATACGCATTAAAGACGCAGTAATCAATGCCGGTTGTGCTCGATTCAGGGCCATCACCCTAACGTCAATTACAACCTTTGCTGGGGTATTACCTATCATGTTTGAAACTAGCCTTCAGGCTAGATTCGTTATCCCTATGGCGGTGGCACTAGGTTTTGCCGTTATGTACGCCACTATGGTCACCTTGATACTTGTACCTTGTTTATATCTAATCCTTGAAGATATAAAAGGTCTATTCATTGCGTTATTTTCAGCTATAGGCCGACTATTTAATCGAAAAAATAGTAAGCAACAAGTAATAAAGAGCAGTTAACTCAGCCTTTATTAACTTATATCAAAAGCGCCCTCTGGCGCTTTTTTTATATTGATAGATACGTTCTACATTGTGTTCTACCAGTGCGTACTAACAAACTCTCCTTGAGTGTTCACGTATTACCGCACGATGGTATTAAGCAAACGATTTTCTGTTCATACGATCAGACTTTAGTGGATGATAGCAAAGGTAAATTAACGTATATTAATTAACCACAGTTTTTAAAACGTCATGCTCGAATGCATATTCCTTAGGCACCTCAATTTACTTACCGCTGTAGCGTTCAGTAAATGGGTCACGAAAAGAACGTAAAATTGAATCGAATCACTCACATATTTTATATCGGCGATTGGCAAGTCACCCCTAAAACAAACTGCCTACGCAGTGGGGATATTGTAAAGCAACTCGAACCTAAAGCCATGGATGTGCTGTTAGTACTCTGCCAGCAGCGTCATGAGCATGGACACGAGAGCGTCTTAAGTGCTGACGATATCGCCGCCAAATGCTGGGGCAGCGAAATTGGTGATAACCCAGTCCACAAAGCCATTACCCAACTTCGAAAGGCCTTTAGCGACAAACCCAGTAGCCCCAAATACATCGAAACTATTCGTAAACGTGGCTATCGTATCGTTGCCGAACTCGATTTTCCCGATGATGAAGCCATAAATACCGATACGTCGACCCCAAACGACTGGCGAGGCGGTTCGCCCTTTCCGGGGTTAAGCGCATTTGAACCAGACGAAAGCGAGGTATTTTTTGGTCGTAATGAGCAAGTCGCTACCTTACTCACTCGAGTATCAACGCTAGTCAATGCAAAACAAGCGTTTTGTTTAATACTTGGCCCAAGTGGCAGCGGTAAATCGTCTTTGGTAAATGCAGGCGTTTTGCCCCGCCTGACCCATAAAAATGGCTATGATGGCATTGGTGTTATCAGCTCTACCAGCCTTGATTTCGCTGATGTGGGCCAGTCTAGGCTCTTCGTCGACTTAGCCTCTTCAATGCTCGATTGGGATGTAAACGATACCCCTGTGTTTGATGGCTTAAGTGCAGAAGCGCTCGCTAACAAACTACAAACAGATTGTAATCAAGTATTAACTCTGTGCGAGGCCGCACGAGATTCAATTGGCGTGTCCAAAGAAGAACAGCCCCGCGCTACCGGCCAATATGCCAACCCTCAATTCTTTTTATTTATTGACCGTCTAGAAGTCTTACTTTCATCCCCGGCCTTCGCTAATGATGAACGCAAGGGTTTTCTAGATACCATTGATACCTTAGCCAGTTCAGGCTGTATTTTAATATTTAGTGCCTGTCGCAACGACTTTTATCCATTAGTGGTAGCCCGCTCTAGTTTAATGATAGGCAAAGACAAAGGGGCGCATTTTGATTTGTTGCCTCCTTCGTCTAGTGAGCTCAGTCAAATGATCCGCTTGCCAGCAAAAGCTGCGAATTTAAGTTGGACAAACGAACCGAACAGCACTACGTCGCTGGATGAGATTTTATGCCATGAAGCAGTGAATCACCCAGATGCCCTGCCCATGTTGCAATACACCCTGCAAGAACTGTACGAGCAGCGTAGCACTAACAACGAAATGCAATACTCGGTATATCGCAAATTAGGCGGAATCGAAGGCGCAATCGGTAAAAAGGCCGAAGAGATTTTTCTTCAGCTTTCCAAAGATCAACAAGCACAACTGGAGTACATACTCTCTTTACTCGTTACGTTAACCCCAAATGGTGAAAACATCACTAGCCGCGCAGCTCGCTGGTCACAATTAGACGAGAATCCGATCACACATTCGAGCCAACATGAATTTGTGCAGGCCATGATTGAGAGTCGTTTGTTTGTATCACATCTACAACACGGTGAGCCTTGTTTCAGCTTGGCCCACGAAGCACTAATACGGAAATGGCAACGAGCGGCCAACTGGATAAGTGAACACAGAGACGGCTTAAGGATCAAAAGTCAGTTACAGCAATTAGCAGGACGCTGGCAATTTGAGGATAGAAACAAAGCCTACCTACTCCCAGAGGGAAAACCCTTATTAGAAGCGGTTAACTTACAAAAAAGCGCCGTTTTTAAGCTTGATGAAGAAGAATGCGCCCTCATCAAAGCATCGCAAAAAAGTGGTAACGTAAAACGCTGGTTAAAACGCACCACTGTGACCTTACTTTGTGTCCTCACCTTTACCGCCTTGTTTATGAGCGTAAAAAGCCAACAGGCAGAAAATTTAGCCCTGCAAAAACGCTTAGAAGCCGAAAGTCTATTAGGGTTTATGGTAGGTGAGTTCGCCGACAAACTGCGCAGTGTAAAGCGCATGGATTTACTCGATGGGATCAGCAACAAAGCCTTGGAGTATTTTAGCCAACAAGATGAAGAGGACGAGGGGGCTTTTTTCCCCTCTTTAACCGGTACCGCGCAAAATTTTAAGACCCGCTTTCAGCATGCTCAAACCCTTGCTGCAATGGGTGAAGTGGCCTATTCACGCAATAAAAATGATGAAGCCAAGCAGGCCTTTAGCACAGCCAAAACGATTTTAGACAAATTATATAAAATTCAACCCGAGAACAGCGAACTGTTAAAAGCCCTAGGCGCAAACGCATTTTGGTTGGGACAATTGGCCTCGGACAAGGCAGAGTTCATCTTAGCAAAGCCGCATTTCGAGGAATATCTGTCTTTTAGCAAATTGATGAATCAGCTAAAACCCAATAGTGATGACGCTAAACTTGAGCTTTCTTATGCCTATCTAGCGATGGGGGCCGTTAGCAGTAAACTGCAAGATCTGAGTGCCGCCAAAGAGGCGTTTGAAAAAGCATTATCGGCTCAATATCAACTGGTTGATGGTATTTCTGATACTGATATATCTCATTTAGAGGTTGCTAATACTCTCGAATGGCTAGCTGAAACAGAAGAGCAATTAGGCAGCCTACAACAAGCGGTGCACACACGTGAAAAAGTACAAAACATTATTGTTAACTTACTAATTACTCACAGCGATAACGCTAACTTAATCGAAAGCCTTGCATACTCTTACCTAAATAATGCCAATGTGTTGTATTATTTAGGTCAGTATAATGCGGCGAATCGCTCGGCTTTATCGGCCAAAGCTAATCTAGATACTCTGTTACAGCAAGACCCATCTAATGAAATATGGCAACTCGACTTGCTCCGAGCCGATATATTCGGGCGTCACTTAATGGCTTTGGTGCATAAAACGCCTGACAGCCAAACTATAACGTGGCCTGACTTTCAAAAAATATTATCCAGAGCCAAAAAATTTTATTCACTGATTGCAATTGTTATCAAAAGTTATGAACTTGGTGATAATTGGGATTTAGCCGGTAGTGCTATCCAATTAGCAAAATCAAAGTTAGAAAAGTTGTTAAGTGAACAGCCTTCAAACCAGTTACTGTTGACCGCCTTAAGTAATGTTTATTTGTTAGAAGCAAAACAAGATGAGCACGCACAGAACCAGGTAGGTGCTGTATCTACCACCAATGCCACTAGCAATACCCGTTCCGACAAACGCAAAGCCTGTCAGCAGGCCGCCAACTTGCTACAACCCATTGTGACTTATAACAGCGGCTACGAGGTATTACTGCCCTATGTACAAGCTCATGACTGCTTACAACAGCAGGATAAAGTTAAACAGTTCGCTGACAAATTAGCACTGATGCAGATTAATAATTATAGCTTTTAGCTCACCATAACGTTCAACCAAAAAGGAAGGAAAAATGTTCCCACAAATAAAAAGAATTAAATCCCGAGTATTAGCGAGTCAAGGATGCGAGCCCGTAGTGCAGTTTTACGATAGCGAGCAAAAAAGCTGGGATGAAGAGGTTGTACTCGACTTTAACCGCTCAGGCATGGCGATTTTCACCCTAGATACTGATGACAGCGCAGACCCTTATATCTTCTTCGGGGCACTGCAAAAAACCGAAGATGGCTGCAACCCAGACACCAATTGGGATTTTATGATAAATGGTGCCGGTAACATTATTTGCTTTAATAATGATTGTCAAAGCGCTCAAGATATCTCTGTTAGGCTGACCTTAATTCAGCGTGGCGACGATGAGTTTGCCAACGCTATTATCAGTGCCGATCCTATGATCAAAAATCGTCCTGACTAATTTTTCACTTTATGATGTGACACTTAATGCGCAGTAGTTCTGTAATGTTAACTGGCTACTGATGGATAAAACGTGGGAGCTTTATGGGTGATTTTCATCATGGACGTGTTTATACCGTAGTTGATACTTCCCTAGAGGTTTGTTGCCGAGTTGCCTTTGCGCGAAGCGCATATACGAAAAAGCCCTGACCGTTTTTTGGTCAGGGCTTTTTCGTGCAATGGGAGTCTGGCGTTGTCTTCCGGCAACCGTATTGTCTCGCATCGCGGTTGGCGCATAGGATGCCGCGCAGCGAGGCTGTCGCATGGGGGTGAAAGCGGAGGCTTTTGCGAAGCGCAGCTTTGCCCGTCTGAACGACATTCATGGGTGAAAACGGGGCTATCTGGAGCACCGCTCCAGCCGTTTGAACGACCGACATGGATGTCGGGCTGGACTGAGCTACAGGGAAGTATGTCACCTAGCCGTCTACTACGTTAATAAGCTTTAAAATGCGATTTCGACTACAGTTGATTTTTTCTATAGCACAAAAACGAAAAAAGCCACCCGATTAAGGTGGCTTCATTCTAAATGGGAGTCTGGCGGTGTGCTACTCTCGCATGGGGAAACCCCATACTACCATCGCCGCTAATGCGTTTCACTTCTGAGTTCGAGATGGGATCAGGTGGGGCCGCATCGCTATGGCCGCCAGACATAAACTGTTATTTATCAAGCCTTAGCTCAATAAATTCAATATGTAAAAGCTGATGCCGCGCCTCGTAAGGTCTGGCTGTAATCGTCGCTAAATCTCTTTAGTCTTACTCTTGATTAAATACTTGTCATACAAACAACACGCAAACTTATAAAAAGTCACTTGGGCGTTGTATGGTTAAGCCTCACGGGCAATTAGTACAGGTTAGCTTAACGCCTTGCAACGCTTCCACATCCTGCCTATCAACGTCGTAGTCTTCAACAACCCTTTAGGACAGTTAAACTGCCAGGGATGACTCATCTTGGGGCTCGCTTCCCGCTTAGATGCTTTCAGCGGTTATCGATTCCGAACGTAGCTACCGGGCAATGCTCTTGGCAAAACAACCCGAACACCAGCGGTTCGTCCACTCCGGTCCTCTCGTACTAGGAGCAGCTCCCCTCAATCATCCAACGCCCACACCAGATAGGGACCGAACTGTCTCACGACGTTCTAAACCCAGCTCGCGTACCACTTTAAATGGCGAACAGCCATACCCTTGGGACCGACTTCAGCCCCAGGATGTGATGAGCCGACATCGAGGTGCCAAACACCGCCGTCGATATGAACTCTTGGGCGGTATCAGCCTGTTATCCCCGGAGTACCTTTTATCCGTTGAGCGATGGCCCTTCCATACAGAACCACCGGATCACTATGACCTACTTTCGTACCTGCTCGACGTGTCTGTCTCGCAGTTAAGCTGGCTTATGCCATTGCACTAACCTCCTGATGTCCGACCAGGATTAGCCAACCTTCGTGCTCCTCCGTTACTCTTTGGGAGGAGACCGCCCCAGTCAAACTACCCACCAGGCACTGTCCGCATTCCCGATTAGGGAACAACGTTAGAACATCAAACGTACAAGGGTGGTATTTCAAGGATGACTCCACGCAAACTGGCGTTCACGCTTCAAAGTCTCCCACCTATCCTACACATGTAGGGTCAATGTTCAGTGCCAAGCTATAGTAAAGGTTCACGGGGTCTTTCCGTCTAGGTGCGGGTACACAGCATCTTCACTGCGATTTCAATTTCACTGAGTCTCGGGTGGAGACAGCGTGGCCATGGTTACACCATTCGTGCAGGTCGGAACTTACCCGACAAGGAATTTCGCTACCTTAGGACCGTTATAGTTACGGCCGCCGTTTACCGGGGCTTCGATCAAGAGCTTCGCTTGCGCTAACCCCATCAATTAACCTTCCGGCACCGGGCAGGTGTCACACCGTATACGTCATCTTTCGATTTAGCACAGTGCTGTGTTTTTAATAAACAGTCCCAGCCACCTTTTCACTGCGGCCGCCATTCGCTTAGAGAGCAAGTCTCATCACAAACAGCGGCGTACCTTCTCCCGAAGTTACGGTACGATTTTGCCGAGTTCCTTCACCCGAGTTCTCTCAAGCGCCTTAGTATTCTCTACCTGACCACCTGTGTCGGTTTGGGGTACGGTTCGATATATCATAAGTTTAGAGGCTTTTCCTGGAAGCAGGGTATTTGCAACTTCAACTCCGTAGAGTCTCGTCTCGTGTCTCAGGCATGTAGAAGTCCGGATTTACCTAAACTTCAACCCTACACACTTTCACATAGACAACCAACGCTATGCTTGCATAACCTTCTCCGTCCCCCATCACTGATATACCAAGTACGGAAATATTAATCCGTTTCCCATCGACTACGCATTTCTGCCTCGCCTTAGGGGCCGACTTACCCTGCCCTGATTAGCATGGGACAGGAAACCTTGGTCTTCCGGCGTGCGGGTTTTTCACCCGCATTATCGTTACTCATGTCAGCATTCGCACTTGTGATATGTCCAGCAAACCTCTCAGTTCACCTTCAGCCACTTACACAACGCTCCCCTACCACGCATAGTAAACTATGCGTCCGCAGCTTCGGTATATTGCTTAGCCCCGTTACATCTTCCGCGCAGGCCGACTCGACTAGTGAGCTATTACGCTTTCTTTAAAGGGTGGCTGCTTCTAAGCCAACCTCCTAGCTGTCTTAGCCTTCCCACATCGTTTCCCACTTAGCAATAATTTTGGGACCTTAGCTGGCGGTCTGGGTTGTTTCCCTCTTCACGACGGACGTTAGCACCCGCCGTGTGTCTCCCGGATAGTACTCACTGGTATTCGGAGTTTGCAAAGGGTTGGTAAGTCGGGATGACCCCCTAGCCTTAACAGTGCTCTACCCCCAGTGGTATTCGTCCGAGGCGCTACCTAAATAGCTTTCGGGGAGAACCAGCTATCTCCCGGTTTGATTGGCCTTTCACCCCCAGCCACAAGTCATCCGCTAACTTTTCAACGTTAGTCGGTTCGGTCCTCCAGTTGATGTTACTCAACCTTCAACCTGCCCATGGCTAGATCACCGGGTTTCGGGTCTATACCTTGCAACTAAAACGCGCAGTTAACACTCGCTTTCGCTACGGCTCCCCTATTCGGTTAACCTTGCTACAAAATATAAGTCGCTGACCCATTATA